>NZ_CP040871.1:1343333-1679166 GCF_006337105.1 Thermomonas aquatica | reverse complement strand
TGAAGAACACGTTGTCGTCGATCATGCCGTGCGCGATCAGCAGGTGGTCCTGCAGGCCGCTCGCGTATTCAAGCGGGCTGGAGCGCTTGTAGGCCTCGGGATCGAGCTCCGGCGTGTTGAGGATGTTGCTGGTGTATTCGTGGTTGTACTGCGACCAGTCGCTGACCGGGCGCAGCGCGGCGCCGGCCTTGAACACGCCGGGCTTCTGGAACAGCGCGGCGAAGGTCATGAAGCCGCCATAGCTGCCGCCGTAGATGCCGGCGCGGTCGCGGTCGCCCTGCTTGGTCTCGACCAGCCAGTCCAGGCCATCCAGGTAATCCTCCAGCTCCGGCTTGCCCATCCAGCGGTAGATCGCGGTGCGCCAGTCGCGGCCATAGCCCTCGCTGGCGCGGTAGTCGAGATCGAGGACGATGTAGCCCTCGTTCACCAGCAGGTTGTGGAACATCTGCTCGCGGAAATAGTTCGGATAGCGCGCGCTGACGTTCTGCAGGTAGCCGGCGCCGTGCACGAACATCACGATCGGGTATTGCTTGCCCGGTTCCATCGCGGCGGGTGCGTAGTACTTGCCCCAGATGGTGCCGGCGCCGTGCTTCGACGGGACTTGCACGATCTGCGGCTGGATCCAGTCGCGCGCCTTGAATTCGGTAGTACGCGTATCGGTGAGTTGCCGTGCGCTGCCGCCGTCCGCATCGACCACGTAAGCCTGCGGTGGCAGGTAGGCGGACGAATTGCGCACCAGGAGTTTCGATCCGTCCGGCGACACGCGGAAACTTTCCACGCCATCGAGCGAGGTCAGTTCGCGCGTGGCGCCGCCGCGCGCGGGCACGCGGCAGACTTCGTAATCGCCCGGCTGCGCGCGGTTGCACAGGAAGTAGAACGCGCTGCCGTCGCGCGCGGGCACCACCGACGAGGTTTCCCATTTGCCGTCGGTCAGCTGCGCCTTGCTGGCGCCATCGAGTGTGTACAGATGCGAGTAGCCGCTTTCCTCGCTGAGGTACCAGAGCGTGCGGCCATCGGCCAGCCAGCCGAAGTCGTTGAAGCCCCAGTTGATCCAGGCCGGATCGGTCAGCCGGTGGCGCGGCTGCAGCTTCGCGTTCGCGAGATCGACGGTGGCGATCCAGCGGTCCTTGTTGTCGATCGCGCGCACCATCACCGCCGCGTTGCGGCTGTCGCCGCTCCACAGCAGGGCCGGCGCATCGCCGTTGTCGCCGCTGGTGGCGACCTGCACCGCGCGGTTGCCCTTCAACGCGTCCTTGCCGGCGGCCTTGCGCATGGCCGCCAGCGGGTCGACGGCGATGCCGGGCAGGGCGTCGAATTTCAGCTCGCTGACCTTGCCGGTGGAAATTTCCGCCAGCCACAGCTTCTGCGGCAGCGGGTCGTTGCGGCCGACGCGGGTGCGCACGTCCTCGAATTCCTCGTAGCCGGATTCGGTGACGTACTTCGGCATCTTGCCGGCCTGCCCGGCGTCCGCGCCCTTTTCGGTGGTGGCGACCAGCAGCCAGCGCCCGTCCGGCGACAGCGCGGAATCGACGATATCGACGCCCTTGCCCAGGTAGATCGGCGCGGCGGCGCGGGTGGGATCGGCCTTGCGCCAGGCCTCGTCCTGTTCGCGCGCGGCGTTGCGGCGGGCGTGATCGTCCTTCAGTGTTTCGATCAGGCGCAGCTGGCGGTCGCGCAGGTCGTCGGGCTTGGGCGGCTGGCCCGGCGCGTCGTCGGCCTTGAGTTGCGCGGCCTGCACGATGCCGCGGCCATCCCAGCGGTACCAGGCATCGCCGCCGCGCCAGACGAGTGCGCCATCGCGGCTCCACAGCAGGCGCGATTCGCCTTCGTTGCCGCGGGTGAGCTGGGTCAGCGCGCCGCTGCGCAGGTCGCGCACGAACACGTCGCCGTTGCGGACGAAGGCGCTGCGCGTGCCGGCGGCGTCGATCAGCGCGCCGGCGACATCGAGGTCGGCGCGCGCGCTGCCTTCGATGATTGCCGGTGTTGCACCACCATCGATGCCGACCTGCCAGGTGTCGCGGATGCTCGCGCCCTTGCGCTTCAGCGTGTACTGCGCGGCCTTGCCGTCCCAGCGCCACCAGGCGTCTTCCACCGGCGGGCCGATCCAGTCCGGATCGGCCATCGCCTGCTCGAGGCTGATCGGGGTGGCGGCGTGGCCGGCGGTGGTGGCCAGCAACAGGCCGAAGGCGAGCGGGGCAAGGCGCATGGGGTGGTCCGGGAACGAAGTCCCGGCAGGGTAGCAGCCGCCGCACGCCACGCATGCGCCGGAAGTCCCATCGAGCATGTCCATCGAACATTTCGAATGGATGCTCCAGCGCGCGCATGGGACAATTCGCCACGCGGCGCCTTCCCGCGCGCCGCGGAGCGCATGCGTGGATGCAGGGCTGCTGTCGCCGCTTTTCCTCTCGCGAGTCCAGTTCGGCTTGGTGATCTCGTTCCACATCCTGTTCCCGGCCTTCACCATCGGCCTGGCCAGCTGGCTGGCCTTCATCGAATGGCGCTGGCTGCGCACGAAGGACGACCTCTGGCGCGACCTCTACTTCTTCTGGCTGAAGATCTTCGCGGTCTCGTTCGGCATGGGCGTGGTCAGCGGGATCGTGATGAGCTTCCAGTTCGGCACCAACTGGGCGGTGCTCAGCGAGAAGGCCGGCAACATCCTCGGCCCGCTGCTCAGCTATGAAGTGCTGACCGCGTTCTTCCTCGAAGCCGGTTTCCTTGGCGTGATGCTGTTCGGCTGGAAGAAGGTCTCCGACCGCCTGCACTTCTTCGCGACCCTGATGGTCGCCATCGGCACCCTGATCTCCACGTTCTGGATCATCTCGGCCAACAGCTGGATGCAGACGCCGCAGGGCTACAGCCTCGATGCGCAGGGCGTGTTCCAGCCGGAAAGCTGGTGGGCGATCGTGTTCAACCCCTCGTTCCCGTACCGGCTGGCGCACATGGTGCTGGCCGCGTTCATCACCACCTGCTTCGTGATCGGCGGGGTGAGCGCCTGGTACCTGCGCCGCGGCGAGCATGTCGAGGCCGGCAAGCGGATGCTCAAGCACGCGGTGGCGTTCGCGGCGATCGCGGTGCCGCTGCAGGTGTTCGTCGGCGACTTGCACGGCCTCAATGCGCGCGAGCACCAGCCGGTCAAGGTGGCGGCGATGGAAGCGCACTGGCGCAGCGAACCGCCCGGCCACGGCGTGCCGCTGGTCGTGTTCGCGGTGCCGAACGAGCGCGAGGAACGCAACGATTACGAGCTCGCGATCCCCCGGCTCGGCAGCCTGATCCTGACCCATACCCTGGACGGCGACATCCAGCCGCTGACCTCGGTCCCGCGCGATGAGCGCCCGCCGGTGAAGCCGGTGTTCTATGCATTCCGGGTGATGGTGGGACTGGGCATGGCGATGCTGCTGCTGGTGCTGGCCTCGCTGTGGGCGTGGAAGCGCGGCTGGCTGTTCGATGCCACGACGCGCGGCGGACGCTGGCTGCAGGATGGCTGGCGGCTGCTGGCGCCATCGGGCTTCATCGCCCTGCTGGCCGGCTGGTATGTGGTGGAGATCGGGCGCCAGCCGTACACGGTGTACGGCGTGTTGCGCACCGCCGATTCGGTCAGCCCCAACATCCAGGCGGCGGCGGTGTTGTCGTCGCTCGTCATCTACGCGTCGGCCTACGCCTTCGTGTTCGGCGCCGGCATCTGGTACCTGCAGAAGCTGCTGCGCAAGGGCCCGGTCAAGCAGCCGCCGAAGGACATGGCGGGTGGCGGAAAGACCCCGGCGCGGCCGTTGTCGCTGCCGGACGAGAAGATCGAAGGGGGCGCGTGATGGAGTACTGGCTGCCGGTGATCTGGTTCGGCGTGATCGGCTTCGGCGTGTTGATGTACGTGCTGCTGGACGGCTTCGTGCTGGGCCTCGGCATCCTTGCCCCGTTCGCCGAGGACGAGGACCAGCTCGACCACATGATGAACACCGCCGCGCCGATCTGGGACGGCAACGAGACCTGGCTGGTGCTCGGCGGCGTGGCCTTGCTGGCGGCGTTCCCCAAGGCCTATGCGCTGATCCTGTCGGCGCTGTACCTGCCGGTGTTGCTGATGCTGATCGCGCTGGTGTTCCGCGGGGTGGCGTTCGAATTCCGCTTCAAGGCCCAGCGCAGCAAGTTCCTGTGGGGTTGGGCGTTCGCGCTGGGCTCGCTGTGCGCGGCGTTCTGGCAGGGCGTGATCCTGGGCGCGGTGGTCGAAGGCATGCCGATGCAGGCGGGCAAGTACATCGGCGGCATGCTCGGCTTCTTCAGCCCGTTCTCGATGCTGACCGGCGCGGCGGTGGTGTTCGGTTACGCGTTGCTTGGCGCGTGCTGGCTGATCCTCAAGACCGAGGGCGCGCTGCAACACGTGGCGCGCAGCCTGGCGCGGCCGCTGGTGCTGGTGGTGGTGGTGTTCATGGGCCTGGTCAGCGCCTGGCTGCCGTTCCTGGACAGCCGGATCATGGCGCGCTGGTTCGATGGCGGGAATTTCTGGTGGCTGTCGCCGGTGCCGCTGCTGGTGCTGGCGGTGGCGTTCGCCCTGTGGCGCGCGGTGATGGCGCAGGGCCGCGATGCGCGCCCGTTCGTGCTGACCCTGTGCTTCTTCGGGCTCGGTTTCGCCGGGCTGGTGCTGGGGATCTGGCCGTACCTGGTGCCGCCGTCGCTGACCATCTGGCAGGCCGCGGCGTCGCCGTCCTCGCAGATGTTCGTGCTGGTCGGGCTGGTGCTGCTGCTGCCGGTGATCCTGGGCTACACGTGGTGGTCGTACCGGGTGTTCGCCGGGAAAGTCGCGGCGGATTCCGGCTACCACTAGTCCGGGCAGTGAATGCGCGGTTCCGTCGCACCGCGCTTTCCCGCACAATCACCGCGATTCCGTCAGGCCGGTTCCCCCGGATCGCGATGCTCGCCTACGTCTACAAGAGCCTGAAAAAGGCCGATACCTACCTCTACCTCGCCAAGCGCGACGACTTCGCCGGCCTGCCGGAACCGTTGCGCACCCAGCTGGGCACGCTGCAGTTCGTGCTGGAGGTCGACCTGGTTCCGGAACGCAGGCTGGCCCGGGAAAACCCCGAGGTGGTGCGCGCCAACCTCGCCAGCCGCGGCTTCCACCTGCAGTTCCCGCCGACGGTCGAAGACCCGATGACCGAAGACTGGGGCACCGATGGCTGAGTCGCGCCGCGGCATGGGGTTCGCGCTGGTCATGCTGTCGATGCTGTTGGCCGGCGCCTGCTGGTTCGATATCGGCAGTGCTGGTGCGTTCGCTTTCCTCGCCCAGGTGCCGGCGGCACTGGGCATCGCGCTGCTGCGCGGCACTCGCGGCAAGGCACGCTTGGGCCGCGACGCGCTGTCGCTGGCCCTGTTGTGGGCCGGCGGGTTCGCGTTGGCCGGCCTGTTGGCCGCTTGGCCGCTGCAGGCGTTGCGCGCCTCGCCGGGCCTGCTGCCGACGCTGGCGATGAGCGGCGCCAGCGCGGTCGTGTTGCTGCTGCTGTGGCGGCACTGGCCGCTGTGGCACGGCATCGAACGCGAAGGCGGCGCGCTCGGCTCGCGCTACTCGGCGCAGGACCGGCATGAGCGCAGTGCGTGGAGCGGCCTGCAGGTCGCGGTGCCGGTGCTGTTGCTGCTCGGCGGCGGCATCGCCCTGGCCTGGCCCGGCTTGCTGGCCGGCGATGCCCGCACGATCGCCGCCATCGCCTATGCCGCCTTGCTGCCGCTGGCGCATGCGCTGCTGCAGTCCGCACCGGCGCGCTTGCTGGTGCACGGCCTGCCGGTGGTGGAGATGGACGATGTCGACGACAGCGCCGCGGCCGCGGTCGAGGCCGTGGCGCCGTTGCCGGTTGCGGCGGCCGCCGCGGCCGCGGTCGACGTCGAGGCGCTGACCCGCGAGCTGTATGCGGCGGCGCGCGCCGGCCGGGTCGAGCGCGCGCTGCAACTGCTGGAAGCCGGCGCCGATGCGCGCGCGGCGGCCCCCGCCGGCGAACGCGACCGTCGCGGCCTGCCGGTGCTCGCCGCGGTATTGCCCGACCTGCGCCTGCTGCGCGGCCTGATCGAGCGTGGCGTCGACCTGAACGCCGCGCACGCCTGGACCACGCCCTTGCTGGCCGCCACCCGCGACAGCTGGCACGGGCGCCCGGAGGCGGTGATGACCCTGCTCGCCAATGGCGCCGATCCGCGCATCGCCGATGCCGAAGGCAGCACCCCGCTGCACCATGCCGCGCGCAGCTCCGACCCCGGGGTGGCCGCGCTGCTGCGCGATGCCGGTGCGGAAATGGATGCGCTGAACGCCGAAGGCGTGTCGCCGCTGGGCACCGCCTGCATCGCCGGCAACTGGCGGCTGGCGCGCTTCCTGCTGGAACGCGGCGCCAAACCGGAACCCGATGGCGGCCAGCCGGTGCTGCTGGCCGCGGCCGGCACCGAAGAGGACGATGCCGCCGGCGTGCAACTGCTGCTGCGGCACAAGGCGCGGGTGGATGCGCGCGATGCGCGCGGCCGCAGCGCCCTGCACGAGGCCGCGCTGGCCGGCCATGCGGGCATCGTCGCGGCCTTGCTCGATGCCGGTGCCGACGTCGATGCGCGCGATGGCGAAGGCCGCACGCCATTCCTCGACAGCGCGCGCAGCGCGGCGCTGCCGGCGCTGGAAACCCTGCTGGACGCGCAGGCCGACCCGCGCGCCGCCGATGCCGCCGGGGCGAATGCGCTGCACCTGGCGGTCGCCGCGGAAGCCCCTTCGGCCGCGCTGGTGAAGCGCCTGCTGGAACTGGGGGTGGATCCGCAGGCGCTGGATGCCGAAGGCCACAGCGCGGTGGACATCGCGACGGCGGCCGGGCGTTGGACGCTGGCATCGGCCCTGGATCCGAAACGCGCCCTGCCGGTCGCGATGATGGGCGATGGCGACGATGCCGCGCCGCCGGACCGCCCGCCCTCGCTGCTGCTGCGCGAGCGCCTGCTGGAAGGCGTCGGCGGGCGCGAGCTGGCGCCGCTGGCCGCGTTGCTCGGCGCGGCCGAAATGAACGGCCTGCTCTGCGATGCCGAGATCGCCGCCGATGCCGAGCGCATCCAATGGCTGCTGCGCCACGGCGCGCAGGCGGAAGCGCGGGTGCCGGGCGCGCCGACGCCGGTCGCCGCCGCACTGGCGCGCGGCGTGGACGGCATCGATGCCCTGCGCACGCTGTTCGCGCAGGGCGCCTCGCCCGCCGGCGGCGGCGGTTTCGCCGCATGGCTCGCGGCCTGCCTGGCGGCAGGCGCCGACGCCGGATCGGCGCCGCGCGCGCAACGGTTCGCCCTGGAATTGCTCGAACGCGGCGCGGATCCCTATGGCGCCTCGCCCGCCGGCGATCCGCCGCTGGCGCTGGCGGTGCGCCTGCACTGGACCCAGCTGCTGCAACGGCTGATCGCGCACGGGGTCGACCTCGACGCGCGCGACAGCCACGGCATGAGCGCGCTGCACCTGGCCGCCGCGCTGGGCCGCGAAGAGGAACTCAAGCGGCTGGTCGCGGCCGGCGCCGCGCCGGACCGGCGTGCCGCCGATGGCCAGACGCCGCTGGGCGTCGCCCTCGCCGCAGGCCGCCGCGATCTCGCCGACTGGCTGGACTGGCGCGGCTGGCGGCTGCCGCGGCGCCCGCTGCAGGCCAGCGACGTGCCGGCGGCGGCGATCGTCGGCGATACCGATGCGGTGCGTCGCCTGCTCGATCTCGGCCTGCCGGTGGATGCGGTGGACAGCCAGGGCTGCAGCGCGCTGCTGCGTGCGGCCGGCGGCGGCCATCGCGCCCTGGTCGAGTTGCTGCTGGCGCGCGGCGCCAACCCGGCGCTGGCCGCCAACACCGGCGCCACTCCGCTGTCGGCGGCGGTGAGCATGCGCCAGGCGGAGATCGTCGAGCGCCTGCTCGAGGCCGGCGCAGGCCTGGAACAGCGCCTGCCGGGCGAGGTCACCGTGCTGATGCTGGCCGCGGCGCTGGGCTTGCCGGAACTGGTTGCACGGCTGCTGCAGGCCGGTGCCGACCTGCACGCGACCGATGCCCAGGGCCTGACCCCGCTGCATTGCGCGACCCTGTACGGCTTCACCGCGCGCGAACGTCCGCGCCTGGTCGCCCTGCTCGACACCTTGCTGCTGGCCGGCGCCGATCCACAGCAGTCCGCGGCTGGCGGGGTCACGCCCCTGCTGCTGCTGCTCGGCGCACGCGCCGAGCCCGGCACGCCGAGCACGGAAGACGTGGTGCTGGCCGGCCTGGAGCGCCTGTTCGACGAGGAAGTGCGGCTGGATGCGCGCGACCAGCGCGGTTTCGGCCCGCTGCACCTGGCCGCCCTGCATGGCCTGCTGCGGATCGCGCAGGCGCTGCTGCGCGAAGGCGCCGACCTCGACCAGCGCGACGCGCTCAACCGTACCCCGCGCGAGATCGCCCTGATGCGCGGCTACGTGGATGTCGCCGCGGAACTCGCGCCTCCGGGCAATGCGCCGCAGCAGGTGTCGATGGCGCGTTTCCTTCGCGAATAGCGGAGGAAGCGACACGCATGCCCTTCGCGAATGGCGAAGGAAAGCAAACCAAGAACGACCTGCGCGAGCGATGATCGCCATGCCGGCTTGCGCCGGCATCGCGGGTTTCAGTCCTCGCGCTCGACGATCCGCCCCAGCGCGCCTTCGCCCGCGTCCGCCTCGAACAGCTCGGCCAGTTCGCGGCGCGCATCCTGCGCGCTCTGGATCAGCGCATCCTCGTCGTCCTGCATCAGCCGCTGCGCATCGAGCACCTTTTCGTCGAAGGCACGGAAGCGGCGCGCGCGATCCTCGGCCTGCGCCGGATCCAGGCCCAGCGCGACCAGCACCTCGCGGCCCATCTCCAGGCTGCTGCCGAACAGCTCGCGGAACGCGCGCGCGCCCAGGTCGAGCAACTGCCAGGCGTGGCGGCGGTCGCGCGCGCGCGCCAGCACATGCGCGTCCGGATACTGGTTGCGCAGCAAGCGCACCATCGCGGTCGATTCCTCGACGCTGTCGATCGCCACCACGAACACCTTGACCCGAGCCGCGCCGGCCGAGCGCAGCAACTCGGGATGGGTCGGGTCGCCGTAGTAGATCTGGTTGCCGAAGCGGCGGAAGAAATCCACCTGCTCGACATCCGGATCGATGGCGATGAACGGGATCTTCTGCGCCCACAGCAGGCGCGCCACGATCTGCCCGAAGCGGCCGAAGCCGGCGATCAGCACCTGCGGGTGTTCGTCCGGGATCTCGTCGAAGGCCCGCTTCGCGCGCTTGTCGGTGCGCGGCGCGAAGCGCGTGATCAGCATCAGCAGCAGCGGCGTGACCGCCATCGACAGGCCGACGATGGCGACCAGGCGGTCGCGTTGCGCGGCCTCGAGCAGCCCCGCCTTCGCCGCCTCGCCGAACACCACGAAGGCGAATTCGCCGCCCAGCGCGAGCACGCCGCCCAGCAGCAGCGCCCCGCGCACGTCGAGCTTGCCGGGGCGCAGGCCCAAGCCGAACAGCAAGGCGAACTTCACCGCCAGCAGCACGGCGACCCCGGCCGCGATCGCCGCCGGTTCGCTGGCGATCCGCTGCAGGTCGATGCTCATGCCCACGGCCATGAAGAACAGGCCCAGCAGCAGGCCCTCGAACGGCTTGATCTGCGCTTCCAGCTCGTGCCGGTATTCGGATTCGGCCAGCAGCACGCCGGCCAGGAACGCGCCCAGGCCGGCGCTCAGGCCGGCAAGCTGCATCAGCCACGCGCTGCCCAGCACCACCAGCAAGGCCGCGGCGGTGAACACCTCCGGCATGCCGGTCCGCGCGATCGCCCGGAACAGGTGCCGCAGCAGGTAGCGGCCGCCGAGCACCAGCGCGGCGATCGCCGCGACCGCCTTGGCGACGGCCAGCCACGAGGAACCGCCTTCGCTGGCGGCATGCGTGCCGAGCAGCGGGATCGCCGCCAGCAGCGGGATCGCCGCCAGGTCCTGGAACAGCAGCACGGCGAACGCCAGCCGTCCGTGTTCGGCCACCAGTTCCTTGCGCTCGGAGAGCAGCTGCAAGCCGACCGCGGTCGACGACAGGGCAAGGCCCGCGCCGACGATGATCGCGGTTTTCCAGCCCATGCCGTTGCCCATCGCCAGCGCCGCCAGCACGCCGCCGCAGAGCAGCACCTGCAGGCCGCCCACGCCGAAGATCGGCTTGCGCATCACCTTCAGCCGCGGCAGCGACAGCTCCAGCCCGATCACGAACAGCAGCATCACCACGCCGATCTCGCTGGCCGCCAGCACCGGCCCGGCATCGGCCACCAGCCGCAACGCATGCGGCCCCAGCAAGGCGCCGGCGGCCAGGTAGCCGAGCACCGCGCCCAGCCCGAAGCGCTTGAACACCGGCACCGCGACCACCGCCGCGAGCAGGAACACCAATGCGAGTTCAAGACCGCCGCCGTGCATGTGAAGTCCAGTGGGAATGCTCCGGCAATATACTGCGGGCAGTCGATGGCCCATGGGGATGCCGGATGTTGCGTTCGATCGTATTGGCGGCGGCGATGGTTGCGGCCGCAGGCGCCACGGCGGCGACCAAGCTGCAGATCGCGGAAGGCGAGAGCGTGGTGACGCTGCGCATCGACGGCGAGTTGAACATCGGGCCCGAAGGACAGGTGCAGGCGTACAGGATCCGTACCAGGCTGGATCCCAAGATCCAGGCTCTGGTGGCGAAGGCGGTGCCGGGATGGCAATTCAAGCCGGTGCTGGTGGATGGCAAGCCGGTGAACGCGAAGACGCCGATGCGCATCACCTTGGCGGCTACCGAGACCAAGGGCGGTTATGAAGTCCGCGTGGACAATGTCGTGTTCACGCCCTACAGCAAGGAAGACTACGAAGCGCAGCTCGCATCGAAGAAGGCGCTGGCCGAGCAGGGCAAGACCCTGACGACGCTGGACGATGCCATGCCCCCGAGCCAGCCTGTCGAGATCACTTCGATCAAGCTGGCGCCGCCGGGCTACCCGAAGGGCCTGCAGATGGCGGGTGTCGAGGGCATGGTGCTGCTGAACCTGAGGCTCAACCCCGACGGCACGGTGGCGGAAGTCTTCGCGTCGCAATCCAGCCTGCTCAACGTGAAGGGGCGCCCCGAGCTGCTGGATCGCGCCCGTGTCATGCTGGAGAAGAACGCGTCGTCCGCGGCGGCGAAATGGACGTTCAAGGTGCAGGCGAAAGACCCGGCCGCCCTGAAGCCCAGCGATCTCACGGTGCGGATCCCGGTCGATTACGCGCTGTCGTCGCCGGGCAGGAAGGGCGATCCGCTGGTCGGCAGCTGGCGCCGCGAATTCCGCGGGCCGAACTACCCGGTACCGTGGCTGCTCGGCGGCGAAGGCGAACAGGCGATCGGCGTTTCCGATCTGGGCAGCGGCGAGTTCATCGCCGGGACCTCGCCGTTCGCGCTCGGGGACAAGAGCGTGATCGGCAAGTCCCTGTAACCGCGCCGCATCGGTGCGATAGGCCGCTCCGCCGCCCGCTTCGCGTTGCCCCCGTATCGGCGGGAATCACGCGGGAGGCGACCATGCGCAGGACATCGGGATTCGGCATCGGCCTGGCCTTGCTGGGGTTGGCGCTGGCGGCGAACGCCGCGGATCGCGGCAGCGGCCATTTCCGCAAGGGCGAGGTGCGCCTCGAGGTGAAGTACGCGATCGCGGTGGCGAACGAGGAAGACGACGGCGGCGACCGCACCTTCGTCTACCTCAGCGACGTGCCGCTGGACGCGGCGAAGATCGCGGGCGCCTTCCACGCCAGCAGCGCGGCGGAAGCGCAGATGGGCGACGGCAGCGCCGGCTACGTGCGCGTCTGCATCGATGCCGAGGGCGGCGAGTGCGGCCTGTATTTCTCGCACAACAAGCCGAACGCTTCGTTCAATTCCTCCGGCTACGGCGAGTTCAAGCTGCAGGCGGCCCCCGCAGGCCGCATCGCCGGGCGCTGGGTGCTGGCCGAGCCCGACGACTTCTTCGGCGAGACCTACGACTTCGACCTGGTGTTCGACGCCGCGATCACGCCGTCGCCCGGCAAGCCGTTGCCCGCGGATGGCGGCGAGCCGGCGAAGGCGTATCGCAGCTGGATCGCCGCGGTGGCGAAGGGCGACCTGCCGGTGCTGCGCACGCTGGTCGGCGGCGACTACAACGGCTGGCGGATCAAGTCCGACGACCAGGACGACGTCAAGGCCGCACTCAAGGACCTGCGCGACGGCACCCCGGTCGAGGCCAAGGTCCTCAGCGGGCGCATCGACGGCGACAACGCGGTGCTGTGGGTGGAGGGCAAGGATCGCGACGACATCCTGCGCCGCGGCCGCGTGTTGCTGCAGCGCGACGGCGGCGGCTGGCGCTACATGGAGGCCGACTTGAGCAACGTCGAGGAATGACGGGCACGGCGACAAAGAAAAGCCCCGCACTGCGGGGCTTTTCGCTTGCCGGCGATGCGGCTCAGCGCTTCATCGAACTGAAGAACTCGTCGTTGGACTTGGTGTTCTTCATCTTGTCCAGCAAAAACTCCATCGCCGCGATCTCGTCCATCGGGTGCAGCAGCTTGCGCAGGATCCAGATCTTCTGCAGCAGCTCCGGTTCGATCAGCAGGTCCTCGCGACGGGTGCCGGACAGGTTGACGCCGATCGCCGGGTACACGCGCTTCTCGGTGATGCGCCGGTCCAGGTGCACTTCGCTGTTGCCGGTGCCCTTGAACTCCTCGTAGATCACCTTGTCCATCGCGCTGCCGGTATCGACCAGCGCGGTGGCGATGATGGTCAGGCTGCCGCCTTCCTCCACGTTGCGCGCGGCGCCGAAGAAGCGCTTCGGGCGATGCAGGGCGTTGGAGTCCACGCCGCCGGTCAGCACCTTGCCGCTGCTCGGCAGCACGTTGTTGTAGGCGCGGGCGAGGCGGGTGATCGAGTCGAGCAGGATCACCACGTCGCGCTTGTGCTCGACCAGGCGCTTGGCGCGCTCGATCACCATTTCGGCGACCTGCACGTGTCGCGCGGCGGGTTCGTCGAAGGTGGAGGAAATGACTTCGCCGCGCACGGTGCGCTGCATTTCGGTCACTTCTTCCGGGCGCTCGTCGATCAGCAGCACGATCAGGTGCACGTCCGGATGATTGGTGGTGATCGCGGTGGCGATCTGCTGCATCATCATCGTCTTGCCGGCCTTCGGCGGCGACACGATCAGCGCGCGCTGGCCCTTGCCCTGCGGGGCCATCAAATCGAGGATGCGGCCGGTGATGTCTTCGGACGAACCGTCGCCGCGCTCCAGCTTGAAGCGCTTGCGCGGGAACAGCGGGGTGAGGTTCTCGAACAGCGCCTTGTTCTTGCTGGCTTCCAGCGGCTCGCCGTTGATGGTGTCGACGATGTTCAGCGCGAAGTAGCGCTCGCCGTCCTTCGGCCAGCGGATGCGGCCGGAGATGTGGTCGCCGGTGCGCAGGTTGAAGCGGCGGATCTGCGAGGGCGAGATGTAGGTGTCGTCCGGGCCGGCCAGGTAGCTGGCCTCGGCCGCGCGCAGGAAGCCGAAGCCGTCCGGCAGGATTTCCAGCACGCCGTCGGCCTGCACGCCTTCGCCGTGGCGGGTCAGCACCTTGAGGATGGCGAAGATGATGTCCTGCTTGCGCGCGCGCGACACGCCGTCGGTGATCTGCAGCTGCTCGGCGATGTCCAGCAGCTTCGGCGCCGGCATCCGCTTGAGGTCGCCCAGCGAATAGGTGGGGAAGCCTTCCGGCACCTGCGGGTGCGGGCGCGGCACGAAGTTCTCGCCGTTGCCGCCTTCGTCCTGCATGCCGTTGTCGCGATAGCGCTCGCGCTGGCGGTCGCGGCGGTTCTTGAAGCGCTCGCGGCGGTTGTTGCCGTGGCGCTGCTGGCCGTCGCGCGGCTGGAAGCCTTCGCCGCCGTCACCCTGGCCGCC
The DNA here is from genome assembly GCF_006337105.1 of Thermomonas aquatica. Lineage (NCBI taxonomy): Bacteria > Pseudomonadati > Pseudomonadota > Gammaproteobacteria > Lysobacterales > Lysobacteraceae > Thermomonas > Thermomonas aquatica. The sequence goes on along the minus strand of NZ_CP040871.1, from coordinate 1,665,292 downwards.
AGCGGCATCGCCGCCACCTTGGGCTGGCGGCGTCTCGGATGCGGTCGCCTGCGGAGGCGCGGCGGCCGATGCGTGGCTGGCGGGGGCGGCCTGCGCGGGTTCCGCGGGCGGCGCCGGCTTGGCGTCTTCGATCGGGGGAACGGTCAGCGTGTCCTTGGGTTTGGCCACGCGGGTCTTGCGCACGCGCTTCTCGGCGGGTTCGCCGGTGGCGTCGTTGGTCGGGTCGGACAAGGGAAAAATCCTCGCTTGCGTTGCGAGCCCACCCGTTGCAGGTGGGGCTGGGAAGGGAATCAGATGGGGTGCGGCGCGCCTGCAAGGCGGTGGATCGGCGCCGGGTCGGGCGGAAAACTAGCACTGGCGCGGCATGGCGCGCAACAGGCGGAGGAGGCGGGCGTTCAGCCCGGCGCCCGGGTGAGCCGCCGGGCGCGATGGGTTCAGCCTTGCAGGTCGGCTGGAATCAGAGCGACTTGTCGATCATCTGCGCCAGCTGGCCCTTGCCGACCGCGCCGATCTGGGTGGCCTGGACCTGGCCGCCCTTGAACAGCAGCAGCATCGGGATGCTGCGCACGTGGTACTTGAGCGCGGTCTGCTGGTTCTGGTCGACGTCGACCTTGACGATCTTGGCGCGGCCGGCATAGGTGCCGGCCAGCTCGTCCAGCGCCGGCGCGATCATCTTGCACGGGCCGCACCACGGCGCCCAGAAATCCACCAGCACCGGCTGGTCGGAGGCCAGTACCTGGTCGGCGAAGTCGGCGTCGGTGGCGTGCAGAACGGTATCGGTCATGGCGGTTCCAGGGCGGGGGCGCAGGGCGACTGCGCCCGGGGTGGTAAACTGTGGGGATGCACCGTGTCTTTCAAGGTGCCGTGCCGGGAATCAACAGCCCCGGAATCTCCCGGACAGTCTGCGTGGCTGCCCCCCATTCATACAAGTGCGACCGTGCAACGCGATGTTCCGAAGGACACGCCAGCCGCGCCGCCAGAGGCCGCCGCCGTGTCCGACAAACCCCTGACCGACATCACCTTTTCCTCCTTCGACCTGCATCCGGCCTTGCTTGCCGGGCTTGAGGCCGCCGGCTTCACCCGCTGCACGCCGATCCAGGCGCTGACCCTGCCGCTGGCGCTGAACGGCCGCGACGTGGCCGGCCAGGCGCAGACCGGCACCGGCAAGACCCTGGCCTTCCTGGTCGCGGTGATCGACCGCCTGCTCAAGCGCCCGGCGCTGGCCGACCGCAAGCCCGAAGACCCGCGCGCGCTGATCCTCGCCCCCACCCGCGAACTGGCGATCCAGATCCACAAGGACGCGGTGAAATTCGCCTCCGACCTCGGCCTGAAGTTCGCGCTGGTGTACGGCGGCGTGGACTACGACAAGCAGCGCGAGCAGCTGCAGAAGGGCGCCGACATCATCATCGCCACCCCCGGCCGGCTGATCGACTACGTCAAGCAGCACAAGGTGGTCAGCCTGCACGCCTGCGAGATGTGCGTGCTGGACGAGGCCGACCGCATGTTCGACCTCGGCTTCATCAAGGACATCCGCTTCCTGCTGCGGCGCATGCCGGTGCGCACCGAGCGCCAGACCCTGCTGTTCTCCGCCACCCTCAGCCACCGCGTGCTGGAGCTGGCCTACGAGCACATGAACGAGCCCGAGAAGCTCGTCGTCGAAACCGAATCGATCACCGCCGCGCGGGTCCGCCAGAAGCTGTACTACCCGGCCGACGAGGAGAAGATCCCGCTGCTGATCGGCCTGCTGTCGCGCAGCGAGGGCGCGCGCACCATGGTCTTCGTCAACACCAAGGCCTTCGTCGAGCGCGTCGCGCGCGCGCTGGAGCGCGCCGGCTACCGGGTCGGCGTGCTCAGCGGCGACGTGCCGCAGAAGAAGCGCGAATCGCTGCTGAAGAAGTTCCAGGCCGGCCAGCTGGAGCTGCTGGTCGCCACCGACGTGGCCGCGCGCGGCCTGCACATCGACGGCGTCTCGCACGTCTACAACTACGACCTGCCGTTCGATGCCGAGGATTACGTGCACCGCATCGGCCGCACCGCCCGCCTCGGCGCCGAGGGCGACGCGATCAGCTTCGCCTGCGAGCGCTACGCGATGTCGCTGCCGGACATCGAGGCCTACATCGAGCAGAAGATCCCGTCCGAGCCGGTGACCCAGGAGCTGCTGACCGCGCTGCCGCGCAAGCCGCGCGAGGGCGTGGAGTTGCAGGCCGAGGAAGGCGAGAGCATCGGCGAGATCTTCAGGGAAGTGCGCGAGGCGCGCGCCGCCGAGGATGCCAAGCGCGGCGGTGGCCGCAGCGGCGGTCGCCCGGGCGGCCGCGGCGAGCGCAGTGGCCCGCGTCCCGATTCCGGCGAGCGCCGCGAGCGCGGCCCGCGTCCGCCGCGCAAGCCGCGCGTGGAGGGCGATGCCGTCGCCGCCGCGCCTGCCGTTGCCGCGGCGCCGGCCACGCCGAAGCCGGCAGCGGCCGAGGGCGAGCGCCCGGCGCGCAAGCGCCGCCGCCGTCGCGGCGGCCAGCGCCTGGAGAACGGCGAGGCGATCGCGCAGCCGCAGCAGGCCGCGGCAACCCCTTCGTCCGCGACCGCGCCAGCCGCGCAGCCTTCGTTGCTGAGCCGCATCGGCCGCGGCCTGAAATCGCTGGTGACCCGTTCGCCCAGCAAGCAGCACTGAGCGCATCGCGCTTCGACCCGCCCGCGCTGGTCGTCGCCAGCGCCACGGGCGATACTGCGGACTTCCCCCGCACGACGCCCGCGCATGACGGTCCTGCGTTTCGACAACGTCAGCAAGCAATACCCGGGAGGCCATGCCGCCCTGGCTGACGTCAGCTTCTCGGTCGCGGCCGGCGAGATGCTGTTCATCACCGGCCATTCCGGCGCCGGCAAGAGCACCCTGCTCAAGCTGATCCAGCTGGCCGAACGCCCCAGCCGCGGCGCGGTGCTGTTTTCCGAGCGCAACCTGCTGAAGGTGCGCGGCGGCCGCATCGCCCACCATCGGCGCAATGTCGGCGTGGTCTACCAGAACCACCAGTTGCTGATGGACCGCAGCGTGGCCGAGAACGTGGCCTTGCCGCTGGTGCTGCGCGGGATGAGGCGCGGCGAGATCGGCAAGCGCGTGCGTTCGATCCTGGACCGCCTCGGCCTGGCGCCGCGCGAGCGCGCCCTGCCTTCGCAATTGTCGGCGGGCGAGCAGCAGCGGGTCGGCATCGCCCGCGCGGTGATCGCCGAGCCGGCGATGCTGGTGGCCGACGAGCCGACCGGCAACCTCGACCCGACCCTGTCGGCGGAGATCATGGCCTTGTTCGCCTCGTTGCCGGAGCGCGGCACCAGCGTGCTGGTCGCCAGCCATGACCTGGGCCTGGTCAAGCGCATGCGCAAGCGGGTGCTGGTACTGGACCACGGGCAATTGGTGGACGACATCTCGCCGGAGGACCTGGCGGATGAATGATCGCGCCACCCATTCCAGCCGCTTCGGCGCCTGGCTGGACCACCACGGCTACAGCATCGTCGCCAGCCTGGGCCGGCTGCTGCGCAAGCCGTGGGCGACCCTGCTCACCATCGGCGTGATGGCGGTGGCGCTGGCATTGCCGCTGGGGCTGTGGGTGGTGCTCGGCAACATGGCGCGGCTCGGCGGCGAAGTGCGCGAGTCGCGCGAGATCGCGGTGTTCCTGAAGCAGGATGTCGGGGCGGCACCGGCACGGGCGCTCGCCGACGCGCTGCGCGCGCGCGGCGACGTGGCGCACGTGGAACTGGTGACCCCGGCGCAGGCGCTGGAGCAGCTGCGCGCGCGGCCGGACCTGGCCGAGGCGATCGATGCCCTCGGCGCCGATGCGGCGCAGGCCGCATTGCCCAGCGTGTTGCGGGTCACCCCGCGCGGCGATGAGCTGCTGCTGGCGGATTCGTTGAAGACCCTGCCCGAGGCCGAACGCGTGCAGCACGACGCGGTCTGGCGCAAACGCCTCGACGCCTGGCTGCGCTTCGGCGGCCGCGCGGTGCTGGTGCTGGCCGCATTGCTCGGCCTGGGTGCGTTGCTGGTGGTGGGCAATACCGTGCGCCTGGACATCCAGTCGCGGCGCGAGGAGATCGGCGTGTTGCAACTGCTGGGTGCCAGCGACGGCTTCGTGCGTCGTCCCTTCCTCTATCTCGGCGCCTGGTACGGCCTGGCCGCGGGCGCGCTGGCGCTGGCGGTGCTGACCGCGGCATGGCTGGCCCTGCGCCAGCCGCTGGCCGATCTTTCCGCCGAATACGGCAGCAGTTTCGCCCTGCGCGGGCTGGATCCGCTGCCGGCGGCCTGCGTGCTGGTCGGCGCGGGGCTGCTGGGCTGGCTGGGCGCCGGCCTGGTGACCGGCCACTACCTGCGGCAGACCCGCCCGACGGAGACCTGAGGATGGCGGCCGGACAGGACCTGCGCCATGTGGTGAGCGATGCGCCGCGGGTGATGGTGGTCGATGGCAGCAAGCTGGTGCGCAAGCTGATCGGCGACACCCTGCTGCGCGAATTGCCGAACGCCGAAGTGATCGGCTGCGCCGGCCTGGACGAGGCCCGCGCGGTGCTCGCCGAGGGCGGCGTGGACCTGGTGACCACCGCGCTGGTCCTGCCCGATGGCGACGGACTGGCATTGGCCAGGGTCGTGCGCGAAGCCGCGGGCCAGGCCTACGTGCCGGTGATCGTGGTCTCCGGCAATGCCCAGGAAGCGCTGGAGACCCGCGCCTTCACCGAGGACGTCACCGACTATTTCGACAAGAGCCTGGGCCATGGCGCGCTGGCGGCGTTCATCCGCGGCTACGTGCAGCCGGTGGCGATCGAAGGCGCGCGCGTGCTCTACGTCGAGGACAGCAAGGTGGTCGCGGCGGCGACCAAGCGCATGCTGGCGCGCCAGGCGATGCAGGTGCTGCACGTGGTGAGCGTGGAAGAGGCGCTGGACCACCTGCACAAGTTCCGCGGGCGCAGCGACGGCGACGTCGGCGCCGACCTCGTGCTCAGCGACGTCTACCTCAAGGGCGTGCTCAGCGGCCGCGACCTGCTCAACCAGCTGCGCGGCGCCTTCGGCTACGGCAAGCGCCGGCTGCCGATGGTGATGATGACCGGCGACGACAACCGCGAGAACCAGGCCGCGCTGCTGCGCGAAGGCGCCAACGACCTGGTGCTGAAGCCGATCGAGGAACGCCTGCTGGTGACCAAGGTGCTGTTCCAGCTGCGGCTGGCCAAGTTGCCGGAGCCGGGAAGCGCAAGGGCTTGAGCGACCACCCGGTCCGCCTCGAACCCAGCTGGAAAGCGCGCGTCGGCGACTGGTTCGCGCGCGCGGAGATGCAGCAGCTGTCCGCCTTCCTGCGCCAGCGCAAGGCCGCCGGCGCCACCGTCTATCCGGCCGGCGCCGACATCTTCGCCGCCTTCGACGCCACCCCGTTCGATGCGGTGAAAGTGGTGATCCTCGGCCAGGATCCCTACCACGGGCCGGGCCAGGCGCACGGCCTGTGTTTTTCGGTGTTGCCCGGGGTCGAGGTCCCGCCCTCGCTGCAGAACATCTACAAGGAGCTGGCCAGCGATACCGGCTTCGTCCGCCCCGACCACGGTTGCCTGCTGCCGTGGGCACGGCAGGGCGTGCTGCTGCTCAACAGCGTGCTGACGGTGGAAGCCGGCCAGCCCGGCTCGCACCAGGGCAAGGGCTGGGAAGGCTTCACCGACCACGTGGTCGACGTACTCAACCGCGAGCGCGAGAACCTGGTGTTCCTGCTCTGGGGCAGCTACGCCCAGGCCAAGGGCAAGGTGATCGACCCGCGCCGGCACCGGGTGTTGAAGGCGCCGCACCCCTCGCCGCTGTCCGCCCACCGCGGCTTCCTGGGCTGCAAGCATTTCTCCGCCGCCAACCAGTTCCTGGCCCGCAGCGGGCAGGCGCCGATCGACTGGGCGCTGCCGCCGGCCCGGGCCTTGTCCCCGGCCTGATCGTCCCCATCACGGACGTGTGGCCGAGGGGGATTGGTGCGGCCCATCGTTCCATGAACGGAACGCTAGTGAACTTTTGGCAGGGTTAGCAGTCAGATATGGCGACTGCTAAAATCACCCACATGAACGAGGTCTCGATGTCCCAAGCATTGGTCGCCAACAACCTGCCGATCCCGAGCACGCTCGGTTCGATGGAGGCGTACATCGGTGCCGTGCACCAGATCCCGGTGCTGTCCGTCGAGGACGAGCAGCGCCTCGCGCGTCGCCTGCGCGAAGACAACGACATCGCCGCCGCGCAGGAACTGATCCTGTCGCACCTGCGCTTCGTCATCCACGTCGCCCGCGGCTACAGCGGCTACGGCCTGCAGCTGGGCGACCTGGTGCAGGAAGGCAACATCGGCCTGATGAAGGCGGTGAAGCGCTTCGACCCCAGCGTCGGCGTGCGCCTGGTCAGCTTCGCGGTGCACTGGATCCGTGCCGAGATGCACGAGTACATCATCAAGAACTGGCGCATCGTGAAAGTCGCCACCACCAAGGCGCAGCGCAAGCTGTTCTTCAACCTGCGCAAGAGCAAGACCCGCCTGGGCTGGCTCAACGCGGCCGAAGTCAGCGCGGTGGCCAAGGACCTCAACGTCAGCGAACGCGAAGTGCTGGAGATGGAATCGCGCCTGTCCGGCCGCGACATCGGTTTCGACGCGCCCGACGATGCCGACGACGACCACGCCCCGCCGGCGCCGGCCCATTACCTCGTCGCCCACGACGTGGACCCGGCCGACGCCTACGAATCCGCCGACAGCGAGGACAACCAGCTGGAGCTGCTGCGCGAAGGCATGGCCAAGCTCGACGAACGCTCGCGCGACATCATCAAGCGCCGCTGGCTGGACGCCGACAGCAAGGTCACCCTGCAGGAACTGGCCGACGAGTACGGCGTCTCCGCCGAACGCATCCGCCAGGTCGAGGCCAACGCGCTGAAGAAGATGAAGGCGCTGTTCGCGGCGTAAGCCACGGCATCGATGCAAGACACGGCACGGCCCGGAGCGATCCGGGCCGTTCGCGTTTGGCGATCAGGAATCGCTGTCGGTGCCGCGCGCCACCGGCAGCCGCCAGCCGCGGCGGATCGCGCCGAAGCGCAGGCCGAAGCACAGCAGCGCGCCGACCGCCATCGCCGGCGCCTGCGGCCAGCCGAGCGCATGCGCGATCGCGACGATGCCGCCGCCGGCCAGCGCCGCCACCGCGTACAACTCGGTCTGCTGCAAGACCACCGGCGTGCGCGCCACCAGCAGGTCGCGGGCGATGCCGCCGCCGATGCCGGTGATGATCCCGAGCAGGGTCGCGGCGAACGGCGACAGCCCGAACGCCAGCGCCTTGCCGGTGCCGAGCACGGCGTACAGCGCGAGTCCGGCGGCATCGAACATCAACACGGGGTTGCGCATGCGCTCGATCGAGCCGTGCCGGAAGAACGTCACCACGCCGGCGAACATGGCCGTGGCGAGATAACGCCAGTCGGCGAGCGACGCGGGCGGGATCGCGCCGATCAGCACGTCGCGCACGATGCCGCCGGTGACCGCGGTGGCGCAGGCCAGCACCAGCACGCCGAACAGGTCCAGCCGCTGGCGCACCGCCAGCACGCCGCCGCTCAACGCGAACACGAAGATGCCGACCAGGTCGAACAGTTGCAGGGCGAAGGACACGGCAGGGAGGCCGGCCGGATCCGGTCAAGCGATCCGCTGCGCGACCAGCGCTTCCAGCGTGCGCTGGTCGGCGGCGAACTTGCGGATGCCTTCGCCGAGCTTCTCCGTCGCCATCGCGTCCTCGTTGTGCTGCCAGCGGAACGCGGCTTCATCCAGTGGCGCGGGCGGCGCGCGGCGTTCGCCGGCATCGACCAGCGCGCGTTCGACCGCGGCATCGGACTGTTCCAGCGCGGCCAGCAGGTCCGGCGAGATGGTGAGCCGGTCGCAGCCGGCCAGCGCCAGCACTTCGCCGGTGTTGCGGAAGCTGGCGCCCATCACCACGGTGGCGTAGCCGTGGCGCTTGTAGTGCCGCCAGATGCGCGTCACCGACTGCACGCCGGGATCGTCCCGCGGCGTGGCCGGTTTCTGCATGCCGTTGGCGAGGTGCCAGTCGAGGATGCGGCCGACGAAGGGCGAGATCAGGAACGCGCCGGCCTCGGCGCAGGCGACCGCCTGGGCGAACGAGAACAGCAGGGTGAGGTTGCAGTGGATGCCTGCGCGTTCCAGCGCTTCGGCGGCGCGGATGCCTTCCCAGGTGCTGGCGATCTTGATCAGCAGTCGGTCGCTGCCGATGCCGGCATCCGCATACAGCTGCACCAGCCGGTGCGCCTTGGCGATGGTGGCCTCGGTGTCGAAGCTCAGCCGCGCATCGACCTCGGTGGAGACGCGGCCGGGGATCAGCTTGAGGATCTCGCAGCCGATGGCGACGGCCAGCCGGTCGCAGGCGTCGCCGACGCGGTCGTCGCCGGCGGCCCGGGCGATCGCGGCATCCAGCAGCGGCGCGTATGCCGGCAGCGCGGCCGCTTTCAAGAGCAGCGAGGGATTGGTGGTGGCGTCCATCGGCTTGAAGCGGGCGATGGCCTCGATGTCGCCGGTGTCGGCGACCACGGCGGAGAACTGGCGCAGTTGTTCGAGTTGGCTGGTCACGGGATTCGCGTCGTCATGTGTCGGTCGATTGTCGCTCAGTACAGTTCCGCCGGATCGACATCCAGCGACCAGCGCAGCTTGCGTGCTTCCGGCATGGCCTGCAGCCGCGGCATCAGCGCGTCGAGCGCGGCATGCAGGCGCCGGCGCTCGCTCGCGGCCAGGATCAGCTGCGCGCGCAGGTAGCCGGCGCGGCGCGGCATCGGCGCCGGCAGCGGGCCGGCGATCTCGATCCCCGCATCGCCCAGCAGGTCCTTCGCGCGCTGCAGGAACTGCATCGGCGGATCGGCATGCTTGGCCTCGGCGCGCAGCAGGGCGAGGTGCGCGAACGGCGGGAAATCCGCGGCCTCGCGCAGGGCGAGTTCGCCCTCGGCGAAGGCGTGGTAGCCGCCGGCGATCAGGGTCAGCAGCAACGGATGTGCGGGGTGGTGGGTCTGCACCAGCACCGTGCCCGGCTTGTCGGCGCGGCCGGCGCGGCCGGCGACCTGGATCAGCAGTTGCGCGAGCTTTTCGCCGCTGCGGAAGTCGGCGGAGAACAGGCCTTCGTCGACGCCGACCACCACCACCAGGGTGAGGTTCGGCAAGTCGTGGCCCTTGGCCAGCATCTGCGTGCCGACCAGGATGCCGGGCTTTGAACCGAGTTCGGCGAAGTGGCGTTCGATCGCGTCGCGGCGCTGCGAGCTGCCGCGGTCGATGCGCAGCACCGGCGCGTCGGGGAAGCGCTCCTTCAATACTTCCTCGATGCGTTCGGTGCCCGCGCCCTGCGCTTGCAGCGCCAGGCTGGCGCAATCCGGGCAGGCCAGCGGCACCGCGCGGCGATGTCCGCAGTGATGGCATTGCAGGCGCCGGCCGCCGCCGTGCACGGTCATCGCGCTGGGCTTGTCGGGCGTGCCGCAGCGCGTGCAATGCGCGCTCCAGCCGCAGTCGTGGCAGAGCAGCACCGGCGCGTAGCCGCGGCGGTTCTTGAACACCAGCACCTGCCCGCCGGCACCCAGTGCGGCGCGGATGGCGTCGAGCGCCGCGTTCGACAAGCCGGCCTGCAGCGGCTGCTTGCGCACATCGAGCACGCGCACCGCGGGCGGTTTCGCCTCGCCTGCTCGCTGCCGCAAGCGCAGGTGCGCATAACGGCCCGACTGCGCGTTGTGCAGCGATTCCAGCGACGGCGTGGCGCTGCCCAGCACCACCGGCACGCCCAGCGCGCGCGCGCGGACGATGGCGAAATCGCGCGCGTGGTAGCGGATGCCGTCGAACTGCTTGTAGCTGCCGTCGTGTTCCTCGTCGACCACGATCACGCCCGCTTCCGGCAGCGGCACGAACACCGCCGAGCGGGTGCCGACGATCACCCGCGCCTGCCCGCGCGCCGCCGCCAGCCACGCGCGTGCGCGTTCGCCGTCGTTGAGCCCGGAATGCAGCGCATGCACCGGCACCCCCAGCCGCGCGCGGAAGCGCGCCAGCGCCTGCGGGGTCAGGCCGATTTCCGGCACCAGCACCAGCGCCTGCCTGCCGCGCGCGATGCAGTCGGCGATCGCGTCCAGGTAGACCTCGGTCTTGCCGCTGCCGGTGACGCCGTCGAGCAGGAACGCAGCGAAGCCATCGACGGCGCGGATCGCATCGGACGCGCTGCGTTGTTCGGCGTTGAGCGAAATGGCGGCGGGGGGAATCCGGCCCGGCTCGGTTGCCTGCGTGTCCATCGCAAGCGCGATGCGCTCGACCAGCCCGCGTTCGCGCAAGGCGCGCAGCGGCGCACGCCAGCCTGGCGCTTCGCCATCCAGCCAGTCTTCGTCGCGGATGCCGGCGAGCAGGGTCGCCAGCGCCTGCGGCTTGCCGGCGCGCATGGCCGGCAACGCGGTGCGGCCGGCTTCGCTCAAACGCCAGCCATGGACGGCGGTGTCCGGCAGCGGCTCGCCGCGGCGCAAGGCCGCCGGCAAGGCGCCGGCCAGCACTTCGCCCAAGGGTGCGTGCAGGTAGCCGGCCAGCCAGTGCAGCGAGGCCAGCAATTCGCCCTGCAGCAGGGGTTCACCCTCCGGCAGGGCCAGCGCGGGCTTGGGCTCGATACCGGCTTCGGCCTGGCCGTGGCCGCTGACGATCCCGACCAGCTCGCGCGCGGCGAACGGCACCAGGATGCGCTGGCCGATCGCCACCGATGCGGCTTGTACGCCGGGTGGCGGTAGGTAGTCGAAAAGGCGCTGCAGCGGCACCGGCAGGGCCACACGCAGCACGGTAGGGGGCGCCTGCATCGGGGCAGTCTAGAGCAGGCCATTCCGCCGGGTGCGGCGGACCGCATGGCGCCACAACCGGGTTTGCGCGGCACAACTGATCCGGCGCTGATGAAAGTCGCGTAACTTGCCGTCTTGATTGGGAAAACTGCTTTATCCACATCGTTTGTGGATAAGTCTGTGCATGGCGTCCCCCTGCGGGTGCGCGAAGGCCGTACGACAAGCCCTGCGCACGCTTTGGTGAAAAAACAGCCATTCAGGACAAATCCAATAAAAACAATCGCTTGCCCGTGAAACGCGATTGTCATGCGGGGTCCGGAACGCGTGGAACACCCGGCGGTGAAGCTTTTATGACGCCTGTGCACAACCGCTTTACCCACAGCCCGCGTCACAGCTGGCGGAGCCGCGCTTTCGCGGGCTGTCAAGCGTTCGTTTCGTCGGTCACTGTCGGCTGGCGCGGCTAAGATTGCGCTGTGCAGCCACGCCCGCAATGACCCCCGTTCCCGCTCCGCCGTCTCCGGCAGCCGTCGCCGCGTTCCTGCGCGGCTTGGACAAGCGCGCCCGCCTGTTCGCCGCCGTGCAGGCGGGCGACCAGGCGCGCGGCGCGCGCGCGCTGGCGGCAGTGGCGCGGGTCTTCGCCGCCGAGGCCGGGCAGTGGCCGCTGGCGCAATGGCCGCAGCAATACTGGCGCCTGTTGCTGGCCACGCCTTCGCTGCGCCACGCGGCGAAGACGGAGCCGAACGCGCTGTTGCCCGGCATCGCCCGGCTGGCGCCGGAGCGGCGCGCGGCGGTATTGCTGCACCTGGTCGCGGGGCTGGAGGACGATGTCGCGGCGGCGGCGCTGGGGCTGTCGGCAGCGGCCTACCAGGACAGCATCCGCGACAGCCTGCCGCGCAATGCGCTAGGCCAACCGGATGTCGATGTCTGGCGTGCATGGCGCGCGGCGGCCCAGCGCGAACTCGAGCGCGTGCCGGAATTGCCGCCGCTGGTCGAGAAGGCGGCGTCCGCCCCCGCCGGCACGCCGGTGCAGCCCCGGACCGAACCCGGCGCGACCCATGGCGTGCGCTGGCTGTGGCTGGGCGTCGGCACCTGCGTGCTCGCCTTCGCCGCCGCATTCTTCATCCATCCGGCCGGGCGCGAGGCGATTTCGCAATGGCTCGCGACGATCAAGCGCGAGCCGTTGCCGCCAGCGGCGGCGCCGAAGGCCCGTTTCGATGCCGGCGACCTCGCCCTGCATCCGGATCGCGAACAGCTCGCCGCGCCGCGCGAAGCGGCGTATGCCGACGAGCTGGCGCTGTTGGCCTGGCTGGCGAATGCGTCCGACCCCGCCGCCGCGGACGCGGTGCCGTTGCCGATCGCAACCGCGCCGGCGCAAGCCGCTAGCATTGCGGCGGCCGACGAAACCGCCGCGCTGGCAAGCGGCGCGCGGCGCTGGAACGCATTGCCGCCACGCCTGCGCGGCCTGCGCCGCGGCCATTGGCAGGCATGGCGCGCACTGGATGCGGGCGAACGCGTGCAGTTGCGCGGCATCGCGCAGCGGTTCGGGCAGTTGCCGGCGGACGAACGGCAGGCATTGCGCACCCGCTTCGATGCGCAGGGCTCCGATGCGCGCGCGGGCTGGTGGCTGGGCCCGCGGCTGGGGCGCGACTGGCCGCGCGTGGCCGCGCTGTTCGCCTTCGTCGATGAAGGCGATCGCGCGCGGTTGCTGCAGTTGCTGCGCGAGGCGAGCCCGGACGACATCGTCGCGCTGGAACGGCTGGCGCAGAGCACCGCGCCGGAAGACCGCGCGGCCTTGCGCCGCGAGCTGCTGGCGCAGGCGAGGGAACGGCGCGGCAGCTGGCTGCAGGCGCGGTTGCAGCGCTAGGCGCGCGGGCCGAGTATCCGCCGCGTCGCCACGAACCTGCCACCGAAGCGCGCGATGCCATCGCCGCGCAGGCGCGGCGCATGCCGCTCGAAGTAGTCCTGCAGCGCGGCCTGGTCGCGCAGGCGGTAGTGCGTGCAGATCGCGACGCGGCCGGGCGCGGGCGGCGGATCGACCACGTCGGACAGGCGCGCGTCGATGAAGCCGGGCAAGGCGAGGATTTCCTCGACGTGCGCGCGCAACCACGCGCGATACTCGGCCTCGATCGCCGCATCGAGGTCGATGTTGACCTCGTAAATCACCTCGCTCACATCGCCACCAGGCCGATCGCCATGCTCGCGAAGATCGCGAAGCTGAGCAGGATCGTGTAGCAGAAGCCCAGCATGCAGTATTTCAGCAGCGTCATAGGCCAGCCCTGCGCGTAGACGCGCTTCTGCATGATCAGCAGGTAGACCGGCATCCACGCGAGCAGCAGGCCCTCGACCCAGCCGAACAGGCCGGCAAGCGCGCCGCCGTTCGGCGCCAGCCACTGCTCCAGCGCGCGCACCAGCAGCACCAGCAACAGGTCCAGGCACAGGAAGGCGTGGCTGTGCAGGGCCACCACCACGTGTTCCATGTACAGCCGGCGCTTGAACAGGTAGGCCAGCTTCAGCATCAGCGCGAAGATCGGCACCAGCACGAACAGGGTGGTCGGCACCGCGCTCAGCACCGCGTCCTTGAACGCGGACGGGTCCTGCTTCAGCCGTTCGATGTTGCGGTTGCCGCGCACGATCTGGTCGTTGAGCCAGCGGTTGGCGAAGGCAGGCAGCCACGCCTTGTCGATCGGGTTCTTCTTCGGATCCCAGCGCTTGCCGTTGATGCTGAGGTTGAGCTTGTTCTCGTCCGGCTCCGCTTCCGGCACCGGCTCGCCCTTGGCCTGCGCGTCCTGCAGCTGCTTGATCCGCGCGGCGGCTTCCTCGCGCACCTTCTGCTCGCCGGCTTCGATGCCGGGGATGCCGCTGGCGGCGGGCGTGTCGGCCATGTTTTGTTTCGCTTCCGCGAAGCCTGCGAGTGCGGCATCGCGGCGTTTCTCGACCTCCGCCACGGTGGTCGCGCCGCGGATATCGCTGCTGTTGCCCTTGCCGTCCACGTCGATCGTGTCCGGGTCGATTTGGAAACTCAGCTGGGCGAAGAAGAACGCGGCGATGCAGAGGAAGAAGAACAGCCGCACCGGGGTGACGTAGCGCACCTGGCGGCCGGCGAAGTATTCGGTGCTGAGGAAGCCGGGCTTGGCGAACAGCGGCGGGATGGTGCGCAGGATGCGGGTGTCGACGTTGAACACGCTGTCGAGCAGGTCGCCGAACAGGTTGCCGAGCGGGCGCACCAGCCCCTTCACCGGTTGCCCGCAGGCGTAGCAGTGGTCGCCGAGCAGCGCCGCGCCGCAGTTGCGGCAGGCGGCCTGCGGCGTGGCATTCGCGGCGGATTCCGCGTTCGCCGCGGCGTGGGCGTCAGTGGTGGTCGTGTTCATCGGCATCGCTCCCTTGGCCGTTAAGATGGCAGCCCGCGCGCATCCGCGCCAGCTTGCGCGCCTGCCGATTTTTCGCATGACCTCCAACGCCGCCACGCCACGCTTCGCCGACGAGGTGCGCCATAGCGCGCGCCTGGCCGCGCCATTGGCGGCGGGCCACCTGTCGCATGGCCTGGTCGGTTTCGTCGACACCGTGGTCGCCGGTCGCCATGGCACCACCACGCTGGCGGCGGTGGCGGTCGGCACCGCGCTGTTCTGGCTGCCGATGATGCTGCCGATGGGCACGCTGATGGCCTTGCCGCCGTCGGTGTCGCAACTCGACGGCGCGCGCCGGCGCGACCAGATCGGCCCGCTGTGGCGGCAGTCGCTGTGGCTGGCGGTCGGGCTGGGCGCGTTGCTGTTCGCGCTGATCACGGTGCTGCCGTGGATGCTCGCACCGATGGGCATCGCGCCCGACATCATTCCCGGCGCCACCGACTTCCTGCATGCGATCCGCTGGGGCATCCCCGCGTTCACCCTGTACCTGTGCATGCGCTACCTCAGCGATGGCCTGCACTGGTCGCTGCCGACGATGCTGATCGGCTTCGGCGGCCTGCTGTTGCTGGCGCCGGCGGGTTACGTGTTGACCAATGGCCTGTTCGGCCTGCCGGCGATGGGCGCGGCAGGCCTCGGCTGGGCGTCTGCGGCGATGTTCTGGGCGCAGTTGCTGGCGTTCGCGCTGTACCTGCGGCTGGCGCCGCGCTTCGCCGACCTGCGCCTGTACGCGCAGTGGGAACGGCCGCAGTGGGCGACGATCCGCGGCCTGCTCGGTCGCGGCCTGCCGATCGGCGTCACCATCACCATGGAAGGCAGCCTGTTCATCGTCACCACCCTGCTGATCGGGCGGCTGGGCGACGTGTCGGTGGCGGCCCACCAGGTGGCGATCAACGTGGCCACGCTGTGCTTCATGATCCCGTTCGGGGTGGCCGAGGCGACCACGGTGCGCGTGGGCCATGCGCTGGGACGCGGCGACCGCGACGGCATCCGCCGCGCCTATTTCGCCGGGTTGGCGCTGGTGCTGGGCACGCAGGCGCTGTCCGCGCTGGTCATGCTGTTCGGCAACCACGCCATCGTCGCCATGTACACCGGCGACGCGGTGGTCGGCGCGCTGGCGGCCTCGTTGTTGCTGTATGCCGCGCTGTTCCAGTTCCCGGACGGCGTGCAGGTGCTGTCCGCAGGTGCCCTGCGCGGGCTCAACGACACCCGGGTGCCGATGTGGCTGGCGGCGCTGGCCTACTGGGGCATCGGCATGCCGGTCGGCGCCGGGCTGGGGCTGGCGCTGGGCTGGGGGCCGAAGGGCATGTGGCTGGGCCTGACCGCCGGGCTGTCGGTCGCCGCCTTCCTGCTGTGCCGGCGCTTCTTGCGCAGCAGCCGCAGCGTCCCCATCGTGCAGGCGGCACCGGTCGAAGCCGGGCCATCGGTCACCGTGACCGATGCCGCATGAGCTTTTCACGCCGTATCGATAGCATGTCGTCCATACGCAACACTGGTTTTTCCCGGAGCACGCAATGAACCAACCGCGCAGCCGCGGCCCCATCGCCCGTCTTTTCATCGGCCTGTGGGACGCGGTCAATTTCAGCCGTCGGCTGGTGTTCAACCTGCTGTTCCTGCTGGTGGTGTTCGTGCTGCTGGCGGCGATGTTCGGCGGCGGCAAGCTGGCGCCGCTGGCGGAGCGCTCGACCCTGGTGATCGAGCCCGAGGGCCGGCTGGTCGAGCAGTACAGCTGCGATCCGGTCAGCCGCGCGTTCGCGCGCGCGACCAACGGCGAGGACTGCCGCGAGATCCGCCTGCGCGACGTGCTGCGCGCGCTGGATGCGGCGCGCACCGACAAACGCATCGACCGCGTGGTGCTGCACCTCGACGAACTGCAGCCGAGCGGCTTCGCCTCGCTGCGCGACGTCGCCGCGGCGATCGCCAAGGTCAAGGCCGCCGGCAAGCAGGTGGTCGCCTATGGCGAGAACTTCAGCCAGGGCCAGTACCTGCTCGCGGCGCAGGCGAACAAGGTCTATCTCGACCCGATGTCGCAGGGCGGGGTGATGCTGGAAGGCCTGGCCGGCTACCGCCAGTACTTCCGCCAGGGCCTGCAGGACAAGCTCGGCGTGGACATGCACCTGTTCAAGGTCGGCGAGTACAAGTCGGCGGCCGAGCCGTACATCCTCGATGCCGCTTCGCCGGAGTCGAAGGAAGCCGACCTGTTCTGGATGAACGACGTGTGGCAGCGCATGCTCGCCGACATCGGCAAGGCGCGCGGGCTGCAGCCGGCCGCGCTGGCGGCGAACATCGACGCGATGGCCGAGCAGGTCGCCGGCGCCAAGGGCGACCTTGCGCAGATGGCGTTGCAGCAGAAGCTGGTGGATGGCCTGAAGACCCGCGAGGAGGTCGAGGACCTGCTGGCCGAGGGCGGCGAGGCCGACGACACCGCCGAGGGCGGTTTCCGCCAGGTCGACCTCGACACCTACACGCAGCACCTCGACGGCGCGCTGGCGCCGGCCGACATGCGCCCGCAGGTGGCGGTGGTGGTGGCCGAGGGCGAGATCGCCGGCGGCGATCTGCCGCCCGGCCAGGTTGGCGGCGAATCCACGGCGGCGCTGTTGCGCAGCGCGCGCGATGACGACAACGTGAAGGCGCTGGTGCTGCGGGTGAATTCGCCGGGCGGCGAAGTGTTCGCTTCCGAGCAGATCCGCCGCGAAGTCGCCGCGCTGAAGGAAGCGGGCAAGCCGGTGGTGGTCTCGATGGGCGACGTGGCGGCCTCCGGCGGCTACTGGATCAGCATGAACGCCGACCGCATCTACGCCGATCCCTCGACCATCACCGGTTCGATCGGCATCTTCGGCCTGTTCCCCACCGCCGACCGCGCGCTGGACAAGATCGGCGTGCATACCGACGGCGTCGGCACCACCAAATATGCCGGCGCGTTCGACGTGACCCGCGCGCTGGACCCGGGCGTGGGCGCGATCGTGCAGTCGGTGATCGACAAGGGTTACCGCGATTTCACCGGCAAGGTCGCGCAGGCGCGCGGGCGCAGCGTGGAGCAGGTCGATGCGGTCGCGCGCGGCCGGGTGTGGAGCGGCGAACAGGCGAAGGAACGTGGCTTGGTGGATGCCTTCGGCGGCGTCGAGGCCGCGGTCGCCGATGCCGCCGCGCGCGCCAAGCTCGGCAAGCCGGAAACATGGCAGACCCGCTACATCGAGGAATCGGCGAAGCCGTTCGAGCAGTGGTTCGGCGGCCTGGTCAGCAGCCATGCCGGCCTTGGCCTGCTGCGCGCCTCCGGGATCGGCGAGGCCCTGTTGCTGCAGCACGTGACCAGCCAGGCCGCTACGCCGCTGCGTTTCGTCGAGAACGCGCTCAAGCAGCGCGGCAGCGTGCGGGTGACCCCGCTGGCGCACTGCTTCTGCAGCGCGCAGTAAGGCCGCGGCCGCTCAGCGGCGGACGTCGAGGCGTTCGCCGTTGACCAGCGCCGATGCGCTGCAGCAGGCCGGCGACGAGGATCTGGTGATCCTGCTGGCCTATCCGAAGGCCGCGGACTAGCGATTCACCGGGCGGCGGCGTCGAGCGCCGCCTTTTCCTTCGCCGCCGCCTGCTCGCTATTGGCCACCGCGGCGCGCGCGGCATCCTTGTAGGCATCGGCCTGGGCGACGATCGCCGGCTTCGCTTGCGGATCGGGCCGGCGTTCCTCTTCCGGCGGTTTCGGCGGCGAACATCCCGCCAACGCGAGGACGAGCAGGCAGGCGAGGGGCGATGCGATGCGCATGGCGGTCTCCGGCGGTGCGGGCGTGCCCTATCCTACGCCCGGGATGACGGATCGGAGCCGCGCATGGCATCGCAACGCTGGACGCTGGACGGACAACGCGCGCTGGTGACCGGCGCCAGCGCCGGGATCGGATTGGCGATCTGCCGCGAACTGCTGGGTTTCGGCGCGCAGGTGTTGATGGTCGCGCGCGATGCGGCCTTGCTGGAGCGCGCGCGCGCCGACCTCGAGGACGAATTCCCCGGCCCCGAGGATGCGGTGCTGGCGCTGGCGGCGGACGTCACCGACGAGGAGCAGCGCAACGAGATCCTCGACTGGGCGGCCGACCACGGCGGGCTGCACATCCTGGTCAACAACGCCGGCGGCAACCTCACCCGCCCGGCGCTGGACTACGGCGAGGACCAGTGGCGCGGGATCTTCGAGACCAATCTCTTTTCCGCGTTCGAGCTGTGCCGCGGCGCGCATCCGCTGCTGGCCAAGCACGCCGCATCGGCGATCGTGAACATCGGCAGCGTCTCCGGCGAAACCCACGTGCGCAGCGGCGCGCCCTACGGCATGAGCAAGGCGGCGCTGCACCAGATGACCCGCAACCTCGCGGTGGAATGGGCCGAGGACGGCGTGCGGGTGAACAGCGTCGCGCCGTGGTACATCCGCACGCGGCGTACCAGCGGCAAGCTGTCCGATCCCGACTACCTCGACGAGGTGTTGCTGCGCACGCCGCTCGGCCGCATCGGCGAGCCGGAGGAAGTGGCGGCGGCGGTCGCGTTCCTGTGCCTGCCGGCGGCCAGCTACATCACCGGCGAATGCCTCGCGGTGGACGGCGGATTCTTGCGTTACGGCTTCTGAGCCGGTGCCGGCGCCACCGGCGAACAACTGCTCGCCTTCACCTTCGCGTCGATCGCATCGAACGTCGCCTGGCGTTCGCCGCGGGTGTCGTTGCTGGCGTACTTCAGCTTGAAATCGGCATCGTCCAGCCGCCGCAGCCAGGCCTCGCACAGGCCTTCGGCGGGGATCGCCGTGCACGTGTCTTCCCGCATCTCGCAGGCGCTGCCGGCACCGAGGTTGGCGCTGCCGTCGATGCCGGTCACCTGCAGCGGCGCGCAGCGCGCCTCGGGGGTGGCGGTTTCACCGAGGTAGTCGTCGCCTTCCCAGGTCGTGCACTGGTACAGCGCCGGCGGCGGCGGCAGTCCGGCGGCTTCCGGCGCCGGTTTGCGCTTCATGTTCGGGCCGCTGACCATCACGAAGTCGCCATACACGGGCGCAGTCGCCGGCGCTTCCGCCTTCGGCTTGGCGGCCGGCACCGGCACCGTGCGCACCGAGCCGATCCGCCTGATTTCCTGCTTCATCCCGGGCGCGCAAGGCGTGCCGTTCTGCAGCGAGGTATTGCCCTTGGCGTCGGTGCATTTGTAGAACACCGTTTCCTGCGCGGGTGCGGCGGGCGGCGCCAGCGCCGCCAGCAGCGCGAACACGCTCGCGATGATGCAGGCCCGGCGCATGTCAGCGGCCACCGCAGTCGTTGTCGAGGCGGGCGTTGATGCCGCGTTCCTCCACTCGCAACGCATCGCGCTCGGACGGCATCGCGTTGAAGAAACGGGTGCGGATCTCGTCGCGACGGTCGCGCAGGCGTGCGCAGGCTTCGGCTGGCGGCAACATCGCGCAGTCGTCGCGGATCCAGCTGCCACCGCCGGTCGCCACTGGCCAGCGGATGTCGCGCATGGGTGGGCGCATCGGTTGGTCCGGCCGAGGCTCGCGGCCGCCGATATTGCTTCCAAGCGAGGTGCGCGGGCGCACGGCCGGATAGCCCAGCGTCCACAGCGGCACCCAGCGCGGATTGCCGTCGCCGTTTTCGCTGGTGTAGCGCCTGCCTTCGTGGGTCACGCATTCGTACATCGCCCGCGGCGGCGCCAGGTAGACCACCTGCGTGGGCGCTGGCGGCGGGGCCGGCGCCGCGGCGGGCGCGGCCGGGCGGGCGGTTGCCGGCGCGTCCTTCGGCCGCAGCATGTCGCGCGCCTGCTGCGACTGGCCCTTGGGGCAGGGCGTATCGCGCAGGGCCTGCTTGCCGGCGGCGTCGGTGCAGCGGTAGATGCGCACTTCGCCGCTGCTTTGCGCAGCCGCGGCGAAGGCCGCGCAGAGCAACAAGGCGATGGCGAGGATCCGCGTCATGCGCGCATCTTGCGCGCGCGCGGCTGAATCGCAAGTGCGCGGGTTCAGAGGCGCAGGGCCGCGCCGGTGCGCGCGTCGCGGATCTCGGTAGGACGCAGCAGGCCGCCGGTTTCGCCCTGCAGCACGGCATCCACGGCCTGGACGACGCGCGGGTCGAGCTGGCCGATCGCATGCGCGGCGGGTTCGCCGGCGC
This sequence comes from Thermomonas aquatica, assembly GCF_006337105.1. NCBI lineage: Bacteria > Pseudomonadati > Pseudomonadota > Gammaproteobacteria > Lysobacterales > Lysobacteraceae > Thermomonas > Thermomonas aquatica. Next base: position 1,644,980 of record NZ_CP040871.1, on the reverse strand, counting down.
GGTTGGCGCTGGTCGAGACCAAGGCGCCGCCGTAGGCATCGCACAGCGCGACCACCGCGGGATGCGCGCTGACCCGCACCGCGATGCCCGCATGCGCGCCGGTCACCCAGCGCGGCGCCTGGGCGGAGGCCGGCACGATCCAGGTATGCGGCCCGGGCCAGCTGGCGCGCACGGCGTCGCGTTGCGCCGCATCCAGCGCGGCCATGTCGATGAACGGCGCGAGCTGCGCTTCGTCGGCGGCGATCAGGATCAGGCCCTTCTCGACTTCGCGTTGCTTGATCGCGAGCAGGCGCAGGGTCGCGGCCTGGTCGCGCGGTTCGCAGCCCAGGCCCCAGACCGCTTCGGTCGGATAGGCGATCACGCCGCCGGCGCGAAGCGCGGCGACGGCTTCGGCGATGCTGCTGCGCGCGGTCATCGCCGGCTCAGAACGGCGCGTCTTCGCGCGCGGGCTTCTTGATCACGCGCTTCTTGCCCACCTCGACCTTGCCTGCGGTCAGCAAGGGCTTGGCCGGCTCTGGGTGCGGGCTCACATAGGCCTTCTTCGCCACGGCTTTCTTCGCGGCCTTCTTGGCGACTTTCTTCGCCGCCGCCTTCTTCGCGGGCTTCTTCTCCGCAGGCGCCTTCTTCGTCACGGCCTTCTTCGCCGCCGCCTTCTTCGCACCGAAGCCGCGGCGCGCCGGCTTGCCGGTTTCGGCCAGCAGCAGCTGCACTTCCTCGAGGGTCAGCGAGGCCGGCTCGCGATCCTTCGGGATCTTGCCGTTGAGCTTGCCGTCGCTGATGTACGGGCCGAAGCGGCCGTTCAGCACCTGCACGTCGCTGTCGGCCCATTCCTTGATGACCCGGTTGCGCGCGATCTCTTCCTTCTCCTCGATCAGGAACACCGCGCGCGCCAGGTCGATGGTGTACGGATCGTCTTCCTTCTTCAGCGAGGCGTAGGTGCTGCCGCGCTTGGCGAACGGGCCGAAGCGGCCGATGCCGACGCTCACCTCTTCGCCGTCGTGCTGGCCCAGCTTGCGCGGCAGCTTGAACAGCTCGATCGCGTCTTCCAGGGTGATCGTGTGCATCGACTGGCCGGGCCGCAGCGAGGCGAACTCCAGCTTCTCGTCGGTGTCCTTGTCGCCGATCTGCGCGTACGGTCCGTAGCGGCCCAGGCGCACGCTGACCGGCTTGCCGGACTTCGGGTCGGTGCCGAGTTCGCGCGCGCCGGTGGCTTCGCTGCGGTCGACCGATTCGGCCTTCTCGTCGACCAGCTCCTTGAACGGCCCCCAGAACTTCTCCATCAGCGGGATCCATTCCTCCTCGCCGGCGGCCACCGCATCGAGTTCGTCCTCGAGCTTGGCGGTGAAGTCGTAGTCGACGTAGCGGGTGAAGTGCGAGCTGAGGAAGTTGGAGACCGCGCGGCCCACGTCGGTGGGGCGGAAGCTGCGGCCTTCCATCTCCGCGTACTTGCGGAACAGCAGGGTCTGGATGATCGAGGCGTAGGTGGACGGGCGGCCGATGCCGTATTCCTCCAACGCCTTGACCAGCGCGGCCTCGGTGAAGCGCGGCGGCGGCTGGGTGAAGTGCTGGTCGGCGTGGATGCGGTCCAGCGGCACGCGGTCGCCGGGCTTCATCGGCGGCAGCTTGCGGCCTTCGTCCTCGTCCTCCGCGCTCTTGCTGTCCTTGCCTTCCTCGTACACGGCCAGGAAGCCGGACACCACCACGGTGGTGCCGCTGGCGCGGAAGCTGTGCTCGGAGCCGGCGGCCAGTTCCACGGTCACCGTGTTGAGCGTGGCCGGGATCATCTGGCTGGCGACCGCGCGCTTCCACACCAGGTCGTAGAGCTTGCGCTCGTCCTCGCTCAGGAAGCGCGCGACCTGCGCCGGGGTGCGCAACGCGGAGGTCGGGCGCACCGCCTCGTGCGCTTCCTGCGCGTTCTTCGACTTGGTCTGGTAGGCGTTCGGCTTGTCCGGCAGCGACGCGGTGCCGTAGTCGCGCGCGATCACGTCGCGGATCTCGGACAGGGCCTCGGCGGACAGGTTGACCGAGTCGGTGCGCATGTAGCTGATCAGGCCGACCGTGCCTTCCTCGCCGATCGCCACGCCTTCGTAGAGTTTCTGCGCGACCTGCATGGTCTTGCGGGTGGTGAAGCCCAGCTTGCGCGCGGCTTCCTGCTGCAGGGTCGAGGTGGTGAACGGCGGCGAGGGCCGGCGCTTGCGCTCCTTGGCGCCGACATCGGTGACATGCAGCGACCCCTGGGCGGCGGCGGCAAGGCGGCTGCGCGCGGCATCGGCATCGTCGCCGTTGGTGATGGTGAACTGTTCGAACTTCTTGCCGTCGAGCTTCGACAGGCGGGCGGTGAAGCCCTGCGACGGATGCGCGACTTCGGCCTCCACCGTCCAGTATTCGCGGGCGACGAAGGCTTCGATCTCCTCCTCGCGCTCGACGATCATGCGCAGCGCCGGCGACTGCACGCGCCCCGCGGACAGGCCGCGCTGGACTTTCCGCCACAGCACCGGCGACAGGTTGAAGCCGACCAGGTAGTCCAGCGCGCGCCGCGCCTGCTGCGCGTCGACCAGGTCGGCGGCGATCGCGCGCGGGTGGCCCATGGCCTCCTTGATCGCGCGCGGGGTGATCTCGGTGAACACCACCCGGTGCAGCGGCTTGTCGCCGATCAGGTTGCGCTCGCGCAGGATCTCGGCGATGTGCCAGCTGATCGCCTCGCCTTCGCGGTCCGGGTCGGTCGCGAGGTAGAGGTTGTCGGCGGCCTTGGCGGCCTTGGCGATCGCGTCGACGTGCTTCTCGTTCTTCTCGATCAGGTCGTAGCGCATGCGGAAATGGTCCGCGGGGTCGACCGCGCCCTCCTTCGGCACCAGGTCGCGCACATGGCCGTAGCTGGCGAGGACGGTGAAGTCCTTGCCGAGGTATTTGTTGATCGTCTTGGCCTTGGCGGGCGATTCGACGACGAGCAGGTTCTTGGCCATGGCGGTGCAGGTTCCGGTGGTGCGGTGAAGGCGGCGTCGAGGAAGGCCGCAGAAGCCAACGCCCGGGGTGGTCTGCCCCGGGCGTTCGGCTTGTTCCTTATTACAGTGGAATCACGGCGGGGGCGGGGCTGTCAAGCGCCGCGGTCCGAAATCGCGGGTCAGTGCACCGGCTCCGGCTCGTCCAGGAACATCTGGGTCTCCATCCAGGCGTAGGCCGCCTCGGCGCCGGGTTGGTTGAACAGGACCATCAACACGACCCATTTCAGGTCGTCCAGGTCCAGTTCCTCCTGGTCCAGCGCCATCGCCCGGTCCAGCACCAGTTCGCGCTGGTCGGCGTCGAGGATGCCGTGCTGCTCCAGGAACAGCAGGAACCCGCGCGATTCGGTGTCCAGCTTGTCCAGTTCGGCGCCGTGGAATACCCGGGTGGGGCCATTGCTGCGCGGTTGGCCGGGGGCCGGGCGCTGCCGGGCCAGTGCGTCCAGCCAGTCGAAGGCGCGGCGGATTTCGGCGGTGGAGAACCCGGCTTCGGTCAGTTCGCCCATCAGCGGGCCGTTCTGGGCGGTGAGGTCGTCGCCGTCGACGCTGACCGCGTCGTTGGTGAAATAGTGCTCGAACAGGTACAGCAGGACATCCAGGATGCTTTCTTTCATGGCCCTCGGCCTGCGCCGCAACGGCGCGTGTGGAGGCAAACACCCGGCTTGAACCGGGCACTCAGACCCCGATCCGGCAGTAGCGGCCGTGTTCCGCCGCGACCCGCCCTTCCAGCTCCAGCGCCAGCAGCATGGAGGACAGTGCGGCAGCCGTCAATCCGCTGCGTTCGACCAGTTCATCCATACCGGTTGGGTCGTGGCCCAATGCCTGCCACAAGCGGTTGTAGTCGGGATCGGACGGGAGCGTGGTTTCGAGGATCGGTTCGACGCCAGCAATGGGGGTGCCCAGTTCGCCACGCAAGGCCCGTGCCAGATCGGCGGCGAGCGGTCCGAGCAGCGCGAGCACCTCGTCCGCGGATTCGACCAGGGTGGCGCCTTCGCGGATCAGGCGGTGGCAGCCGCGCGCCATCGGGTTGTGGATCGAGCCGGGCAGGGCGAACACCTCGCGTCCGGCATCGGCCGCCAGCCTGGCGGTGATCAGCGCGCCGGAGCGGTCCGCGGCCTCGATCACCAGCGTGCCCAGGCTGAGCCCGGCCAGGATGCGGTTGCGGCTGGGGAAATGCTGCTTCAGCGGCTGCGTGCCGGGCAGGTGCTCGCTGACCACGGCGCCGTGGGTCGCCATGCGTTCCAGCAGCGGGCGATGCCGCGGCGGGTAGGCGATGTCCGGCCCGGTGCCGAGTACCGCCAGGGTGGCGCCGCCGGCGTCGAGCGCGGCATTGTGCGCGGCGGCATCGATGCCCGCCGCCAGCCCGCTGGTCACGCACAGGCCTGCCGCCGCCAGGGCGGCGGCGAAGCTCGCGGCATTGGCGCAGCCCCCCGCCGTCGCGGCGCGGCTGCCGACCACGGCCACCGCCGGACGCCAGAGCAGGCCGGCATCGCCGGCCACGAACAGCATCGCCGGCGGGCCGGAGATGCGGCGCAGCAGCGGCGGGTAGTCGGGATCGCGCCAGCCGATCAACTGCCGGCCGGGGGCATCGAGCCAGCATTCGCCGCGCGCGATCGCCTCCCTGCCGGGATTGCGGATCGCGGCGCGGGCATCTGCACCCAGGCCGTGGCTGGCCCAATCCCGCGCGCCCGCCGCCAGCGCGGCAGTCGCGCTGCCGTGGCTGTCGAGCAGGCGCCGCAGTCCGCCGGCGGCGGCGCCGCTGGCGAGCAGGCGCAGCAAGGCGTGTTGTTCGTCGTGGCGCTGTGCTGTCGATGCCGGCATCCATGCAGGATCGGCCGCAAACGACGACGGCGCCCTCGGGCGCCGTCGCGGCATGGCATCGGAAAACTACCCGATCGACACCTCGATCAATAGGGCGCGTCCGGATGCTTCAGTTCGTAGCCGACGCGGGTCGGCTTGACGCTGCTCATCACCAGGGCATAGCTGACCTTGTCGAAGGTGCGGAACACCATCGCATGGCCGGCGAACTCGTCGGGCAGGCGCACCTTCTGCTCGAACATGGTCACGTCGTCGTCGCGATCCAGCCCGTCCTTGACCCGGTCGGTGACCGAGTTGCCGCGGCGCCAGACCGAGAACACGGTGCCGTTGTCGATGCCCTGCGCCGCACCGCCGGAGATCGCGATCACGTCGTGCGGGCCGCCGCTGGTGAGCATGTCCGACACCGCCATCACCTGCAGGCGGCCGTATTCCTGCTGCTGCTTGGGCGGGTGCGGGAAGAACTGCAGGTCGTAGGGCTGCGCCTCGACCGGGATCAGGCGGTCGCCGACCCGGACTTCGCGGCCTTCGCTGTCGAGCAGCAGGGTCGAGGCCTGGATGCCGGCCACTTCGCCACGGGTCACCGTGCCGGTGGATTGGGTCATCAGCTCGTAACCGAGGAATTCGGTGTTCTTGCTCGGGAATACCCAGTTGCTCCACATCGTGCCGGCTTCGCGCATGTGGCGGCCGCGATCGTCGAGGTCTTCGCTCTGGAACAGGTCGCAGCAGTAGCCGGAACGGTCGACGAAGCGGTAACGCTTCTCCGGGCGCACCACCAGGTAGCGCTGGCCCGGGGCGATGCCGTCCAGTCCGCGCACGTAGGCGACCTGGCCATGGCTGCTGCGCAGGCGGTCTTCTTCGAGGCCGACCACATAGGGCAAGTCGTCGATGCTGTCGACGACGCGCAGGTCCTTCAGGAACGGCTCGACCTCGGCCAGCGGCACCGCGTTGACCGGGCTTTCCATGCGCGGACCGGCCTGCAGGCCGACGCGGTCGAGGTAGGCCAGGCTGATGACGTCGCCCGGATAGATCAGGTGCGGATTCTTGATCTGCGGGTTGGCCTGCCAGATTTCCGGCCACAGCCACGGACGCTTGAGGAAGCGGCCGGCGATGTCCCACAGCGTGTCGCCACGCTTGACCACGTAACTGTCCGGGTGGTCGCCGCGCAATTCCGTCGCGACGGCATAGGTCGCCACCGTCAACAGTGCGGTAGCGAACATCGTGCGCAACACGTTGGGGCGCACGGCCCTAGAAACTCGTTCAAGCATGGCGGCCATCTCCCCGCTCCCCTTGGTAAAAAACCCCCTGAAGCCGGGCCACTATAGCCCACAAAACCGGATCGCTGGCAAGCGGGGATCAAGGTTCGGCGCGTTACAATCGCGACCGTAGCCGCAATTGCGGCGACCGCACCCCCGGATTTCCGCCATGGCCCTGCTTCCGATCCTCGAATTCCCCGACCCGCGCCTGCGCACCAAGGCAGTGCCGGTCGATGCCGCCCGGTTGGCCGAACCGTCGTTCCAGCAGTTGGTCGACGACATGTTCGAAACCATGTACGAAGCCCCCGGCATCGGCCTGGCCGCCAGCCAGGTCGACGTGCACCAGCGGTTCATGGTGATAGACGTGACCGAGGACAAAAGCCGGCCGCTGGTGTTCGTGAATCCGCAGATCGGCGCCCGCCAGGGCGAACAGGTGTACCAGGAAGGCTGCCTGTCGGTGCCCGGCATCTACGCCGACGTGACCCGCAGCGACGTGATCAGCGTGCAGGCGCTGGACCGCCACGGCAAGCCGTTCGCGATCGAGGCCGACGGCGTGCTGGCGGTGTGCATCCAGCACGAGATGGACCACCTCGACGGCAAGCTGTTCGTCGACTACCTGAGCCCGCTCAAGCGCGAGATGGTCAAGAAGAAGCTGGCCAAGGCACGCAAGCACGCCGCCTGACCGATGCGCATCGTCTTCGCCGGCACGCCGGAATTCGCCGTGCCCTGCCTGCGCGCGGCGGCGAACAAGGCCGAGGTGGTGGCCGTCTACACCCAGCCGGACCGTCCAGCCGGCCGCGGCCGCGGGCTGACCCCGTCGCCGGTCAAGCTGGAAGCGGTGCAGCGCGGCATCCCGGTGCTGCAGCCGGAGAACTTCAAGTCGGCGCTGTCGAAGCGGGCCTTGCGTGCGCTGAAACCCGACCTGATGGTGGTGGTCGCCTACGGCCTGATCCTGCCGCAGTCGGTGCTCGACATCCCGCTGCACGGCTGCTGGAACGTGCACGCCTCGCTGTTGCCGCGCTGGCGCGGCGCGGCGCCGATCCAGCGCGCGATCGAGGCCGGGGATAGCGAAACCGGCGTCTGCCTGATGCAGATGGAGAAGGGCCTGGACACCGGTCCGGTGCTGCTCGCGCAGGCGCTCGAAATCGGTGCCGACGAAACCGGCGGCCAGCTGCACGACCGCCTGTCCGCACTCGGCGCGCAGGTGCTGGCCGATGCGCTGGGCCTGCTGCGCGCGACCATCGCCCTGCCGCCGCACCCCCAGCCCGATGCGGGGGTGACCTACGCGCACAAGATCGACAAGGCCGAGGCCAGGCTGGACTGGATGCAGCCGGCGGTCGCGCTGGCGAACAAGGTGCGCGCGTTCAATCCGTGGCCGGTGGCGGAAGCGCAGCTGGCCGGCGAGCGCGTGCGCATCCATGGCGCGGTCGCCATCGACGAAGCGCATGCCGCGGTGCCGGGCAGCGTGCTGCGCGCCGGCCGCGACGGCATCGACATCGCCTGCGGCGAAGGCGTGTTGCGCATCCGCGTGCTGCAGCGCGAGGGTGGCAAGGCGATCACCGCCGCGGATTATCTGAACGCACGCCGCGACTTGCCGCGATGAGCGCCGGCGTCGCCACGCGCGTCGCCGCCGCCCGCGTGCTGGACGACGTGCTGCATCGGGGCCGCTCGCTGAAGGCAAGCCTGGGCACCGCGTTGCCGGCGCTGGCGGATCCGCGCGATCGCGCCCTGGTCGAGGCCATCGTGTTCGCCGCCCTGCGCCAGCGCGCGCGCTTCGATGCCGCGCTGGCGCAATGGCTGTCGAAGCCGCTGGGCCAGCGCGACCACGAAATGCGCGCGCTGCTGCACGCCGGTTTCGCCCAGCTGACCCTGGGCATGCCGGGGCATGCGGTCCTCGACGCGACCGTGGAGGCCGTGCGCGCGCTGCGGCGCCCGCACCAGGCCGGGATGGTCAATGCCGTGTTGCGCCGCGCGCAGCGCGAAGGCCTGCCGCCGGCGGCGCACGGCGATGCGTGGCCGGACTGGCTGGCGCACCGCATCCGCGCCGATTGGCCGCAATCGGCCGACGCGATCTTCGAGGCCAGCGCGGAAGAGGCGCCGATGTGGTTGCGCGTGCATGCGCGCGCGACCACTCGCGACGGCTACCTCGCGCGCCTGCACGAAGCCGGCATCGCGGCGGCGGTCGATGAAGACCTGCCGGACGCGATCCGCTTGGACACTTCGCAGCCGGTGCAGCAGCTGCCGGGATTCGACGACGGCGTGGTCTCGGTGCAGGACGGCGCGGCGCAACGCGTGGCCGATGCGCTGGCGCCGAAGCCGCGCGCGCGGGTGCTGGATGCCTGCGCGGCGCCGGGCGGCAAGAGCGCGCACCTGGCCGAGCGCGACCCGTCGCTGCGCATCACCGCGCTCGACGTCGATCCGCGCCGGGTGCGGCGCATGCAGGACGGCTTCGCGCGGCTGAAACTGGCGATCGAAACGCGCAGCGCCGACGCCATGCAAAGCGCGGGATGGTGGGACGGCGTGCCGTTCGACGCGATCCTGCTGGATGCGCCCTGCAGCGCCACCGGCATCGTGCGCCGGCAGCCGGACGTGTTGCTGCACCGGCGCGAGGCCGACATCGCCGCGCTGGTCGCCACCCAGGCGATGCTGCTGGACGCGTCGTGGCCGCTGCTCGCCGCGGGCGGGACGCTGCTGTACGCGACCTGCTCGATCCTGCGCGAGGAAAACGCCGAGCAGGTCGAAGCGTTCCTGGCACGCACACCGGATGCCGCGCTGGCACCGCTGGATGCGACGTTCGGCCACGACACCGGCTTCGGCACGCAACGGCTGCCGGGCGAAGGCGGCATGGACGGGTTTTTCTACGCACGGTTGAGGAAGGCGTAACCGCGCGTCGCTATGATCGCGCGATGACCCCGTCCCCGATGCCGACGCCGCGCCGCGACACCTGGCTGTTCTGGCTGTTCGCGCTGTTGATCCTCGGCGCCGGGCTTGGCCTGCGCGATCCGTGGCCCGCGGACGAGCCGCGCTTCGCGCTGGTGGCGAAGCAGATGGTGGAGAGCGGCGACTGGCTGTTCCCGCATCGCGGCAGCGAGCTGTATTCGGACAAGCCGCCGTTGTTCATGTGGCTGCAGGCCGCGTTCCTGTGGCTGACCGGCAACCTGCGCATCGCCTTCCTGCTGCCCTCGCTGCTCGCCGCACTGGGCACGTTGTGGTGCGTCACCGACCTGGGCGCGCGGTTGTGGACGCGGCGCATCGGCCTGTATGCCGGCTGGGCGGTATTGCTCACGATCCAGTTCACCTGGCAGGCGAAGAAGGCGCAGATCGATCCGCTGGTGGTGTTCTGGATCACCCTGTCCTGCTACGGCCTGCTGCGCCATGCGTTGCGCGGGCCGGACTGGCGGATGTGGGCGCTGGGCTGGGCCGCGGCGGGGCTGGGCACGATCAGTAAGGGCGTCGGCGTGATCGCGCTCTTCGCGTTGCTGCCGGTCGCGGCCGCCTCGCTGCGCGGCTGGCCCGGCGTGCGCCTGCATGCGCGCAACCCGAAGTTCTGGCTCGGCCCGCTCGCCTTCCTTGCCGCCTGCGGCGTGTGGCTGGTGCCGATGCTGGTCGCCGCGCTCGGCAACGGCGGCGCCGACTACCGCGCCTACGTCGACGACATCCTGTTGCGGCAGACGGTGACGCGCTACGCGAATGCATGGCACCACGGCCAGCCGCCCTGGTATTTCATCGAAGTCGCATTGACCGCGTGGTTGCCGACGATGCTCGCGCTGCCGTGGGCGATCCCGGCATGGAAGCGCCGCCTGCAGCGGCGCGATGCGCGCTTCCTGCTGCCGCTGGCCTGGATCCTGCTGGTGTTCGTGTTCTTCAGCATCCCGTCCGGCAAGCGCGACATGTACATCCTGCCGGCGCTGCCGATGCTGTGCCTGGCGCTGGCGCCGCTGTTGCCGGGGATCCTGCGCAAGCCGAACGCGCAACGGCTGCTGCTCGCCTTCGTCGGGGTGTTCTCGATGGCGCTGCTGGGCGCGGGTCTGGCGATGCTGTTCGGCGAACCCGGCTTCGAACGCCGTTTCATGGATGGCCGCGATGCCGGCGTCGCGCACGGCCTGGCCGCGATGTTCGTGGCGACCGGCGCGGTCGGCGTCGGCGGCTTGCTGTGGTACGGGCGCCGTCGCGCGCAGGCGGCGCTGGTGGCGATGCTGGCGACGCTGTGGGTGTTGTACTCGCTGGTCGGCGCGCCGCTGCTCAACGACGGCTCGTCGTCGCGCGGCTTGATGCGCGAGGTCGGTGCCGCGATCGGCCCCGATGCCGAACTCGGCCTGGTGGGCTGGCGCGAACAGCAGTTGCTGATGGCCGATCGGCCGGCGGCGGATTTCGGCTTCAAGCGCGATCCGAAGCTGCAGTTCGCCGATGCGCTGGCGTGGCAGCGGCAGGCGCCGGCATCGCGCTGGCTGCTGGTCGAAGGCGAAGCCTTGCCGGCATGCGTGGACCAGGCGCGCGCGCGCGACATGGGCAATGCCAACCGCAGGCGATGGTGGTTGCTGGACATCTCGCCTTCAGGGGGCTGTCGCTAGGCTCCGCCGTTCCAGTCAGGCATGGATGCGGATCGATGGAAAGCGGTGGCGAAAACGCCCGCCCCTGGCTGAGCGTGCTGGTTCCGGTGTATGCCGTGGAACGGTACCTGGAGGCCTGCGTGGAGTCGGTGCGCGCGCAGGCCGATGCGGGCGTCGAGATCGTGTTGCTGGACGACGCGTCGCCGGATCGCTGCGGGGAGATCGTGGCGGCCCTGCAGGCGCGGTATCCCGATGCGATCCGCTCGCTCGCGCATGCGCGCAACCGCGGGTTGTCGGCGGCGCGCAATTCCTTGCTCGATGCCGCGCGCGGTCGTTACGTCTGGTTCCTCGATTCAGACGACGAGCTGTTGCCCGGCGCGATCCCCGAGTTGCGCGCGATCATCGAGGCCGATGCCCCCGACCTGGTGCTCTGCGATTTCCGCGTGCTGCGGGAACGCCCGCGCTGGCGCCACCGCCTGCATGGCGAATCGCACCGGCGTTCGCTTCCGCGCGGCGTGCCGGCACTTTCGGCCGACCGGCACATGCTGGTCGAAGGGATGCTGCAGTCGAGGCAGCTGCACAGCTGGTCGAAGATCGCCACCCGCGAGGCGTGGCGGCAGGCGCCGTTCCCGGAGGGGCGCTATTTCGAGGATGTCGCGGTGATCCCGCGCCTCGTGGGGGCAACCGAGCGGTGGTGCCACGCGCCGCGCCCGTGGGTCGGATACCGCCAACGCGACGACAGCATCCTGGCGACCATGAACCCGCGCAAGGTGCACGACCAGCTGGCATCCATGCGCGAATTGCGTGGCGGGCTCAGCGCCATCCCGGGCGGCCTGGATGCAGGGGCGACTGAGGCGCTGGAGTATTTCTGCATGCGTGCGTTCGCCAACCTGGCGCGCGGCCTGCCGCGCGGCGACGCGGCGCTGGACGACGAATGCCGCAACGCGATCGCGGCGATCTTCCCGGACGGCATCGGCCGCGCGGTCGATGCCTGCAGGCGGCGCGGCTGGCAGTTGCGCGCGTGGCGGGCGCGGCGCAGCCTTGCACGGAAAAACTGGCTGCAATGAGCCCCATGCAAACCGTATCGCCGGTGCGCGTCCTCCACTTCGTCACCGGCGGCTTCTCCGGCGGCGCGACCCAGGTCGCGGTTCAGCTGGTGAACGCCGCGCGCGAGGGCGACGCGATCGAGCCCTTGCTGGTGCTGCGCCGCAAGCGCCGCACGCCGCCGCAGCGCATTTCCGAATTGGAGCGGGCGGGCACCCCGCTGCGGCTGGTGCCGGGCTGGTCGCATGCCGCGAGCATCTTCGCGCTGGCGCGGATCTGCCGCGAATTCCGCCCCGACGTGCTGGTCGCGCACGGTTTTTCCGAGCACCTGTGGGGACGTTACGCCGGCCTGCTGGCGAAGGTGCCGCACCTGGTCCATGTCGAGCACAACACGCGCGAGCGCTACACGCGCTGGCGGCTGGCGCAGACGCGTTGGCTGGCGCGGCGCACCGACCGCATCGTCGGTTGTTCGGAAGGCGTGCGCCGCGTCCTGCTGGCGATGGGAATGCCGCCGGAGCGCACCATCGCGATCCCGAACGGCATCCGCCTCGATCCCTTTGCCGCGGCGGATGCGCATGCGTTCGCGCAACGCGAGCCCGGCATCGTGATGGTCGCGCGCTTCTCCAAGCAGAAGGACCATGCCACCTTGTTGCGCGCGCTGGCGCTGTTGCGCGAACGCGGCCTGCAGCCTTCGCTGCAGTTCGCCGGCGGCGGCAAGGCGTTGCACCGCAAGCCGCTGGAAAGGCTGGCGGCGGAACTCGGGATTGCCGGGCAGGTGCGGTTCCTCGGGGTGGTGCGCGACGTCCCGCAGCGATTGATGGCCCACCAGCTGTGCGTGCTCAGCACGCACTACGAGGGCATGCCGCTGGCGCTGCTGGAAGGCATGGCCGCCGGCTGCGCGGTGGTCGGCAGCGCGGTGCCCGGCGTGCGCGAGGTGCTGGATGACGGCATCGACGGCCTGCTGGTGGCGGAGGCCGATCCAGCGGCGCTGGCCGATGCGCTGGAACGACTGTTGCGGGATCCGCCGGCGACGGCGCGAATGGCGTCGGCGGCACGCAAGGCGGCGCTGGAGCGGCACGGCCGCGAGCTGATGAACCGGCGCTACGAGGAACTGTTCCTCGAACTGGCGCGCGGTGGCTAGCGCCGGCTTGCGGCGATCCGTCGCTCGCATGCCCAGGCATGGGCGACGATGGTGTCGAGGTCGGCATAGCGCGGCGTCCAGCCCAGCTGCGCGCGCGCGGCATTGGCATTGGCCACCAGTGCCGGCGGATCGCCCGCGCGGCGCGCTCCGATGACCACCGGAATCGGATGCCCGGTGACCCGGCGCACCGCGTCGATCACCTCGCTCACCGAGAAGCCGTTGCCGTTGCCCAGGTTGTAGCGCGCGCTGCCGGCGCCCTCCAGCAGTTGCCGGAGGGCCAGCAGGTGCGCGCTGCACAGGTCCTCGACATGGATGTAGTCGCGCACGCAGGTGCCGTCCGGGGTCGGGTAGTCGTCGCCATTCACGCCGATATGCGCGCGCCGGCCGGAGGCGACCTGCAGGATCAGCGGCACCAGGTGGGTTTCCGGTTCGTGGCGTTCGCCGAGTTCGCCTTCGGGATCGGCGCCGGCGGCGTTGAAGTAGCGCAGGCAGACCGACTTCAGCCCGTAGGCATGGTCGTAGTCCTCCAGCATCTGCTCGACCATCCACTTGCTGCGGCCGTAGGGATTGATCGGCGCCTTCGGATGCGCCTCGTCGATCGGCACGTACTCCGGCTCGCCGAAGATCGCCGCGGTGGAGGAGAAGATGAAGCGGGCGACGCCATGTGCGCGCATGCCGTCGAGCAGGACCTGGGTCGCGGTCACGTTGTTGCGGTAGTACTTGGCCGGGTCCGCCACCGATTCGCCGACCTGGATGAAGCTGGCGAAGTGCATCACCGCCGCCGGGCGCACCTCGCCCAGCACGGCATCGACGAAGCCGGCATCGCCGATGTCGCCGACGTGCAGGGGCGCGTCGCCGACCGCGCCGCGATGGCCGCTGGACAGGTCGTCGGCGACCGCCACGCGGTAGCCGGCGCGGCGCAGCTGCTTGACCATGTGCGAACCGATGTAGCCGGCACCGCCGACGATGAGGATGGATTCGGGCATTGCGGCGGGCTTCGGTGGGATGCGCCGATTGTCGCCGATGCCGGGCGCAACCGCGCTGCCGTATCCTTCGCGCGATGACGATGCGCCCGATGAAAGCCGCCCGCGAACTCCGCGACCTGCGCGCGCCGCTGCTGGCGTGGGCCGCCGCCGCCCTGGTTTCGATCTTCCTGCACGGCCCGGTGCCGCTGTATTCCACCCGCAGCCTGGCGGTGGCCTGGGAGATGTGGGATGCCGGCAGCTGGCTGGTGCCGCTGTTCAACGGCGCGCCGTATTCGCACAAGACCCCGCTGCTGCCGTGGCTGATCCACGCCGGCTGGCTGGTGACCGGCGTCGGCGACGCGTGGCCGCGGCTGCTGATGGTGCTGCTGTCGACGGTCGTGGTGGCGCAGACCGGCCTGCTGGCGCGCCGCCTGTATCCGCACAGGCCGGGTTTGCCGGCGCTGGCCGCATGGGCGATGGCCGGCTTCTGGTATTTCTTCATGTTCTCGCTGCAGGTGATGTACGAATTGCCGCTGACGGTGGCGGTGCTCGGCGGCCTGCTGGCCTTGTGCCGGCGCGAGGGCGAGGCGTGGCGCCCGTGCTGGCCGGGTTTCGCGCTGGCGGTCGGTTTCGGCCTGCTGGCGAAGGGGCCGGTGGCCTTGCTGCACCTCGGCGTGCCCTTGCTGGCCGCGCGCTGGTGGCATCCGGCGGCGCGGGAACACGGCAAGGCGTTCGCGGGCAAGGCGGCGTTGGCGGTGCTTGGCGGGATCGTCCTGTTCTCGCTGTGGCTGGTGCCGGCGCTGACCCTGGGCGATCCGGAGTATCGCGAGGCGTTGCTGGTCACCCAGACCGCCGGCCGCATCAGGGACAGCTTCGACCATGCCGAACCGTGGTGGTGGTACGCGCCGATGCTGCTGGCGTTGATGGCGCCGTGGTGGTGGTCGCGCTGGTGGTGGTCGCAGGTGCCGGCGCTGTGGCGCGATGCCGGCAACCGCTTCGCCTGGATCTGGCTGCTCGGCGTGGTCCTGGCGTTCAGCGCGATCAGCGGCAAGAACCCGTATTACCTGCTGCCGGATTTCGCCGCGTTCGCGATCCTGTTGGCATTGGCGGCGGATGCGCGGCCGCGGCTGGGCATCGTCGCCGGCGCGAGCGTGCTGGCGTTCGCCGCGGCGATGCTGGCCGCGCGTGCGTTGGCCCGGCGCATCGACACGCCGTTCCCGGACGAATTGCTGACCAGCCTGCCGGTGGCGGGGGCGGCGCTGCTGGTTGTCGGTCTCGCGATGCTGCGCTGGCGCTCGTTGCCCGCGCAGGCCGCCGGCCTGCTGCTGGCGATGACCCTGCTGCATGCCGCGGCGACGCCGCTGATCAAGGCGCAGTTCGATTTCACCCCCACCGCGCGCCTGCTCGGCGATGCGCAGCGCGCCGGCGCCAAGCTCGCGTTCATCGGCGAATACCAACTGCAGTTCCATTTCGCCGGGCGCCTGCGCGAACCGATCGCGATGCTCGACGAAGCCGATGCGCGGCGCTGGGCGGAAGCGAACCCGCGCGAGCTGGTCGTGGTCAACACGCTGGATGCCTGGAGCCACCCGGGCGCGCAGCCGGTGATGCAGCAGCGCTGGCGCACGCGCTGGATCCAGGTCTGGCGCGCCGGCGACTGGCGCGCGCTGCCGGCGCAGCAGCTACCGCTGCAGCCGCGTTCGCGCGAGCTTCGCTACCAGCCGCGCTGACAGGCCTTCGGCCGCCTCGTGCGGGAGGTGGCGCAGGTGCAGCGGCGCGCCGAACGGCGAGGCGCCGGCGGTGTCCAGCAGCAGGCTGGCCATGCCGAGGCGCCGGTCCAGCGGCGATCGCGACAGCCGCGACGCCTGCAGTTTCCCGATCTCGGCGAAATTCCAGCTCTTCGACAGCCAACCGCTGCGCCAGGCGACGATCCGCCCGTTGCTGGCGTACCCGCAGGCGCCGGCGATGCGGCGTGCCCGCCACAGCTGCAGCGGTACCAGCGCCAGCGCGGGCAAGCCCCATGCACCGAAGCGCCAGTACAGCGCCCCGCAGGCGGCCAGCGCCAGCAGCAGGCCCGGCATCGCGATCCGCAGCCATGCGTGGCGATGCAGCGGTTGCCAGTCGAGTTCGCCCCAGCCGGCTTCCGGCAGGAAATGCCGGATGAGTTCATCGCAGCGCAGCGGGGTCGCGATCGGCGCGATGTCCTTCAGGGTGCGCTGCTCCTGCGCGCCGCGCTGGCCCGCGGCGGTATCCACGCGCAGGCTGCGGCGGTCGAACCAGCGATGCAGCACGCCCTCGCGCAGCGACCAGGCCTGGATCCGCTGGCGCTTGGCCGAGGAACGCGAACGCGCCAGCAGGCCGCGCTCGACGCTGATGCGGCCCTCGTCCTCGCGCAGGGCGAAGCCGTGGAACTGGAGGATGGCCAGCAGCACCGACAGCAGGCGCAGGGCGACGACGGCGGCGATCACCAGCGTGACGGCGGCGAGCCCGATGGCGAGCGGGCTGTCGTGCGAATGCTGGCCGATGGTGTCGGTCAGCCAGCCGAACACGACCTTGCCCCAGCGCTTGAGCAGCACGCCGAAGACATCGTTGCCGGTCTGCGCGAGGGCGCCGAAGGCAGCGGCCACCACCAGCATGCCGCGGTTGCTGATCAATCCCAGCCGGACCAGCTCGCCGGTGGAAAGCGCCAGCAGCGGCGGCGTCCCCGCTTCGGCCGCAAGCGCGGCGTCCGCGTGTCCGCGCCGGCGCACCAAGGCTTCCAGCGCCAATGCCTGGTCCAGCCGCAACACCCGCATCTGCGCTTCCGGCTTGACCCCGCCCGCGGCCTCCAGCCGCACTTCGGCCACGCCGAACATCCGGTGCAGCAGCGACTGGTGCAGGTCGACGTTGTGGATGCGCGCGAACGGGATCTCGCGCAGGCTGCGGTGCAGCCAGCCGCTGCGGATGCGGATGCCGTCGCCGCGCAGCAGGTAGCGATAGGTGAAGTATTCGGCCAGCGAGGCGGCCACCAGCGCGCCAACCGCGATCAACCCCCACAGGTCGTTGCGGTCGCCGCGGCCGGCGAACAGCAGCACCAGCAGCGGCAGGATGAACTGCTTCAGTTGCGCGAGCAGCACGAACAGCCACGACAGCGGATGCAGCCGGTGTTCCTGCCCGTCCTGCGGCAACGCGGCGGTGTCGATGGGCGCGTCGCTCATCGCCTACAGCGCGTCGCCGGCATCGTCGAGCTGGCGCGCGAGTGCGTCGCGCAGGCGCTGCGCATCGGCGTCGTCCAGGCCGCGCACGGTGATCCCGCTGAGATGCACGGCGGCGGTATGCACCACCAGCGTCGCCAGCTTGAAGCGGCGCTCCAGCGGGCCATGCTTGAGGTCCACGTGCTGCACGCGGCTGGCCGGCACCCGCGTCTCGCGCTGCCACAGCCGCCCGGTGCGCAGCCACAGGCCTTCGGCGTCCAGCTTCCAGCGCTGGTGGCGCAGGCGCGCGCCGAAATAGGCGCCGATGCCGGCCGCCAGCAGCGCCAGCGCGGCCACCGCTGCGGCTTTCTGCAGCGGGCCAGGGCCGTCGGCGACGTAGACCGGAACCGCCAGCCCCAGCGGCGGCAGCAACCCGCACCACAGCGCGGTCGTGCCGGCATGCAGGCGCACCGCGCGTGCCGGCGGCGGGTGCCAGCGGTCGCTGCGCGCGGCGACCGCTGCGGGGGGATCCTGGGCGGGCGCCGAGTCGGGATCAGTAGAGGTCAAGGTAGGGATTCTCTTCGCCACTGCCGGGCGGCCGCAGGGTATAGCGTTTGTAGGTCCACTGGTATTGCGCGAAATCGCGTCGCGCGATCGCCTCGATGCCGGCGTTGAGCGCCGCGACCGCGCCTTGCGGATCGGCGTCGGCGACGCCGTCCGGCGCGGCCTGGACATGCAGGGCGAAGCGCGGTGGCGAGGTGTGCGGCAGGCGCTCGCACCAGCACAGCAGCACCTGCGCGCGGCTGCGCTCGGCCAGCCGGCCGAGCAGGGTCATGGTCAGCGCCCGCTTGCCGAAGAACGGCGCGAACTCGCCCTCGCCGGCCTTCGGTTGCTGGTCGGGCAGGATGCCGACCACGCCGCCCTTCTGCAGCCGCTTGAGCAGGCTGCGCACGCCGGAGGCCTCCGCCCGCACCTGCTCGACATCGCCGCCGGCATTGGCGCGCACCCGGCGCAGGAAGGCCTCGCCGATCGCCGATTCCGGCGGCCGGTACAGGATCGCCAGCGGCGTTTTCGCCGCCAGCCACTGGTTCAGCAGCTCCCAGTTGCCCATGTGCGGCGCGGCGACGATCAGGCCGCGGCCATCGCGCAGGGCATCGTCGAACAGGGCCTCGCCGTGGAATTCGACGATGTCGGCCAGGTTGCGCGCTGCCGGCCGCGTCCACAGGCGCAGGGTCTCGAATGCCTGCCGCGCGGTGGTGCGGACGATCTCGCGCACCAGGGGTTCGCGGGCCGCGGCATCGAGATCCGGACGAATCAGCTCCAGGTTGCGGCGGGTGACCCGCGCCTCGCGGGCGTCCAGGCGCACCGATAGCGCCGCGATCCGGTCGGCCAGCCCGCGCAGCAACGGCCATGGCAGCCGGGCCAGGGTCCAGGCGAGGGCGTACAGCAGGGCAGCGGCGAATTCGGTCATCCCGTTCAGTCTAGGCGGAGATGCCGCCGGCCCGTCATCCCGGCTTTCGCCGGGGCGACGGCATCGCATAGGCTTGCCCGATGCTCAGCCTGATCCAGCGCGTGACCGCCGCCAGCGTGAGCGTCGACGATGCCGTGGTCGGCGCCATCGGCCCCGGCCTGCTGGCGCTGGTGGCGATGGAGCCCGGCGACAGCGAGGCGCTGATCGCCCGCATGGCCCAACGCCTGCTCGGTTACCGGGTGTTCGCCGACGATGCCGGCAAGATGAACCGTTCCCTGGCCGATACCGGCGGCGGCCTGCTGTTGGTCAGCCAGTTCACCCTGGCCGCGGACACCCGCTCGGGCATGCGGCCGAGCTTCACCACCGCCGCGCCGCCGGCCGAAGCCGAACGCGGGTTCAACCGGCTGGTCGAACTGTGCCGGCAATCGCATCCGCCAGGGGTGGAAACCGGGCGGTTCGGTGCCCATATGGTGATCAGCCTGGTCAATGACGGCCCGGTCACCTTCCTGCTCCGTCCCTAGCGAGGGACGGGTAAGGCGCCGGAATGCGGTGACTGGCGCGCGCTGGCGTGTTCAGCAACGTGGTCAGGCCAAACTCCCGGCAGCACGGTATAATGCTGGGTTCCCTCGCGTCGTCCGGCGCAATCCACCGAAACGGTAGCCCGATCCATGGCCAACGAACGGCAAACAGCCCCCCAGTCCGACATCAAGATCCTGATCAGCAAAGGTCTGGAGCAGGGCTATTTGACCTACGCCGAAGTCAACGACCACCTGCCCGACGACATGGTCGACCCGGAGCAGATCGAAGACATCATCGGCATGATCAACGGCATGGGCATCGAGGTGCACGAGGTCGCGCCGGATGCCGAGACCCTGCTGCTGGCCGGCCAGGCCGCCAGCGGCCGCGAAGTCGACGACACCGCCGCCGAGGAAGCCGCCGCGGCGCTGACCTCGCTGGATGGCGAGGGCGGCCGCACCACCGACCCGGTGCGCATGTACATGCGCGAGATGGGCACGGTCGAGCTGCTGACGCGCGAGGGCGAAATCGCCATCGCCAAGCGGATCGAGGAAGGCCTGACCCAGATGATGTCCTCGCTGGCCACCTTCCCGGCCTCGGCGCAGCAGCTGCTGGAGGATTACGAACTGCACAAGGCCGGCAAGAAGCGCCTGGCCGAGATCGTGGTCGGCTTCCTCGATGCCGAGGAACCGGTCGCGGAGGCGCCGGTCCCCGTCGCCGAGGCGGACGAGGTGGACGAAGCCGACGAGGAAGATGCGGGCGACGATGCCGAGGAGGCCGGTCCGACCGGTCCGGATCCGCTGGAAGTCGCCGCGCGCATGGAGGCCATGGGCGCCGCCTTCGCCAGGTTCCAGAAGAGCTACGCCAAGAACGGCCCGTCGGCCAAGCCGGTGCTGAAGGCGCGCGAGGACATCGCCGAAGTCTTCATGACCCTGAAGCTGCCGCTGGGCCTGACCGATACCCTGGTCAAGCAGCTGCGCGACGTGGTCAACCAGGTCAAGGAACACGAGCGCCGCATCCTCGACCTCAGCACGCGCGTGGCCAAGATGCCGCGCAAGGACTTCATCAAGGCCTGGGACGGCAACCAGACCAACCTGGACTGGGTCGACGAGCTGCTGAAGCGCAAGCAGAAATGGGGCTCGGCGTTGCGCGACGTGCGCGAGCAGATCATCGCCGAGCAGGAAGCCACCATCGCGCTGGAGAAGACGATGGGCGTGACCCTGGCCGACCTCAAGGAAATCAACCGCGCGATGGCCTATGGCGAGGCCAAGGCGCGCAAGGCGAAGAAGGAGATGGTCGAGGCCAACCTGCGCCTGGTGATCTCCATCGCCAAGAAGTACACCAACCGCGGCCTGCAGTTCCTCGACCTGATCCAGGAAGGCAACATCGGCCTGATGAAGGCGGTCGACAAGTTCGAATACCGCCGCGGCTACAAGTTCTCGACCTACGCGACGTGGTGGATCCGCCAGGCGATCACCCGCTCGATCGCCGACCAGGCGCGCACCATCCGCATCCCGGTGCACATGATCGAGACGATCAACAAGCTCAACCGCATCTCCCGCCAGATGCTCCAGCAGTACGGCCGCGAGGCCACGCCGGAGGAATTGGCGAAGGAGATGGACATGCCCGAGGACAAGATCCGCAAGGTCATGAAGATCGCCAAGGAGCCGATCTCGATGGAGACGCCGATCGGCGACGACGAGGATTCGCACCTCGGCGACTTCATCGAGGACACCAACGTGATGTCCCCGATCGACGCCACCACCGACATCAACCTGACCGAGACCGTGCGCAACGTGCTGGCCGGGCTGACCCCGAGGGAAGCGAAGGTGCTGCGCATGCGCTTCGGCATCGACATGAACACCGACCACACGCTGGAAGAAGTGGGCAAGCAGTTCGACGTCACCCGCGAGCGCATCCGCCAGATCGAGGCCAAGGCGCTGCGCAAGCTGCGCCACCCGTCGCGTTCGGAAACGCTGCGCAGCTTCCTCGACATCGACTGACCGCTCGCGCCGCGAGCTCCTAGCGAAGCCCCGCGCATGCGGGGCTTCGTCGTTTTCGCGCGGCCCGCCATGCGCCCGCGCATGGTGCCGCATGCTAGCGTTCGGCACCTCGACGGCAACGACAGGGCAGCCCATGGGCAATCGGATGCGGACCTTCCTGGCCGGCGCGACGATCGCGCTGGCGGTGCAAATGGCGCAGGCACAGGCGCAGGACACGGCGGCGCAACGCGCCTATGCCGCGGTCGATCCCTTCATCGGCACCGGCGGCGAAGGCCACACGTTCCCCGGCGCGACGCTGCCGTTCGGCATGGTCCAGCTCAGCCCAGACACGCGCATCCAGGCGCGCAAGGACGCCTACGGCTGGGCCGCCGGCTACCGCCATTCCGACGACACCATCGTCGGCTTCTCGCATACGCATTTCTCCGGCACGGGGCATTCCGACCTCGGCGACGTGCTGCTGATGCCGGTGTCCGGAGACGCGAAGCTCGAGCGCGGCGATCCCGACGTGCCCGGCAGCGGCTACACCTCGCGCTACTCGCACGCCACGGAAACCGCCGCGCCGGGGTATTACGCGGTGACGCTGGCCGATGCCGGCGTGCGCGCCGAGCTCACCGCCAGCGCGCGCGTCGGCGTGCATCGCTACGCGTTCCCGCAGGGCAAGCCGGCGCACGTGATCGTCGACCTGCGCACCTCGATGTACGACTACCCGGGCAAGGTGCAGTGGTCGCGGATCCGCGTGCGCGCCGACGGCACCGTCACCGGCATGCGCGAGACCCGCGGCTGGGCGCCGGGCCGGCAGCTGTACTTCGCGCTGCGTTTCTCGCAGCCGCTGGCCGGCCACGCGCTGCAGGACACCGAGCAGAACGTGCCCTACAAGGGCTTCCCGCCGCCGGGCGAGAAGGATTCGGCGCAGCGCGCGCAGATCGAGGGCCGGCAACTGGTCGCCCGCTTCGACTTCGGCGACCGCCTGTCGGCGCCGCTGGTGGCGAAGCTCGCGATCTCGCCGGTCAGCGAGGACGGCGCGATCGCCAACCTCGATGCCGAAGTGCCGGGCTTCGATTTCGACCGCGTGCGCGCCGCTGCGCAGGCGCAATGGGCGCAGGCGCTGGGCGTGGCCGAGGTGGATGCGCCGGCACCGATGCGCAAGGCGTTCTTCACCGCGCTCTACCACGCCTTCATGGGCCCCAGCCTGTTCATGGACAGCGATGGCCGTTACCGCGGCCCCGACAATGCGGTGCACCAGGCCAAGGGCTGGACGCACTATTCCACCTTCTCGCTGTGGGACACCTATCGCGCGCTGCATCCGCTGCTGACCATCGTGCAGCCGGAGCAGCGCAACGCCGACATCGTCAATTCGCTGCTCGCCTCGCGCCGCGAAAGCCCGTACGGCGTGCTGCCGGTGTGGGCGTTCCACGGCCTGGAGACGTGGTGCATGATCGGCTACCACGCGGTGCCGGTGATCGCCGACGCGTACATGAAGGGCATCCGCGGCTTCGATGCCGATGAAGCGCTGGATGCGATGGTCGCCAGCGCCAGTTACGGCCCGTACGACGGCATCGCGCAATACATGCAGCTGGGCTACGTGCCGATCGACGAGGAAGGCGAGGCCGCGTCGAAGACCCTGGAATACGCGTTCGACGACTGGACGATCTTCCGCATGGCGCAGGCGCTGGGGCGCAAGGACCTCGCCGCCACGTTCGGCAAGCGCGCCGCGAACTGGAAGCACGCCTTCGATCCCGCCACCGGCTTCATGCGCGCGCGCAAGCGCGACGGCAGCTTCCGCACCCCGTTCGATCCCGATGCCAGCGGCTATGGCACGGACTACACCGAGGGCAATGCCTGGCAGTATTCCTGGTACGTGCCGCAGGACGTGGCGGGCCTGGCCGCCGCGCATGGCGGCGCGGACAAGCTGCTCGCGCGGCTCGATGCGGTATTCGATGCGAAGGTCGATCCGAAGGTGTTCGCGCACATGGAGGACATCACCGGCCTGATCGGCTGGTACGCGCACGGCAACGAGCCCAGCCACCACGTCGCCTACCTGTACGCCTACGCGGGCCAGCCCTGGCGCACGCAGGCGCGCCTGAAGCAGATCATGGACACGCAATACAAGCCGACCATCGACGGCCTGGCCGGCAACGACGACCTCGGCCAGATGTCGGCCTGGTACGTGTTCACCGCGCTCGGCTTCTACCCGGTGGCGCCGGGCAGCAACCAGTACATCCTCGGTCGCCCGTTCGTGCGCAAGGCGACGCTGAACCTGCCCAACGGCAAGCGCTTCAGCGTGGTCGCCGACGGCCTGAGCGATGCGAATGCCTACGTCGGCGGAGTGACGCTCGACGGCAAGCCGCTGCATCGCGCGTTCATCACCCACCAGGAACTGATGGCGGGCGGCGAGCTGCGCTTCGCCATGCAGGCGCAGCCGGACAAGGACTGGCCGGGCGCGGGCGCGCAGGCGCCGTATTCGATGTCGGCGCAATGAGGCGCGTGCGGCGCCGCTAGGTAGAATGCCCGCTCGGCGCGGGCCTGTAGCTCAACGGTTAGAGCAGGGGACTCATAATCCCCTCCCGTCGGGCTGCGGCGAGGGTGTCGCTGGTCGGGTTCTAAGAGAAAAAGGGCCTATAGCTCAATTGGTTAGAGCAGCGGACTCATAATCCGTAGGTTCCAGGTTCAAGTCCTGGTGGGCCCACCATTTTCAAGTCCGAGATTGTCCGTAGGCGTCCGGAATGCAGCCGGAAATGGCTTGAAATAAGGGTTCTGTCGTCCAGAGGTGTCCGGCCTGGTGCGCTTGAATCCGACTGCTAAGTGAGTCAGGCTGTGAGTCACAAGTCGGCGCCTCCTGCCGCTGACTCACTATCGGCTGACTCACACATGCTTACCGATACCAAGCTGCGCGCCCTCAAGCCGCGTACGAGTGCCTACCGCCTCGCGGATGCCAATGGCCTGTGCATCGAAGTTCGCCCGAGCGGTGCCAAGGCGTGGCGATATCGATATCGCTATGCAGGCAAGCCGAGCATCATCACCTTGGCGGAGTACCCAGCAATGGGTTTGGCAGAGGCGCGTGCCGAACGGGATCGGCTTCGAGCGCTTGTGAGAGGGGGCGGCAATCCGGCAAACGTCGCCAGGGTCGAACGAGCTGCAAAAGTTGAGCGCGCGGAGACCACCTTTGGCGCGATCGCGACCGAGTTCTTGAACAAGCGAGCGAAGGAGGGCCTCAGCCCCGGGTCAGTGAAGCGCGAACGCCGTCTGATCGAGAAGGACATGGCTGCCATAGGCATGCTCCCCATTACGGACGTGACTGCGCCGCTGTTGCTGGGGGCATTGCGGAAGCTCGAGAAGCGAGGTGTGGTGGAAACGGCGCATCGGGCTCGGTCCTTCGCGGGTCGCGTCTTTAGATACGCCATCGCTACAGGGCGGGCGCAGAGTAATCCGGCGAACGACTTGGTTGGTGCGCTTGAGCAGCCCCAAGTGAAACACCTTGCCACGGTGACCGACCCTGGCAAGATCGGAGACCTCTTGCGGTCCATGTACTCGTACAGCGGTTCGCCCGTCACGCAAGCAGCGTTGAAGTTGGCGCCGATGCTATTCGTCCGTCCAGGGGAGCTTCGGAAGGCCCGTTGGGCTGACATTGACCTTCCTGCAGCCGAATGGCGCTTCACCACAAGCAAGACGGGGACTCCTCACATCGTTCCACTCGCAACACAGGCCAAGGAGATCCTCGAGGATCTTCAACCGCTCACTAGGCGAAGCGAGTTTGTCTTTCCGGGAGTGAGAAGCGCAAAGCGACCCATGAGCGAGAACACAATCACGGCTGCGCTACGGTATTTGGGATACGACGGCGACACCATCACCGGGCACGGTTTTCGGGCGATGGCTCGGACAGTGCTTGATGAGGTGCTGGGATTTCGACCGGACTACATTGAACATCAGTTGGCCCACGCGGTTCGCGACCCACTTGGGCGCGCCTACAACCGCACGACCCATCTCGCTGAGCGTAAGAAGATGATGCAGGCGTGGGCGGACTATTTGGACAGTCTGAGGCTCAATTCCGTCTAGCGATTGGAAGCCGGAGTAGAAAAGAATGTTTATCGACATTCACCCGACGAAACCGGGCGCCGAAAGAGCTTCAGATGCCTTCGAAAGTCTATCCAGTGGGGTAAGTCAACGCAGGAAATATGTTAGAGAGGTCATGGTGAGGAAGCCGCATGTTTGAGGGGACGTCGCCCATATCCGCTCACCGCGTGCCCTTCGGCCTCAGAGATGGTCATATGCACGGTGTGCGAGATGTCCCTACGGGTAGGGCCTGCGGCTGCATTTGCCCTGAGTGCAAGAGCCCACTCCTCGCCAAAAACGCCGGATTGAAGCGGCGGCACCATTTTTCTCATGACGCGGGCCACGGTAGCGACGTCTGCCGTGAGACAGCAATCCATTTGATGGCCAAGCAGATACTCGTACGCGCTCGCAAGATTCTTTTGCCCGAGTGGAAGCGAGTATTTGAGCTGCGCGACATAAGCGGGACGCTCCACTCCCTTTCCCACGACCGGCCGAGTAAGCCTTGGAGCTACGAAGAGGCTATGGAAGAGGTCTGGCAAAACGGCATCCGCCCTGACGTGTTCCTTTCTGACCTTGGGGCCCAAGCTGCGCTTCCTCTCCTAGTGGAAGTGAGAGTCTCACACGCAGTAGACGACGCCAAAGCCCACCTGGTGCGGGATCGAGGCTGGGCCATGGTTGAAATCGACCTTTCCAAGACGCCGGAAGAGGCGCTCGCGCCACAAGCGTTTGAGCGCTACGTCTTGGAAGCGGCGCCCCGTAAATGGATACACGCGCCGAAGGCTGAACAGAAATTTGCCGAGGATCGCCTAACGCTTCGCGCGAAGGTAGACGCGATCAATGCCCGGCTCCATAGCCAAGGAGTCGAGGAGCGAGATACGTTTGGCCGCACGGCTAAAAAGCAGAGAGACCAGCAGAATATCGAGCACCTGCTCGCCGTTCGGCGCCGGCCATACCTTGACGACCTCAATGCTCTAAAGCGGAAATTACTTCCAGAAGCATTGCGACAGCGCGAAGCGGAGCTCCAGGAAAGGGAAGCGGAACAGATCGCCGAGCTTCTGCGCCACTTTGGTAGCCAGGCGCCCCCTTTTGTACTAATCGCACACCAACACGCTTGGGCGCTCAACGCTTCCACGCTGCGCTGGCAGCTCGCAGCTGCAGTCCATTTTGTACTTCTGGCCAAGGAGGGCGCCCGCTTTACGGCAGGCGCAGTGTCGCGCTGGCTAGAAGACACTTTTGGCGTGGACAAAATTGCAGCGCGCCTTATTGAGGCGCAGAAGGTCGACCGCGAGCGAAAGCGAAGACGCGGTGATAGCAGCGTCGTCCGGACCGCCTGGTTCTTCGATGACTGGGAGAACGGCGCAATCCCGAGCATCTTCCATGCGGCAGATCACCTGCTTGAGCGCATGACTTTATCGGGCCACCTGCTGCGCCCGGAGCGCTGGACGTATCTCGTGGACGGTCCTGTAGCGCGCCAAGCGCGTCTGGAGGAAAGTCGGCGCCGACAGGACGCTGAGGCAAAGGTGCGCCGAAAGGAGCGTGAGCAGGAAGAGAGGCGGCTGCAGGGCGCTCTCAAGGATGCCGAGAAGCGGCAAATGCTGGTCGACATTGAGCGGGAGGCATATCTCAAGCTGCGAGCGAGACGCACGGAGGAGATCACCGCGGTGTACCACGCCCTCGCGAAGCGCAGCTCTGAATGCCTGGACTGCCAGGACTGCCGCTGGCCAAATCCTTTGGATTCGTCGGCTTGCGCCAACTGCGGCTCAGAAAAGATCTTATTGATTCGCCTCGATCCCGACCGCCTGAGGGAAATGCCGCACCGACTTCGCAGTGATCCCTCCGTGATGCGGTGCAAGGTCTATCCGTTTGAGGCAGAGGGGAGGTGAAAGCCCACGCCATGCGGCTAATATCCAATCTAGGGGAGGGACCAATGACAACGATCCGAAAGCGTGTGGCGGATCTCGCCGCAGAGCTCATCCGTAAGCACCCTGACGGCATCCGTTGGGCCGAGCTTCACCGAGCTATCGCGAATGCCCTTCCAGAAGAGAACCACAACACTATTACGGGTTCCCTCCGAGTCTTCTCTAACTGCCTCCCCGGCGACATACATAAACCCGACCGCGGCGTTTACGCCGTGGTGGACGTGGACGAACGAAAGGAAGAGGCACCGCAGCCGACGCCGGCCGCCACGAAAGTTCGCGAGCAGCATTTCTATGAGCCCTTCGCGGCCTGGCTGGTTGGCGAGCTGGAGGAGGCCACCAAGGCCGTTGCAATCGGTGGCAATGGGGCCGGAGGCAAGTGGGGGACGCCCGACGTGATCGGGCTCTATAGCCCGCGCAAGACCGACCCTGTGCAGTTCACCGAGGAAGTTGTGGCTGTCGAAATCAAGATCGATACACAAAGCCTCGTCACCGCATTTGGCCAAGCGTGCGCTTACCGCCTGTTTGCGCACCGGGTGTACATCGCCGTGCCTCAGGGCGCGAACCCTAGGGATCTCAAGCGCCTCGATGCCCTCGCCGTGCTCATGGGCATCGGCCTTGTGAAGTTCAATGCAGACAATCCCGAAGCACCGGATTTTACGGTGATGGTGCGTGCCTCCAAGCACGAGCCCGACTACTACTATACAAATGAAATTCTGAGTACATTCCGCGACGAGCTTGGACTGTAAGGGGAGAGGCAGCAGGCTAGGTCACACGCAGGCGGTGACCGCGAATAGGGCTACAAAAGCCTACGAAAGTTGAGGTCCCGAAGCGGGTCGTTCATTTAAGCTGTTAGCCAGTTGCAACGGTTTAGGGGGGCTTAATGGATGTAAAGATTCTCGGCGGTAATGGGCTACATGCGAGTGAGACGCATGCTGTTAAGCGGATGGGCGAGGGCCTCCGCTCCAGTTGGTTTGGCTACGCCAGTCTTCTCGTTGTCGACGGCCAAGGGTCCATGGATGTCGACACGCTGATCATTACGCACGATCGAATCCTGCTGGTCGAGTTGAAGGAATGGAATGGAAGGCTTGAGTGTGGCGAAGGGCGCTGGTACTTGAATGGAAGCCCCCGAGGGAAGAGCCCATACGAAATTAAGCGCGTGCAAGCGATTCGGATTGCAAAGCTTCTTCAGAACGAGCTGCAACACAAACTGGGATATTTCCCTAAGGTGGAAGCCCATGTCGTGCTGTGCGGAAGCGCTACACCCGAGCACCTATCAACATCGGAGCGAAGATTCGTCCATACGTTAGACGAATTCCTGAAGATTTCGGATGCGACGGCGTACAGCAAGCTCGTCGAAGCTGCGAATACCGCCTACACGGACTTGTTCGACAAGTACGGAAAGCCGCGCCCCAATAGTCCGTCAAGCAAGCCTATCTTCCAACAGTTCTTTGTTGGTAGCCGAGTGCGACCCAAAGAGTTTTCACACTACAGCTATACGGCAGAGCCGCAGCCATGGTTCAGGCACAGGCAGGGCCTTTTTACTGAATACAAGGGGCACCACCAGGAAGTTGCCAACGATATTGCTCTGATGAGGCGTTGGGACTTTTCTACGCTGGGTGTAGGGAATGCAACCCAGGAGCAATGGGCAAGAATTGCTCTTCGTGAGAGCCGCGTGTTCTCCCATGCAAAGGAGCATGAGCGAGGCTTGGAGGAATACTTACTCCGTCCACTCGTTCCCCTCGCAGTTAATGACGTTTCCGAAGACCTGACAGAGCTCTACGAGCTGAGACGCACGTATAGCCGCCTGGACGAGCATCTTAACAAGCAAGGGAAAACTCTTACTCCGGAAGATCGGCTGGACATCGTCCGTGCGATCATCGTGCCGTTTGCAGAGCTTCACGGGCTTGGTATCGCCCATCGGGACGTCGACCTTCACAATCTCTGGCATGCCTCAGACCAGAAGAGTGTATTGGTCTCAGGTTTTGCAGCATCGTTCTTCCCCGAACGCGGAACCGTGAGCGACCTGCGCGAACTTTTACAAGGTTCGCATATTCGCCTTCCAGAAGACGAACTTCGGATGGATGGGGACATTCTTGACCCGTTTCGGCAAGACGTTTTTATGCTCGGTGCCGCCGCTTATCGCGTGTTGTTCCCCGCATCAACGCTTCCACGGGATGAGAAAGGAATATGGCAATGGCGTGAGCCGAGCCCAGACCCATACGACGGCCGCCTGACTGCCTGGTTCCAAACTACTCTGGCTTGGGATCCGGCCGACCGATTCGCCAATGCAACTGAGATGATCGCATCGCTCAACCAGGCGATTAGGCCTGCTGGCCCAAGCCAAGAAGAGGCGGCTTCAACTTGGCAATCTATTGCGGATGGAGATTTTATCAAGCGCGGTTGGGGTCCGTTCCAAATCTTCCAGAATTTCCCTCCAGACCCGGGCCAGAATCCAGGGTCGGGGCAGGTAATAAAATACCGGTGCGCTGTCGAAGGCACTCCTGCTTACCTGAAGTTCTGGCAACAGGTTGCACCTAATGCGACGACGCATGGATTGAACAGGCGAGTTGCGGCGTTCCGAGCCAGGGCGGAGAAAGTCGCCGCGGGTGGCATCCCAACTCCAGCGCTCAGAAAAGTGGGCCTGCTTGAATCTGGCGGTCTTTTTGTTCTGACAGCAATGGAAGTGGGCGAGGATTGGAGGGTTGCCTGTGCCGAAAGAGCCATTGAGGACAGGCGTCAGCTTGCTGGCTCGTTGATCAAATCAGTGATGGTCCTTCACGACCAACAGATCGGTCATGGCGATATCCATCCCGGGAACCTGCTCGTTTCCCATCAGAAACCACCCGAAGAACAATCAAGTTTTCCGGTCGTCCTGCTATTGGATTTGCTTGATTTTGGGGAGCAGACACAGCCGTACAACGTAGAGTACGGCCCCGCCAACCCAGCCGCCGCCGATGCATTCGCCCGAGATAGGTTCGCCGTCTACAAGCTGGTCGATGAGCTCCTCTCTGATGAACCCGACGGTGACTTCAAAAAAGAGCTTGTGATAGGCCGAAGTCAGCCACTTGGCATCCCCGTCTCCCTAACTCCGCTCTATGACGAAGTTCAGCGGCTCCTACAGCCTCTACCTGCCCCGCAGGATACCTTGGGTCTCGAGCCGATTGCCGTCCTGGCCCCCAGGATTGCACAGGCCGCCAATGGATTCACGCTCGAGCAGGATGATGGCAGTTACCACTTCAACTGCAAATGGGACAATCGAAACGACAAGCTTCTCAATTGCTACGTCACAGGTATAAATGGCGCGATAACGTTTGTCATAGATCCTGAGCAACGCCAGCTAAGGGATGTGCGCGTGAGCACCCCGCTCGCGCTGAGCGACCTTGTTTCCGCCAGCACCAAGTCATCGGCAGCAATCTTGCGCCCTGTGAGGATCGTCCAATCCTCGACAGGTGGCAACGGTCATAGCGAGGTACTTAACCTGCTACTTGGGTTGGATCCGGTAATTTCGTTGCTGGAAGCCAGGTTCGCGCCGCCCGCCAAAGAAACTGACGATGAGGAATTCGACGGTGCGAGCACAGCTACCGAGGATATTTGGCGCGTGCTTCTCGCGACCGAGCAGGAAAATCTCCCTGAAGTCGAGGTCGTGGGAAGTGCTGAGGAGAATCCTAACGGGAAGTTGCAGGTTCCCTATCGGAACTCGGACGGCAGGCCGCTGGACTTCGAGTCCGACGATCGTGTATTCGTCAGCACGGAAGACGACGATAGTCAGTTTGCAGTTTTGGATATCCTCGAAACGACTCCGGACGAGTTGTTCCTCGATGTAACCCGCCACGATGCGAAGAGGCGACTCACGCCTGGCACGATTCTTCGTTTGGAATCGATACAAAGCAAGGCCTCGCGCGATCGCAAGGCCAAGGCGATGGAGCGTGTGCTTGATCGAGGATCCGCGATTCCGGACTTGGTTCGTTACTTCGATCCTGCTGATTCCATCTCTACGAAGCAGCTATCGCCACGACCATTGGTCGAGAGAGTCAAGCAGCTTTACAACACGCCAGACCAAGAGCTAAACGAACGTCAACTCCATGCCTTCATGGAGTTAGTGGAGCGCGGCCCTGTCGGCGTACTTCAGGGACCTCCGGGCACCGGCAAGACAACTTTCGTCGGTGCGTTCATCCACTACCTATTTAGCGAACTCCATGTCCGCAATGTTCTCCTTGTTGGGCAATCCCATACTGCCGTCGATGCTGTTGCAAAGAAGGCAAGGGCGATGTGCGTGAGACACGAGTTGCCATTGAGCGTTGTGAGAATGGGACAAGAAAGAATGGTTGCGACGGAGATGCTCGATACCCATTCTCGTGCGATCCAGCGCCAGATGCGACATTCTTTCCATCGTGAGTACGAGCATAGGGTCGAGATCTTCAGCGACCGTTTGGGGCTGCCTGCTGCATTAACCACAGAGGTGGCGGCGCTTCATCGGACACTGGATGGAATCTTATCGTCGATATGTCGCTACGAGGAGGAGCTATCTTCGGCGCAACCAGGTAGTGCGAATGACGAGATTAGTTCTCGCTCCCGCGAGATACGGGATCAGCTGGATGAAGTGAGATCGCTTAGGGATAGAATCGTTCATCATAGATTCCCGGACCAAGCATCTGGACTTCTATCAAGTAAGAACCCTTGGGATGCCATTCTTGAGCATGTGGCAGGGTCCCACAATGTAAATAATCCGTCCGCTCTTTCTCGGCTGCGGTGGCTTCTCTCGCTCAGTCAGGATTGGTTGTCCGTTCTCCATGCCGGTCAATCCAACTACGATCAATTCTTAGTCCAAACCAGACAACTTGTTTGTGGCACGCTTGTCGGGATGGGGTTGAAACAACTCGGTGTCGCTGAAGCAGAATTTGACTGGGTTATTGTCGACGAGGCCGCAAGGGCCCAAGCCAGCGAGTTGATGATTCCTCTGCAGTCGGGTCGACGAATCCTCCTGGTTGGTGACCACAGGCAACTGCCACCCTTCTATGAGCGCCCCCATATCCGCGCCGCATCAAAAAAGCTTGGCCTGTCCGAGGAGAAGACTCGTCAAACCGACTTCGAACGAGCTTATCGGGTCACGCGCGGCGTGACGCTCGACACCCAGTATCGAATGATCGAGCCCATCGGTCAGCTGGTCTCCGACTGCTTCTACAAGGACGACGGGGTTGAGCTGCACACCGGGCGCGGTGATTCGCCGGAGTGGTACTCGGATCTGCCCTATCCGCTTAACACGCCGGTGGCATGGGTCGATAGTGGGGCGGGACAAGATGCCACGGGTGAGGATGAGCGCGGGCACCGCCAGTACGTAAATGTGCATGAGGTCAAACTGGTCCTGCGCTTGCTTCAACGGCTAGCGTCTAACGGTACAGTCGAACGCCTCCGGTCAGAAGCGAACGGATCCTTACATCCGATCGGCGTTATCACGATGTACAGGGCTCAGAAGAGTCTATTGGAGAAGGAGCTAAGCAAGGCCGAATGGGCTGCTCCTATTCGTAGCTTCATCCGAATCGACACCGTAGATAGCTATCAGGGGCAGGAAAATCCTTTCATCATTCTTAGTCTGGTTCGAGATAACCCTAGCGAAGATCAGGGCTTCATGTGGGATCCAGCGCGAATCAACGTCTCGCTCTCGAGGGCGCAGGAGCGATTGATCGTAGTGGGCGCGGCTCGGATGTGGCAGCGCCGCAATACAAAGGGCCCATTGGGCCGGGTTGTGCGTTTCATCAGTGATCGCTGTGCGGAGGCTGACGACAGGTACACGATTAGCCGGGATCTCTCGGAATTTACAATGTCGCAGGACCGTGAAGGGGTGGCGCAGCATGGTTGAGGAACTGATCGAGCAAGAAGAGCTCCTTAGGGACCAAGGGCCGAAGCGAAGGTTGGCTAACGTGATTTCTGTCCTCCTTCCTGCAAGGGAATATCGGCTTGAGTGCTCCTGGACCACTGAGCGTCCGCTTCCCGCCGTCGAGGAGTTCGCGTGCAGGCTTATCCTCCTCATGGATGGGGTTAGCCCTTCCGAGCTGAAGAGTTACTTCGGTCTATCCATCTTGGAGACCGAGGGTTTGGTGAGAAATCTGGTCAAGAATCGACTTGTCGATGTTGCCGATGACGGCACCCTAATGGCGTCCGCAATGCTCCAAGCCAAGAGAGTGACCGCGGGTGATGTGCCAACCTTCACCAACTTTGAAACCCGGGAAGAAGATGCTGTCTTCGATCTCCTTGCACTAAAGATCGTCCCTCGCCGCGGCTACAGCAATGCACGCTTCGGTCTGCCGGAAATTCCTATTCCAGAAATCTCAAAGTCGGTACCTCCGGATCGAATAGCGGAGGCATTTAGCGAACAGTCCAGAGCCTTCCTCGAATACTCGCGCGGACGATCGAAAGACGTTCACAAGACTCGATTGTATAAAGTGTCTAGGTGCCGTCCCAAGAGAACGTTACAAGTACCGATCGATATGGAGATTTTCCTCGAGGCCGGCACAAATGGTGAGTTGAACGTCTACCGAGACGCGATCGAAAGGCTTGGTGAGAATCGACGCAGAGCGCTGTCTAATGAACTGGAGTCCCAAGTGGCGGACTATCTGGCTCAGGAGTCACTACCAAGCGCAACACCTTCAGTGGAGGATTACTGCGAGCTGGTAGGGGACGAAATCTTGGCCAGATACGTGCACAAGAATGACGTCGCACTCGCGAAGTGGCTCGCAGATCGAGACGCTAGGAAAACCGGCTACGGCACCCAAGAGACACGCGCGCTGCTGGGTCCGATCTACCTCACTGGCAATCGGACTACGTTGATCAATATGTTAAAACACACAGAAGGCGATGAGGGCGCATCCCGAATAGCGCATTGGCTACCCTCGTCAGTTCCATTCTGGGCAGCAAACAGTTCCGAGCTCGTTGATTTCGCACCAAAGCTCCAACGCGCGTTAGGTCGCGAAGATGATGGAAGACTGGTTGCTTGCTTCTGCGGGTACGACTCCAGCGAAAAATGGTTGAAGAAGAAATTCAACTCGAGAGTGCCGCATGCGGTCCTATTCTCAGGGAACGTGGCTCTTGATCGAGTTGAGCTTTTAGTGGTCCCAGAAAGATTGGTCGTGGCTCAATATCATCTACAACCAAGTACGGCCAGTGCAATTACGCTACCTATTGGGTTCGCGTCGACGGACCCAGAAAGGGTCAAGAAGGTAACTAGGGTTTTGACGAGCAGGCTATTGCCAAGTAATAGGTCTTCTCTCCTTTGGTCCACGGACTCGCAGAGAGTTCATAGCCTAGTGGATTTTCATAAGTTGGGACTAGCTCCCCCGTCCGAACAAATGAAGATCAGCACCGACAGATCCTCCGGATCGATTGTATGGAAAAGATCCCGCCTCTAGCTCTCTAGCTAGATGCTTGGCTGACCGTGCTTGGCAAATCGCCGCCTCGTGCGTGCAAGCCGTCGCTTAGGCTTGGCAGCGGCGTGTGGAAAGCAACCGGAGTAGATCCCGCATTGAAGTTAGCGAGGGTAACAGTTGAGGACCCGGCCTCTTACTTTTCGACTCCGTGGGCGTAGTTGAGAAATGTCCAAGAAGTGTTGCGCTATGGAGTTAAATACGCCGACCATGCCGATCACGAATGAACAAGCCCAGCCTCCCCTGAGCTTTGAACGTATCGCGGGAGGCCTAACTGGGTTGCTGATCGGCGACGCACTTGGCGTGCCCTATGAGTTTCATGCCGCAGAGTCAATCCCGTCGGAAGCTTTGATCGAGTTCACACCGCCAAACGGGTTTCATCGCTCGCACCGCTCGGTTCTGCCTGGCACCTGGAGCGACGATGGCGCCCAGGCGCTGGTGTTGCTGGACAGCCTCTTGGTTCGAGAGGGTTTGGACTTGGAGCACTTCTCCAAAGGCCTGCTTCGCTGGATGAGCCAAGGCTTCTGCGCCGTCGATGGAAAAGTCTTCGATGTGGGTATCCAGACTAGCCGGGCATTAGGGCGCTTGGCGGCTGGAGTCGCGCCTGCACAAGCCGGCCCCGCTGGAGAGCGGGACAACGGGAATGGGTCATTGATGCGGGTGTTGCCATTGGCCCTTTGGCACCAAGGTAGCGACCACGAACTAGTCATGTTGAGTTCGGAGCAGTCGTTGCCCACGCACGGGCACATGCGCTCCAGAATTGCTTGTGCGCTGTATTGCCTCTGGGTCCGTTGCGTCCTGGCAGGCGGCTCTCACCCTTGGGACGAGGCCACTAGTCGACTGAGGTTAATTGCTCCTCCTCTCGAGCTCGACCCCCAAGAGATGGAACAGGTGTTGGACCCAGCGAATGCTGAGTGCGTGCAAGGCAGCGGGTACGTCGTGGATTCGCTATGGTCGGCTCGGGCTGCAGTTTTGGAGACATCCACGTTTGATGCCTGTGTGCGGCGCGCAGTGTCACTTGGAAACGACACCGACACCACCGCGGCGATAGCAGGGGGGGTTGCGGGGGCGCTGTACGGCCTCAGCGGAATTCCGCGCAGTTGGCGAGAGGGCTTGAGAGGCAATGACATTCTTGCGCCCTTATTGAATGGCCTGATCTCGCATCACTCGATACGCCGGTGACGAAGCCAGTCGCCAGAACGAGTCTGGCCCATCCAATCCTAATAGCCACGCTACAGGTCGGCGATGGGAAGATCGGTATCACGTTCTGCCCGGGCAAGAAGCAGTCCGACGCAATGACGGGGGCGTGGGATCGGGATCTCGCCATGGATCTCGAAACCATCCGCGAGTGGGGAGCGAATGATGTTGTTTCGTTGATCGAAGCGCACGAAATCACAGGTCTGGGTGTAGAGGGTCTTCCCCGTATCGCAAATGAACTTGGGTTGCGTTGGCATCACCTGCCCATCATTGATCAGTGCGCTCCAGACCGTTCCTTCGAGAGACTGTGGAGGACAACACGCCCTGGCTTGGTTAACACGTTACGTGCGGGGGGTGGAGTGCTGGTGCATTGCAAGGATGGACTCGGGCGGGCCGGAACTGTGGCTGCAATGCTCCTGTTAGATTGCGAAACTGCATCGACGGCTGCGGACGCAATCGCTAGGGTCAGGGAGGTGAGGCCTGGAGCTGTAGAGACATATCAGCAGGAGTTGTACTTGAATACGTGGGCAAGTCAGCGGCGAGATCCTCCCTAGTCAATCTAAAGACAAAAATCGCATGAAGATTTCAATGATTCTCGACAAGATCGACGAAAAGCAGCTGTTCGTGCCGGCGTTTCAACGCGAATACGTGTGGAAGCGAGACGATGCTAAGCAATTGATCGACTCTCTAATCAAGCAGTATCCGACAGGGACCATGCTGACCTGGGAAACGGCCAGTCCGCCGGAGCTGAAGGGGCCTCACAAATACGACGCGAAACAGGGGGCTGTGCGCCTTCTCCTAGATGGTCAGCAGCGCATTACCACGCTTTACATGCTGATTCGCGGGACCGTTCCGCCGTACTACACGCTGCCAGAGATCACCAATGACACCCGCGAGCTCTACGTCAACCTAGAGTCCTTGGAGTTGTCGTATTTCGTCAAGTCGCGCATGCAGAACGATCCGCTCTGGCAGGACATCACTCAAATCTTCCAGAAGAAAATTCGAGCCAAGGATGTCGTGCGTGAACTGGAGGCCAAAGGCCAGACTGTCGATCGCGAGCGTGATGACCGGATCGACGACAACACAAGCGCCATTGAGGCCATTCTCGGACGGGACTTTCCGGAGCAGACCATTCCGATCAAAGCGAATATCCGGGAAGCGATCGATATCTTCTACAAGGTAAACGCCAGCGGCGTCGCCCTGACAGACGCGGAGCTCGCGCTAGCCCAGATCTCTG
Organism: Thermomonas aquatica; assembly: GCF_006337105.1. NCBI lineage: Bacteria > Pseudomonadati > Pseudomonadota > Gammaproteobacteria > Lysobacterales > Lysobacteraceae > Thermomonas > Thermomonas aquatica. The sequence continues at coordinate 1,608,229 of NZ_CP040871.1, read as the reverse complement.
GCTACTGGCCGCAAGCGCGTGATCTGTTCAAGGCCAAGCTGGACAAGCTCAAGGACGCGGGATTCGCATTCAAGCTGGACTTTATCGTCTACGTACTGCTGGGCTGCGTGCACCGCATCGGTTCGGAAATGAAAAAGCTCCATGGAGTGGAGAACAAGCAGCCACTGCAAGCGGCATGGAAGCGCCTGGATGAGCAGGTGCTGGACTACGTAGTGAATTTGCTTCGGTCCAGGGCATTCGTGGATCACACCAACGAGATCAGTTCGGTGTATGCGTTGGTGCCCATGATTGTGTACTGCTTCGACAAGCAGGGCACCCACCCCACCGAGTCCGAAATCAACAAGATGGTGAAGTGGTTCTACTACAGCCAGGTCCGCGCACGCTACGTAAGTCAGTTGCCACAGAAGCTCGATCGCGATCTGCGTGCATTGAAGGAATCCGAGCATCCATTCGACAACCTTTTACGGGTGATCGAAGAGGACGAAGGTAGGCTGGAAATTCAGCCCCATGAATTCGAGGGCCGTGCGATCCAGCATCCGTTGTTCTCAATGATGCGCTGGTATCTCAAGAGCCGCGGCGCAGTCTGCTTAACAACAGGGGTCGGGCTGCACAAGAACATGGGGGCGAAGTATCAGCTCGAGAACGACCATATCTTCCCGTTCTCTCGCCTCAAGGCGGCCGGGTATGGGAAGGACAATCGCGTTAGGTATGCGCTGGCGCAGGAACTCACCAACCGCGCCATCCTGACCCAGGTCGCCAATCGGACCAAGTCCGCCACGACAGCGCTTGATTACCTGACTGCCGTCCGCAGGGATTTTCCCAAAGCACTCAAATTGCAGTGCATTCCAGAGGATGAGTGCCTCTGGCAGCTGGAGAATTATGAAGAGTTCCTGCGCGAGCGTCGGAAGATGTTGGCGTCAAGCTTGACGGCTTACCTCGCCGGCATTACGGAGACAGGCGAATCAGATCAGGCAGCATCGATCGAGGACCTGATTGCGGAGGGCGAGAGCGACGAACTGGAATTCAAATCATCGCTGCGGTGGGACTATAAGGAAGGTGTCGCCAACCGGAAGTTAGAGGATGTGATCCTCAAAACAGTGGCCGCTTTCGGGAATTCCAATGGAGGCACCTTGCTCATCGGCGTCGCCGATGACGGGCAGGTGCTCGGGCTTTCCCACGATTACGCCGCGCTTGGCCATTGCGACCGCGATAAGTTCGAGTTACACCTGAAGAACCTGCTTAACGGTGCATTCGGCGAGACGTATGCAGCAACCCGGGTCAAAGTTCGATTCTCGGCCCTCGAAGAAAGAGACGTTTGTCAGGTCGATATCCAACCTGCCCACGCTCCGTTGGTTCTGCAAGTGAAGGATAAGAACGGCCAGGCCGTTGAGAAATTCTATGCACGAAGTGGCAACTCCTCACAAGAAATCCCCTTGAGCGAAATGAACGCCTATTTCAAAGGACGCTTCCACGGGTGAACTAGGCGTTCGGTGGCCGATGTCGGGTCCTCAGACGCTGCACATATGTGCAAGAGGATCATCCGGCTCGCGAGGGTCAGTGCCGAGTGTCCGCCGCTGAGGAGTGCTCCGCATGCCCGGAGCGATGCAAAACTATTTCAGACCTATAACACCAACATGAAGCGGGACAATTTCGCTTCACGTCTGGATGCTGCGGTCCTAGCATCCCAATGGGGTCTAGCCGATGCGCGACGACACCAAGGAGACGATCTACTACGTGATGCTTGTAGCAGCGGCGGTCCTGGCCACGCTGCTCAAGAAGCCGCCGTTTGATCGCTTCCCCTAGCCATCCACTGGCACTCACAGAAGGCCCGCCCTCACCGGCGGGCCTTCTGCGTTTATGCCGCCCAATATGAGGATTCAACATGCACTTGGTCGAAACGATGGCCTATGCCGGCGACAAGCCTTGGCATGGCCTTGGCAACAAAATCGCTACCCCGCAGCCCATCGAGATCTGGAAGCGACAGGCCGGCATGGACTGGATGATCGAAGAGTCCGAGGTTCGCTACATCACCGGCAACCACACGGTCGGGGCGATCCATACTTTCCCGGAGCAGAAGGTGCTCTACCGCTCCGACACCAAGCGCCCGCTGTCGGTGGTTTCCAAGCGTTTCCAGGTCGTGCAGCCGGAGGAAGTACTGGAGTTCTACCGCGACCTGACCGAGCACGCCGGCTTCGAGCTTGAGACGGCAGGCGTCCTCAAGGAAGGCAGGAAGTTCTGGGCGCTCGCGCGCACGGGCCAGAGCACCACGCTCAAGGGCAAGGACCAAGTGAATGGCTATCTGCTGCTGGCAACCGCCTGCGATGGATCCTTGGCCACCACCGCCCAGTTCACGTCAGTGCGGGTGGTCTGCAACAACACCCTGCAAATCGCCTTGGGTGACAACCGTGGCGCGGTGAAGGTGCCGCATCGCTCCGAGTTCAATCCCGATGCGGTGAAGCAGCAGCTTGGAATCACTGTTGCGCCGTGGAATCGGTTCGTGTCGAAGATGAAGGATCTGGTGGCATGCCCGGTGGATCCGGACTCGGTCGATGGGTTGCTGCGTCGAATGCTGACCTATCCTGGGCAGCCCGGCCAGGCTCCGGTAGTCAACGAGCAGGCAATGCGTTCGGTACGAGCCCTTTACGACGGTGGCGGCCGTGGCGCGCAGTTGGCGTCCAGCCGCGGCACGGCGTGGGGCTTGCTCAACAGCGTCACCGAGTACGTCGACCACCATCGACGCGCGCGCAGTGATGATCATCGGCGTGAGGCGGCTTGGTTCGGACAGGGCGCGCAGTTCAAGCAACGCGCATGGGACGAGCTGGTCCAGCTGACCACCTGATCCCAACCCTAGTTGTTCCCGCAACGCCCGGCCCTGTGCCGGGCGTTTCCATTTGGAGAAACCGCATGAAGAAGAACGCCGCCTTGCGGCTGGTCGACACGCGCACGCTCGACCGACACCAGTGGTTGTCCGTGCGCCAAGGCGGGATCGGCAGTTCGGATGCCGCTGCCGCCGTGGGCCTGTGCCCGTACAAGAGTCCGCTTGAACTGTGGATGGAAAAGACGGGCCGGACGCCAACGGAAACCGCACCGCCTGGCATGGACGATCCGCGCTACTGGGGCACGTTGTTGGAACCCTACGTGGCCGTGGCCTACACGCAGTTGACCGGTCGAAAGGTCCGCAAGATCAATGCGGTCCTGCAGCACCCGACCTTCCCTTACTTGTTGGCGAACATCGACCGTGAGGTCGTGGGCACACCGGCCGTGCAGATCCTCGAGTGCAAGACGGCCGGGGAATGGGGGTCGAAGCTCTGGCAGCACGGTGTGCCGGAACACATTCAACTGCAGGTCCAGCATCAGTTGGCAGTAACCAACCAGGACGCCGCCGACGTGGCGGTGCTGCTGTGCGGCCAACGGATGGAGATCCACCGTATCGAACGCGACCAAGAAGTTATCGCGAGGTTGATGGTGTTGGAAGCCAGGTTCTGGCAGTACGTCGAGACTGACATCGCGCCGCCGGCCGATGGCAGCGAGTCATCGGGCAAAGCGCTGCGCCAGTTGTACCCCGGTGGTGGCAACACCCTCGATTTCTGCGATGACCGGGTGCTGTCGGACACCTTCGCCGAGTTGGTGGCCCTGCGGAACGAGCTCGAGACACGCGGCAAGGAAGCCGAACAGCTCAAGCAGAGCCTGCAGCAAGCCATGGGCGATGCCGCCCGAGCAGTCTTCGCCACCGGCGAAGTGACCTACAAGCGGGCTCAGGACGGCACCAGCCTGGACACAAAGCGCTTGGCTTTGGATCACCCGGATCTGGTGGCCAAGTACATCGTCCCAAAACCCGGCAGCCGCCGGTTCCTCATCTCGGCCGGAGCCGATCAACCCTAGGAGAGGTTCCATGCTCAAAGGATTTGCCATCACCCCACCCGTCGTGGGTCGCATCTCGATCGGGCGCGTCATCGAACGCAACGGCACGCGCCTGCCCGAGAAGGACGATCAATTCACCCTGACCACCCAAGTCCAGAACCGCGAGGGCTGGCTGCTCCATCCGCTCGACGAAGCTTTGCGTCAGCAGGTCGGCGGCAAGCTACGGAGCTTGCCGGTCCAGTTGCTGTTCAATGATCCGAGTCTGAACCTGCGTGCTGACTACAACTTGTTTGACCGCTCCACCGGTCGGCCGCTATGCGTTGGCAACGGCGAGAGTTGCAGGCGATCAGGCCAGGACGGCATAGAGACCTTGCCGTGCCCAGGGTCGGATACATGCCGATTCGCTGAAGGTCAGTGCAAACCGTACGCCCGCTTCAACGTGCGCATCGGAGACGAGGATGAGACTGGCACCTTTGTGCTACGCACCACGTCGTTCAACACGATCCGCACGCTGGCGGCCCGCCTGCAGTACTTCCAAGCGGTCTCCGGTGGGTTGCTCGCCTGCCTGCCGCTGGAACTGAAGCTGCGTGGCAAGTCTACGACCCAAAGCTACCGTGCACCGATCTTCTACGTCGATCTGGTGATCCGTTCGGGCATGACGCTGGAAGAGGCGATTACCGAGGCCCGGCGCTTGGACGGGGCTAGGAAGGAGGCGGGCCTCGATCAGGCTGCGCTCGATGAAGCGGCGCGACTGGGCTTCGCCAACGGCGCGTTCGAGGAGTTGGGGGAGGACGTGTCGGCGGTTGTCGAGGAGTTCTATCCCCAGGAAGAAGCACCGCACGCTGGTGCTGCGGGCCACGCACCGCCGGCATCCAGCCTGCGAAGTCGTCTGGAACATAAAGCCGCCCGCATGGGTGGTGCATGACAACAACCCCAAGGAGAACAAGCGTGTTGAAAGTGCTCGGTGGCGCGGTCGTCTATGGACTGGCCGCGTTTGGTCTGTACACGCTGGCCTCGCGCCCGCAGCTGAAGGTCGTGATCGAGAAAGTGCCCGCAAAGGCCGAACCCGATGCGGAGGGCGCAGCAGCAGGTGCTGTCACGGCTGGCAATCCTGCGGCGTAGTCGATGAGCCACTTCAGATATGGCCTGAGCGCCGACGAAGTGGCGTGGGTAGAAGATGTGCTCTCCAATGACGAGGTCGGCAGCGACGTAGAACTGCTGGAGTATTTCGTCAGGGGCGGGCTTACTCGTGAACAGGCCGATGGCGTGCTGTGCCATCGGAGCGACTACCTGCTCAACATCTACCCTGGGGGGCAGGGGCCACTGCGTGGAGCGGGCATTTGACCTGGGTCATGGCGATGCTTAGCGGGCGCGGAGAGGAATCACGCTAACAAGGAGAAGACGGGGAGCCGCTGGCTCCCCGTCTGTGTAGGTCGCTGATTTTTCTTTGGATCTGTCGAGATTGATCCGGGTGCGGACGCTTGCTCTGACGAGAGGTGATGGGGTTGCAGAAAACCCTAAAAATTTTCCGCTGACTCAAGAAGGCTGCGTGCATATCGTTGGCATCGGCCGCTGAGGGCCGAACGCCATCGAGGAGATGCGCATGCTCATTGACAAAAAAGCAGTACACAGCACACCCGTCGAGCCGCGAGAGCGGAACAGCGGCGAGATGGCCTTGATCCGCACTCGAACAAACACGGACGAAAGGGGCGAAGCGTCAGATGACCTCGTTCTCCGGTTTGCCGAGCTACTGAGCCTCACAAAAGTGGGACGGAGCAAGGCCTACGCAATGATGAATCCGAAAGATCCTGGATTTGATCCTGACTTTCCCAATGGATTTGCTCTGTTCGACACGCCTCGTTCGCCAAAGGCTTTTTGGCGACACGAGGCGGTCGCTTGGCTTGAAGGGCGTAGTAACAAGTTTATAAGCAAAAATGAAGGCAAAAAGCAATGAACGCTATTGAAGAATCGTTGTATGTCAATGCTGGCGCGTTGAAGAAGTTGGAGCTTGCGCTCCAGCATGCAGACGTGGCTGGCAAGCAAAAGAAGGAAGTTGACTTTATTGAAGCCTATCAGCTGATCGAGAAGCACTTGGCCCGCAAGGTGCCGGTGAGTCGCGTTATGAAAATGTTCGGCGATGCGTATGGCTACAGCATCCACGCTCCGCATTTTCGCAAGCTGCTGAGTGCAGAACGCAAGCGTCGCGCCGAGTTAGGCGATGTCGTGGTCTGCTCCTCGTGCTATCGACCCATGGTCTCCAACATGCATGTGCTGGAGAGCACGGATGACAAGCAGGAGGGAGCGCAATGAACGGCATGTTCTCTCTTCCTCCTGCTCCCCCTCCGTACCCGATGGATGCATTTCCGATAGTTGTCCGTGAAGCTGGATTCGAGCTGATGCGAAACGTACAGGCGCCGGATGCCCTGATCGGCATGGGGCTAATCAGTGCCATTTCGTTGGCGTGCCAAAGCGTCATCGACGTGAAGCTGCCGACCGGACAAGTGCGTCCGACTTCGCAGAACCTGTTGATCGTGGCCGAATCAGGAGAGCGCAAGTCAACGGTCTATTCAATGCTGCACAAGCCGTTTAGCGAATGGGACTCCACCGCACAGCGTGCGCTAGGAGCCAAAATGGCGCAGTACCAGATCGAGCTCGACGTGTGGCAGGCCAAGAACAAGGGTATCCGCCGGTCCATCAGTAAGTTAGTCAGCAAGGGCGAATCCACGGATGAAATGGATTGGCAGTTGGCCGCTCAGACAGAGGCAAAGCCGATAAAGCCACGCTTGCGCTACTTTCTGCGCCAAGACATGACGGCAAAGGCGATCATGGAGGCGTTGGAGGGTGATGGCGAGTCAATTGCTATCACTACCGACGAAGGCCATGTGTTGTTCCAGAGTGCAGCAATGTCCCACTTGGGCCTGCTTAACCGCCTGTGGGATTCGCCGGAGGTGTTGCCGCTGGATCGCGCCGGGCGCGAGCAGATCATGGCAATGAACCCGCGTGTTTCGGTGAGCATCATGAGCCAGCCGGCTCCGTTGAAAGCGTATATGAAAAAGCGCGGTGCGGTTGCCAAGGGTAGCGGCCATTGGGCGCGCTATCTGGTGGGCTGGCCGGCATCGAAGAAGGGCTTTCGCTGGGTGAATACGAACGAGCTGGTCTGGGAATGCCTTCCGAAGTTCCATGAACGCATTCGTGAATTGCTCGAGCTGTATCGGAGCATGATTGAATCGGGCCATGTCAAGCGTGAGAGCCTGGAATTCTCGGACGATGCGAAATCGCGTTGGTTTGACTTAGCCGTCCAAACCGAGCAGATGTTGCGCCAGGGCGAGTACCTGAGCGACATCGATGATTTCGCGTCGAAACTGATGGAGATCTTGGGCCGCCTTGCGGCAGCATTGCAATACTTCGGTGGCGAAGGCGGAAAGATCACGCTTGATACGCTGGAGCGCGCTTTCACCCTGGTGCGGTGGCACCTCGACGAATTCAAGCACTTGTTTTCGCCGCAGTTCGTGATGCCGCAGGATCAGGTCGATGCACACGCGGTGGTGAAGTACTTGCGCACCCGCATTTGGCTCGGCCCGAGTTCGGACACCATCGTTGCGAAAAACCATGTGTTGCACAGTGGTCCGGTTCGTGACCGCGCCCGTCTCAACGCAGCTCTGGGATTGATCGAGCTTTGGGGTGGCGTCCTTGTAGGTGTGGCGCCGAAAGACAAGAAGTCCTATGTCCGGTTGCTCAACCCCTACTTCGGCAGCATTGCCGTATGACCGATAAATCGCCGCACGCCCCGACCGTAAGGTCGGGGCTTTTTTTTGGCTTGCCCCCCGAATTCATTGGCGATTACGCGAGAAAATCGCAGAATCGCCTCGGAAATTCTGGAGCCAGAGCAGCAATTTCAGTGTCCCAATCCCGGCTCGCCACCGCGGTGGGCGGCGTAGATGGCCTTCTCTTTAGTGGACATACCCCGTACGCGGGCGGGCCCCAAGTGACGCTCAGGGCGGCGCTGGCGGCCTTGCTCGCTCAAGCTGCGGTGATCAACGCGGGCATCGTGGCCGCCCTCCGCCAAAGCCTCATTCTGCAAATGGGCGATAGTTTTGCGCGCGTCGATCACGCCAGCCCGGAGCTCCAGCGGGGATAGTCCGCCACTGTCCTTTCGGCAACCACCAAGTTCTGGCTGCTTCGCATTGAAGCGCGAAAACGTCCGGTCCGGCTCGCGTTCGATTCCATCCGGCAGACGATCCGAATACATCAGATGCAGATGCGGGTTCGGGATCGCCGCTAAGGAGCCGTCAGGCGCGTGAATGGCGTACTGGTATGGCTTGTTCCCTATCAGCTCACGCACCGTACGTTCGGTCAGAGCGATAAGCTGATCGACGTGCAGCTCGTTTGGCAGCGCAATTTCATGTTCGCGGTACGCTGCGCCATTGGCGCGCTCGTGCTTGTCGGCCATACGCCAAAACCGACCCGGATTGTTCGCGGCCCATGCAGGCATGTTGCCGTAGGCGGAATGTATCAAATCTTCGCCGCGCGTCTTGTAACGGCCGCGCCGCTCGATGTAGGCGGCGTGTCCGCACGCGGTGCCCTTCTTGCCGCTCTTGATGCAGTGATGGAAGCTTGCCATAAACGTGTACCCTTTTTATCCGTAGTCAATAAAAAACCGACGGCGTTTTGTGCCGTCGGCTGCGTGGAGATGGGTGTCCAGGTTCTTTGCGCGTTTCTGAAGGAAACGGTAAGTGCGCGTCCTGTATCTACCCCTGGTAACCAATAGTGAGGTTACCGATTCAACAAGCTAGACAGGAGTCAATCCACCTCCATACGAATAGGGTTGATGTAAGAAAATAATTCAGGTCTATGCATTTGACTGGTAGTTACGAATCTTCTCGTATCGGATGTGTTGCTTATCATGAGCGACGATAAAGTCATTCGCTGCCTGTACGATTCGTTTACGGTACGCGTTGATCTGTTCGACGATCAGCACAGGAGAGAGGGAAAGGAATATGTCCCTCGTCAGTTCGGACTGCGCTAGTTGCAGTGACTTGTGGGAGTCGGTCGTGTCCTTTCTTTCGAGAAGCGCGAAGAGATACCACTTCATTCGTTCCGTGTAGAGGTACTGCACCGTGTGTGGAATTTGCCGCGTCTCTCCCTTCACGAATTGATCCAGTTGTCGCTGTGGATCGGAGATCTTCGGGCTGTACTTGACCGACTTCTTCACCAGATTCGCCTTGTTGATGCGCTGGTGAAAAACGGAAGCGAATGCGGCAGCAGCATGAACGACCCCGATGGGCTTTGATTCAGGCGTTGCTGGCAACTTGGCTTGGTAAAGATAAAGTTGAATGATGAGGTGGGCGCGAGGAATATCCTGTTTGAACGCTCGGTTTTCGTAAACAAAACCCACAGCATTCGTTACGATTTCGCTGAGAGGGCTCATGTACTTTATGCAGAAATCCATCATCTCGTGGATGGAAAGGAAGTTGGTGTCCGTCAGGATTTGGCGATCCAAATTCGACGAGATATCGGCGCATATCTTCTCGAATCTAATCTTCATGTTTGAGATGGGGCGATCATGCGGTATCGACAGCTGCGTGGCCAATTCGAAGTGGAGACGGTGGACGTAGTCGAGAACCTTGAGATAGACGCAGGTGGCGACATGCGCCCGTGATTCGCGCTTGAGAGGGCTGATCGACGTAAGGAATTGTCGGGACTGATCGGTCAGGTACCTGTCGGCATCCTTCAGTAGCTCGTCTTCAATGTGGATATGGGTCAGCAGGATGTCGTCCACGGCCTCGTTCGTGTCGCGCCGGTATTGCTCTCGGAGCTTGCCGGGGTCACTAATGGCATTGATCTGATCGATTTCGACTTGATCTATTTCCTTTTCAAGTCTCGCAATAATGCGGCTGATCTGACGCTTTACATCTTCCCCTTCTGGGGAAGACGCCATGGTAAAGAAATCCAAAATGCTGTGTGAGTCACCTTTGGGAAGTTCGAGCAGCCTAATCAGGTGTGCGTCAATGTGCCGGCATTCCTTGTGCAACAGCTTGATCGTTTTCAGCGTCGAAAGCGGGTGTCTTTCGGTGATGCTGCGGTAGCTTCTGCCCGTGATGGTGCTTAGGAGCCGAAGTACTGTGCCAAGACTTTTCAAATCAAAGGTTGTTCCATCGGCATCATTACGTTCTTGGTTAATCTCCGCTAGAAGTTCCTTGATTGTGGCGGTATCTCTGCTTTCAGGATCAAAGTTGCTCGTAAAATCAAACTGTGGTTTTCGTTCCTTCTTGAGTGCAGCCGACCCTTTCGTATCGAGAGTCATAGCTCCCCCGCATACACAGCCTTGCCATAGCTCATTACTTCGTGCCCTAGTTTTTCCGGGGTGTGATTTATTTGTGCTGTGGATGCCGTTGCGGGAACAACGGATCTTGATAATCTGATTTTGCGTGACTCTATCGTCGATTCGGTACCATTAGTCTCTGACGCAGAGGTTGGTAAGCCCGTGTGGCTTGTCACTGCTTGAAGCCGATCGCTGAGCCGGGTTTTGTAATCACCACTGGCGTGGGAAGGCTGCCTGCATCGCGATGGCTTTGTCATAGGTCGCTTGCGAACGCGCCTCCAGAGCTTCGACGACGTATGTTCCAACTTGGAGCCCCGAGGCGGCAGCATACGACCTTCGAGGAAATGTTTCCGCTTGGGAGCGCCTTGCTCGAGTTGTATAAATCTCGTACGCGAACAGAAGGTCATCAGACTACGGCTCTACCGAATTATCTCAGCGATGCTACTTGCCAAATTTCCAGCAAAGGCCTTCAAAGCGCCTGTCCTGGAGATGTGACGAGTTTCGATTTGGATGCCCACGATCTTTACAGCGTCTACCTGCACTTTTTCAAACTCGGTGCACGCACCCACAGGTAGCGGTACATCACCTAGCTGGGCCGGATAGGCAAGAACCACCAAGTTGCAACCTGTGGCCCTAGAAAAGGCTAGTGCCTCATACATGTCAGCCTCCGAGATGCGGAGCTGCCCCTTCTCTATGTGCCCCTTGTACTTGGCGTCGAGAAGCAACCGGGGTCTGGCGCCCTCGGCTTCGATCACGCAGTCGGGAACGACCGTTACGTTACGCACAGCACCCGTGGTCGACTTGACCCTAGTGCCCAGCGTGAAGCCCTTTTGAGGCACCACTGCAGAACGTCCGAACCCGAGGCGAGCCGCTACCGTTAATAAGTCCTCCCACACCCGCCAGGTCGAAACGAGGTAACCAGGCGCGTGCGCTTGACCCTGCTTATAGTTGAGACCCAGTCCTCCAAGCACATCGATGGAAAGCTCGTGCAATGGCTTCCACGCCCTGTGCCTCGCAGGGAGCGACTTACGACGGTTGGCAGGGCCGCTTTGTGGTGAAAGGTCTTCGATCAGCCGCACCAAGGAGCCTGCGGCTGATGGGTCGCTCACCTCGGGCAGAAGCCCCTTGGCAGCCGCCACGATGTCTGCATTCCAGCCATTGCGCCGATCAAAGCGGATGACCTCCTGCTCAAAACCATCGGGTGATGGAAAGATGAGATCCACAGGATCTGGATCGCCATCAATGAAGAAGTCTGCCTCCCTCACCCGGCGGTAGCTGCGCAGAGGGCGGCGTTTTCTGGCCTCGTACATGCTCGTGATGGATCGGGCCACCAACGTGGAGAGGTCGCGCGGTGCACCACCTGAGGCCGATAAGCGCTCGGTCGCAAGAAGCCGCCCATGCCGTGAGAGCGTGGAGAGAAAGAAGAAGTCCTCTCGCCAGGTGGCGTCAGCGTCATCAAGACCCAAGAACTTGGGTGCGACTTCCAGTTCAAGCGCTGGGGCTAAGCGGATGAGGCCAGCAAAGTCGATGGCTCGTGCGCCAATGGCATCAACACTAATGGGATTGTATTTGAGCCCCAAGTTCGATGCGGCACGGTTGCCAGCCTCAATCAGGAGGCTGTTGGCTTTCGTGCGATCCACACCAATCGCCGCGCCAATTTCTCGACTCAGATCAACGGGTGATCCGTACTCGACAAGCGATAACCGTGTTCGGGTATGCGCCACACACTACCCCTTCGCAAAGGCCCTCAGGGCGGGGTAGATGTTGTCTTCGTTGAAGTTGGTGGGGCCTTCAAGCCTGAACCGCAAATCGTCCGCGAAAGTTGTCTCAGAGAGTTGGAACGGGTTGAAGGCGGGGCCATCCAAAGCATTGAGGGTTGCGGCAATGCCTCGTGTATCTCCGAAGAAGACCTCTTCAATGTGGGCCCGCATTTTGGCCCACCCCACGCACAACGTACCCAGCGCCTCAGGCAGAGGCAGCGTTTGAGGCTTCACATCCGACATCAAGACGCCATGACCGATCTGGAACTCGGGGCCTCGGCCTAGCGAGATTTGTCCGTTGACGACCGCCCAAGCCCTCGCCGACGCCTCCAAGGCATCAGTGACGCTGACGAGGGGATCGGGCAAGGTGTTGGCACCCTTGGCCCCCAGACCATAGAAGTCCCTCAACGCCCTCTCATCGGGTTCAAGTCTTAGCGGCTCCCAGCGACGCAAGAAAGCCACATCCAAGGGCTCCACCGACGCATCGGCTTGGTTCATGGCGGCCAGGATGTACAGGTCATGCGGCAAGGCGTACTCGATCACATCGCCCGTCGCGGGGTCGAGCATTTCAAAAAACTGGGTTTCGGACCGTTTGGAGCCATCTACGGCCAAGCGCTTGTCAGACTCCATGGCCACGATGGCTCCGCCGAAGACCTGCACAGCGGGGCCTCGGTTGATCTCGTCGATGATCAATAGGGCCGCGCCACCGTCTGCCTTGGCGTGCTCACTCGCACGGTAGAGCGTACCCTTCACGATGGTGAAGTCCGGGGCGCCTGCCGCCTTGTTGACCGCCGGCGTGATGCCAGACAAAAAGTCTCGGTATTTGGAGTTCTGGTGAAAGACCGTCCGAAAGACCTTGCGATTCGTCTTCGTAGGCGCAGGAATATCCTTGACGGCACCGCCTGCGGCAGGCGGAATCGGGATGCCACCCACTGGATTGAGCTTAGGCGCACCACCTGCGGGAGCAATGCCAAAGGCTGTTTCAAAAGCCAACGCCACCTCGGCCAACAGCTTCGATTTTCCCGTCCCAGGAGGACCCGAAATCAAAACGTTCCGAGAGCGGGCCAGCAGTTTTAAAGCCAACTTGCAGTCATCAGTTTCCATTGCAGAACCTGCCAGCGGTAGTGAAGTCTCGGTAGCCAATCACAGCCCGGTTGACTGCACGCTTGGCGTCTAGGCAATCCAACAGTTCTTGAGCAACCACCGGGTCCCACGCGCCCTTGACGCGTAGAGTCCTTTCTTCGGCAAAGAAGGGCCACACCGTATCATCGTAAAGTTGTATTAGCAGTAGCAAGACTCGATTCGTCGGACTGCCCAAGGGCATTCGCTCAGTATCAAAGCATGAGAATTTCGGGACCTGGGAAATCCAACCCTCGCGTGGCCGCGACTTTGTAGGAGACATGAACTGAGCCGTCCTTGAAAGTGTCTGCTCCACTCCCGGTTCGTTCCAGAAAAACGTACCTTGATGCGCAGTTTTTCCGCGTCTGATGATCTTGGTCGGGAAGATCTTCTCAACGATAGGCAATACCTCTTCATATGGAAATCTGAAGTCTCTTGCACCCCCACCAGACGCGGTGTCGTTCGACTCCGCTTTAGCCTTTCTCCGATCCCCATCAACGATCTCTTTGTAGAGGAATCGCGCAACGTCATTCGCTTTGCTACCCATGAACTCGGGCTCCTTCTTCCTCAATTTCATCGCTCCCGAGAGCAAGTTCCGAGGGCACATACGCCATTGCCCCCAACGCAAGAGCCTCTGCCGCACGGCGCGACCAAACTGCACCCCGACTCGATATGCGTTTTGCCACAGCAGTCAAAACACTGTCTCGGGTGATCGTGGACTTACTTTCGCCAGGCAAAGCGGTCTGACCTCGATCCAAAATCGGAAAATCTTGGAGAATCAGCTCTACGTCACTAATGTCGAGTCCATATGCAACAGCTACTTCTGCATCGATCTCAGCACGAAGTTGGGCCATGCGCGCCTGGGTTTTACGGCTGGAACCTGCATGATCGAGCGCCTGCAATTCACGAGTGACACTCACCAGTTTTTTCCATGGTAAGCCGTCTTTTGTCACCTTCGGCAGCGGCACGCTTTGCAGCAGAAAGTAGTTCACCGTAGTGGTGAGCACACGCCTGAGCATCCAGTCAAAAGCAAAGCTATTTGCAATGGCCGCCCATACTAGCAGTCGCTCTTCTGACGAGTCCTCAGGAAAGAGGATCGTGGGTACCTTGTTGCCACAGACCACACCCGCAGGAATCACGGTCGCCATGAGCGAGCGTTCGTTGGTCTGGCCCGCGATGTCGCAGAAACCCACCCGCAGCATGCCTGTTCGGTGCTGATTGGCACGAGGCACGTCCGACGAGCGAATCCAAAATTGCGGCGAGATACGTGAGCCACCGATGGGGAAGGCCTTCCACAGAGCACTGCGGCCAGTGCCCGACACGTGACCTTTCACGCCAAAACGGTGAGCCTGCACCATGCGACCTTCAATTAAAGGCAGTGCTCCACGGATGGCACGGCCCAGGAATTTGGGACGCTCCTTCGTCATATCAACTTCGCGACAGAACTTCGGAGTCCAGCCGCAACCAGGCTCCTCCCACGAGGTGCCTGCTTCTGCAATCTTGGAAAAGAGCTTCCACTCCGCAATGCTTCGAACTTCAGGGAGGCTCAAGTCGTCTCGAATGGCCGCCAGTGCCGCACGGCCGATGGTGGCCGTGCCCGTGATTTCCAAACCTGTGGAAGTGCCGCGCTCGTGCAAGAGCTTTATGGGCTCTCGCTTGCTCCTTCCGTGGCCTGCCTTCACGAGAGCCATCGCAAGGAACTTGAACCGTGTATCGATAGCAAAGAACCTGGCACGGTTATCAATGATCGAGAGCGATACGCTTTGGGTCGCCTCAAAAATCTTCCGACGCATGGCTTGTGTCCCTTGCGAGCGGATGAGCCCACCTGGGATGAGTGCTGCCACGACACCTTGCCCTTTGCACAGATCAAAAAAGAGGTCTGTAAAAGCGATATAGAGATCGGGCTCTCCATTGCCCAGATCGGGATAGCGCGCCAGCAATCGCCGCGAGTAGTCGGAGACCTCATCGCGCTGGGTGGCAAACCGATCTTCATCCAACCCGCGAATCTCGGCTCCGTAGTGGCGCTTCGCACCTGAAGACTTCAAGAATTCGTGCCGTGAGAGCTTGACCTTCTCCCAAGGCGGATTACCGATCACTGCATCAAAGCCATCCGGAGCCATTGCTGCCCAGACCTTATGATCAGCCATCAGGCTATCGCCACAATGCCAGCGGGCTCTCATCGCTTTGAGGGCTTCTAGATCGTCGGTGAAGGATGCCAGGCTCAACAAGGCCGCGCGAAGCGAATTGGCCGATAAGTCCGCCGCGCACACACCATGAGCGAGCCAGTGCGCAGCCTTCGCTCGATCCAGACCACACACCGCATGAGTTAGGGCTGCCAACAAAATTCCCGCGCCGCTCGCTGGATCAATCACCTTGCTCTTGTGGTTGAGTTTGGGCGCGGCAAGCTGTGCCAAACGCGTAGCGAGGCGAAAATCCGTGTGATACGCACCCGTGTTCTTTCGATCCTGCTCACGCAGGGCCTCGCGTGCCAATGCGCTCAGTGCCAGCGCGTGATGGATAGGCGATCTTTCGATGGCACTTGCTACAGGCGCAGCCAGTTCCAAGAGCTCAGCTGCAGGCTTCTTGCTTTGAACACCAAAAGCTATATGAAAAGACACTAAGTCAAACCCACCGAACCGCGCCGAAACGGCCTCTAATACTTGAAGTCGAAATTCAAAGCCGGCGGGCCCACACCTACCACCAACTGCCCTAGTCAGGGCCGCCTCTGCCGGTGCTAAGTACTCTGCTTCAATGGGCCGTGGAGCACTCATGCATAGCTTTCCACAAAGACGGGTTGGATAGTCTTGAGGGTCTTGGTTTCGGGCTTTGGAAGCTGCGCTATGGACCGCTCCACCACTATCAAGAATTCGCTCACATCAGAAGCGGTACTGCTGGCCACCTTGTTGGGTCGATAGCGACCGATGGCGCCCAAAGGGCGCATGGTGGACTTGCCGATCTTCGAAAGTTCGGCCTTCATGTCCTGCATGCAGATGTGCCCTTCACTGCTGTACGACAAGAGCACCCTCTCAGCCTTCAGGCTCTGCACCAGGCATGAGAGCGTTTTGAGTGCACGAGTCTTGTAGCAGAAGTCCGAAGCCCGATCTTTCCAAGGCCGCAGGCCCGCAACGCCCTCGACCTCTGGCTCATCGCCTAGGGCCACCGTTTCAAGGATGTGGTAGTAGCTGGCATATTGGCGCTTGGTGTACGGAGGGTCTAAGTACACGAGGTCTTGAGCACTGTTGGGCACCTCAAACACATCGCCCACGGTGGCTTCCACGCGCACACCGTTGGTTTTAAGCTCACGGCAACGCATGGCGATCTTGTCCTGAGACTGGCTAGTCCACTTGGAGAGGAAGCAGCCAAAGGTGCCTGCAATATTGGCCACCCGGTTCAAAGCCCCAAAGAGGTCTGCAATCAGTAAACGCTCTTCCACCTCGTCGATGGTGCCAGCCTCGCTCCAATCGGCGATCAGGGCTCGCATAGCATCGATTCGGGCCGCATTCTCTTCGGTGAAGTAGCGCCGCTCGATGCCGCAGGAGTCAAGCGATGCGGGGCTGTACTCGCGCCACATAAAGCCGTGTTTAGGCTTGGCGGCGTTGATCTTGCCGATGGCTTTGGAATAACCACCCAGCTTCTTGAAGGCCGCTTGTTCGTGGCTAACAAGCCGGGCTCCCGCAGAGATCACTGCAGAAAGCAGGTTGTCGTTGATGCGAACGTTCCAACCGAGCTCTGCGGCGGCTTCAGCGACTGCTCCGGTGCCGCAGAAGGCATCCACAAAGAAGGCACCCTTCGTAGGGTGCCCCATGTAGGCGCTGATCTGATCGATAAGCCTTGACTTCGACCCGATGTAGCGGAACGTCATGTTGTCTTCCTCGCTTGAGCGTTCCGAGCAACAAGACCCCACTCGTAAATACGCGAGTCAATGCACCTGACCATATCCACCCCTACTTGCTCTTAACAGCCCCAGACGATGGTCTGCCTCTTGTTGTCTCCCGCCCTGGCAGGGCGAAGAGACTTGCTTGTTTACCTGCGTGCCGCTGTTCAGCGAATGACCGCATGAACTCGCGCAGCACTTCGGAAGCGTCCCGATTCTCCGCCGCACACGCGCTACGAAAGGCGTCCCGGAGCTCGCGCTCGACACGGATTCGGAGTCCGACGTCCTTCATAGCCATGCTGGGATCATAGCCAATGGATACACGCGTGTGTATCCAAAAGCCGGGCCCGTTGAATCAGGTTAGAGGGGGCTTGGCGCACAGGCTGCGACCAGGCTGGCAATGCAAGCTCTGCGGGGGAGAATCATGCACCTCTCGGTAAGCTTCTGACGCGGCCATAGTCAGCCCAGAAGTGAGTCAGAATGCGAGTCAGATATTGAACCTAAGCACGAGATAGCTGAGCAAATTCAACACCGTAGCAAGGCAATGTGGTTGATGGTGGGCCCACCATCACGCGGTGTGACCAACGCATCGCCCGGCGGGGCGAACGGCATCGGCCGCCGGCGCGCATCCGCACGCCGCCCTAGCATCCGTGGTCATCGCCATGACCACGACAGGCACGTCCCGATGCTCAAGCCGCTCGCCGCATTCGTCTTGTTCTTGCTGTCCGCGCCGTCGTTCGCCGACGAATGCGAAGCCAACTTCAAGAAATCCGGCAACCCGCTGGTGATGACCACCTACAGCAGCGCGGTCACCATGCCGAACCTGTCCACCCGCGATGCGCAGGCGCAGATGCGCGGGATCCTGGTCGCCGAGAAGATGGACGTGCTGGCCGACGACGTCGAAGGCGGCACCTTGCTGGTCGAGCAGCGGCAGTCGGACAAGGCGCGGCCGATCCCGACCACGGTCACGGTCAGCGAGGTGGCGGCCGGCACCCGGGTGGAGATGTCGGTGAAGATGGAGCGCGGGGTGTTCTCCAAGGTCGAGCAGATCCGCCCGTACATGTGCGGCTTGCTGGCGAAGCTGAAGGGCGGCAAGGAAGGCGTGGCCGCGGCGAAGAAGGGCGCGGGCGCGAGCAACAACGAAGCCACCGCCAACCAGGACGTGTTCGCGTTCTCGCGGATGATCGCCAACGAGGCGAACAAGAACGCGATCGCGGTCAACGCGCGCCACAAGGGCCGCAAGTACACGCTGACCGGGCGCATCGACACGCTGATGGAGGACGGCGAGGACTACAACCTGGTGTTCGACATCCCCGAGGTCAGCGAGATGGCGATCAAGCCGCTGCCGTTCCAGGCGCAGTTCCGGGTCGGCGTGTCCTGCCTGTTCCGCCCCAACCAGCTGGCCACCGTGCTGGCGCTGCGCGAGGGCCAGAAGGTGACCCTGACCGGTGCGGTGATGAAGTACGACAACTTCCGCAAGGTGATCTGGCTGGAGAACTGCACCAGGGCGAAGTGAGCCGCGCGCTGCGCGATCAGCCCGCCAGCATCCGCCATAGCAGCCACGCCGGCGCGCCGATGAAATACAGCGCGCGCGCGATGCTCTGCAGCGCCGCGCGCACGGCGCCCGCCTGTTGCGGGCGCAGCAGCAGCGCCGCCAGCGCGCCCAGCTCTACCATGCTGCGCAGCAGCGCCGCGTACAGGGTCATGCCGATGGTCCACGCCGCCCACCAGATCAGCAACCCCAGCAGCCAGGCCTGCAGGCCGAAGCTGTAGTACTCGCCGAAGGTGCCGCCGAAGGCGATGTGCTGGTGCAGGCGGAACGCCGGCAAGGCCAGCAGCAGCGGGAACAGGGCGAACTTGCAAAGCGGATGGTCGATGCGCCAACGCGGCGCGTCGGCGCGTGCCTGCGCATCGGCCAGCGCGAGGGTGTTGCCGCGCGTGTTCGCGATCGCCGGCGCGCCCGCGCGCTGCAGCAGCGCCGCCAGCTGCGCGGGATCGTGCGCGCCGCTGGCGCAGTCCAGTGCAGCGCCCGAAGCCAGGCGCAGGCGCAGGCCGGGCGTGGGCAACGGCAGCGTCCACGGCGTCACCGTGGCGATGTCGCGCACCGGCACGTGGCGGTTTCCATCGCGCCGGGAAAACAGCAGGGCGTCGCCGTCGATCCGCACCTGCGCGCGGTGCCTGCGGCGCAGCCAGCAGCCGCACAAGGCCGGCAGCGCCACGCCGTAGCCGAACCATGTCAGCTGCGCCAGCGCATGCACCTGCAGGCCGTCGCGCACCAGCATGCGCCAGCCGATCCACGCCAGCGTGGCGAAGCTCGC
The DNA here is from genome assembly GCF_006337105.1 of Thermomonas aquatica. Taxonomy (NCBI): domain Bacteria; kingdom Pseudomonadati; phylum Pseudomonadota; class Gammaproteobacteria; order Lysobacterales; family Lysobacteraceae; genus Thermomonas; species Thermomonas aquatica. Next base: position 1,588,975 of record NZ_CP040871.1, on the reverse strand, counting down.
CAGTTGCAGCAGCACCAGCAGGGCGCGCAGCGCGGGCGCCAACAACACGATGTCCGCATGCTCCGGCGTATCGGCAGTGGCAGCGACGGCTTGTGCGGCGGTCGCGCATCGGCGCCGCCACAGCGCGTGCAGCGCCAACAACAGCAGGCCCGCCAGCCCCGCCGCGCCAACCCAATTCCCCCACGCCACCATCAAGGTGCGCGGCGGCGTACGCACCGGCAGCGCGACCGTCAGCAGCGCCGGTGCGCCGATCGCGGTGGTCGCAACGCGGGTGCCGGCCGGATCGATCGCCGCGCTGATGCCGTTGGCGGTGACCCGGAATTGCGGCAGCCGCGTCTCGATGCTGCGGAAGGCGGCGACCGCCAGGTGCAGCTGCGCGCCCTGCGCATGCGTGCTGAACCAGGAATCGTTGGACATGCCGAGGATCGCCTGCGCGCCCAGGCGTGCGCCGTCGATCGCCAGCGCGGGATCGACATCGTCCAGGCAGATCAGCGGCTGTACCGGGATCTCGCGGCCATCGGCCAACTGCAGCGGGAACACGCGCGCGCCGTCGCCACGCTGCCAGGTACCGGTCCACGGCAGCAGACGGCGGAATGCGGGGCCATCCAGCCAGCGCGGCACGTATTCGGTCAGCGGGAACGGATCGCTCTTCCGGTACATCCCCAGCGTGCGGCCATCCGGCGCGAGGAACGCGGCGGCGTTGTACTCGCCGTCGGCGTCGATGTCGTAGCTGCCGAATACCAGCGGCGCGCGGATCGACGCGACGAAGTCCGCGATCTCACGATCCAGCAACGCGCCGTCCTCGCTCTTCGCATGGCCGTACGTCGTCGGATACACGGTCTCCGACCACAGCACTGCGTCGGCGTGTCCCTGTTCGACCGCCGCGCGCGACATCGCGAAATGGGTGTCGAGCACCTCGCGCACCACCGCATACGCACCACGCTCGCGGCGCAGGCGTTCGTAGTCGACGATATTGGTCTGCACCATCGCCACCCGCAGCGGCTCGCCTGCGTTCGCATGCGCTGCGATCGCGGCTGCGCGCCAGCTACCGTAACCGAGCCATGCGAGCAGGATCGCGGCGATGGCGAGGCTCGGTCGCGCCCATCCGCGCGTGCCGTCGCGATGCTGGCGGATCGCGACGACGATGCCTTCGTTGACCAGCAACAGCACGAAGCTGATGCCGGCCGCACCGCCGAGGTCGGCCAGCTGGCGCAGCGGCAATGACGGATACAGCCCGTGGCCGAGGGTGTCGCCGAGCAGTTTCGGCAGCAGCCATTCGCAGCCCGTCCAGGCGCAGGCGCCGGCCAGGGCGCGGACCGCCGCGCCATGCCGTTGCCCGGCGAGATGGCGGACCAGCGCGAACGCCAGCAGCTGCGGCTGCAACACGGGCGCCGCCAGCAGCAGCACCAGCCAACCGCCGATCGCGCCGAGTCCGGTGAACTCGCCGATGGCGAAGCCGAACCAGCCGAACGCGGCCGCGACGAAGGCGATGCCCATCGCCACGCCCGCCGCCAGCGCGCGCAGCGCTGTGGTGCACGCATCCAGCGCCAGCAACCACGGCACCAGTGCGACGAAGCCGAGGAGGTAAAGGTTGCCGCCACGGGCATACAGCCCCAGCAGCAAGGCGCTGGCCAGGACGCCGGCCAGCAGGCGCCAGCCGGATCGGAGGGAATGCACCGGGTTCAGGACGAAGCGCCCGGGCCGGCTTGCGGCGGCGGGATGCGCACCTGCCGGATCGGCAGGCCTGCCGGCGCATTGGCCGCGCGCACGACGCGATCCGCGGGAATCGCCACCGGCTGGCCGGCGCCGTCCACGAACTGGTAGTCGGGCGAATACATCAGGATCGGTTCGATCGCCTGGCCGTCGTCGGTGGCCTGGTAATGGCGCACATAGCCTTCCGGCAGCACGTAGTCCTCGGGCACCGCCAGGCCGACCAGCGGCGGACTGGTGCCGGGCGGATTGAAGGCGCCGAGGCCGGTATGGATGCCGGCCCGGTGCAGGCCCTCGATGACCTCGCCCATGCTCGGTGCGGGCGTGCCGGGCACGACGACCGAGGCCAGGTCGTCGGCGGCGGGCCGGGCTTGCGCGCGGCGGGGATGCAACGGTTGTCTTGCCATGGCCGCGGTCCGGGAGGCGTCGATGTCGCCCGAGTCCTGCTGCGATCGAGGGCCGCGTCCGTCGGCGCCGGCGCGCGCGCGCGCCGGTTCGTGCGCCGCGAAATAGACCACGCCGCCGATGCAGGCCAGCAGCAGCGTGCCGGCCAGCATGCGATACCCGCGCCCGGCGCCAGCGCCGCCCTGTTCGGGCGGCGTGGCGGGCCGTTCGCCGGGCCGCTGGACTGTCACGTTACCTGCGCGCCTTGTTGGCGCTGGCCGGTGCGTACAACGACAGCAACCAGCCCATGCGCTCGTGCCCGTACAGGTTCCAGATCGGGTTCTTGCCGCCGCTGAAGCTGGTGTAACGCGGCGCTCCGGAGCTGGTGGTGCCGCCGAACAGGCCGGCGGTGACCGTGCTGCCCTGGTAGGTCGGGTGCACGTCGTCGGACTGGATGTAGTCGGCGCTGCTGCTGGACGAGATGAAGTGGGCGTTGGCATCGCGCAGCGTGCCCTTCAGCGTGCCGGTGATGCGCGCCACGTAGCTGGCCTCGCTCTCGCCGGCGACGTACTTCAGCGCCTGCGAATCGACCTGGCCGTCGCCGTTGCTGTCGTAGTCCGCGCCCATGTATTCGGCGAAGTTGTCGACGCACTTGAAGCCCTTCTGCCGCGCGTACTCGCACATCCAGTAGTTCATGCGCGCGATGTACGGCAGGAACCTGTCGCGCAGGTTGACCTTGGCGCCGGTGGTCGGGTCGTTGCAGGAGCTCTGCACGTTGTCGGCGTTGTAGCCGGGGTAGTACAGGTTGGCGACGATCTTGACCTTGGTGCCGCTGTACGCGTTGGCGTTGATGTAGTCCATCGCCGCCGCCACGTAGGTCTTGCAGTTGGCCTCGGCGGTGGCCATCACGTTGTAGTTGCAGGTGCCGGTCTGGCCCTTGAAGCTGGAACGCGCCTGCAGGCCGTCGTTGCCGCACATCTCGAAGGTGACCACGCGCGTGCTGCTGGCCTGCATGTAGGAACGTTCGGCGACGATCTTGTTGTTGTACACGTCCGAGGCCACCGCGCCGGACTTGGTGCGGCGCACGCTTTCGACGTCGGCGTTCCACAGCGCGGACAGGTATTCGGCATCCACCGTCGGCGCCGAGTACTTGGCGGCGCTGAGGGTGGAGCCGTTGTAGCCGGCGTAGATCGAATCGCCGTAGGCGACCACCCGGTACTTGGCGGTGGTGCCGGAACGGTCGATGGTCCACGACACGTTCTGGTTCAGGGTATTGGCCAGGGTCGGCGCGCACAGCAGGGTCAAGGCGATGCCAGCGAACAGCGGACGAGCGGTCTTGCAGACACGTGAAGACATGATCTGCCCCTCAAGGAAGTTGTGTTGTAGTCGGTGGCGCCGGCCGGCGGCCTGCGCGATGCGGTGCAACTGCCAACTGCGATGGGGAATCGGCAGCTGGCCTCCCCTAGCCCTCCCCGCTGCCTGACCATACGCTAGCGTCTTGTCCGGGGGCGGTCATCTTGCGGCGCAGCACGCTTCGCGTGTGCTGCAGCGCACGCTTTGCCCGTGCGCTGCGAATGCCGGCGGCGATGGACGGCTAGCTGTGTAAACCCACCACGTTGTTCAGTGGGATTCGGGTGATGGGTGGCCTGTAGCCAAGGCTGGCATGTGGTCGATGCCAGTTGTAGTGATGAAGCCAGCCCTGCAGCGCGTGGGCTCGCTGTTCGGAGTTGGCGTATGAGCGGGCGTAGGCCCATTCGCGCAGGCTGGTCTGCACCAGCCGCTCAGCCTTGCCGTTGGTGCGTGGGGTGTAGGGGCGCGTGCGCAGGTGGCGCATGCCCAACCGACGGACCAGACGCCGGAAGCTACGCGATCTGTAGCAGGCGCCGTTGTCGGTCAGGACGCGCTCGAATTGCACGCCCAAGCGTCGGTAGTAGCGCACCGTCCGCAACAGCGCCCTGCACGCGCTACTACCGCGCTCGTCCGGCTCGATGGAGCCGAACGCCACGCGGGAGTGGTCATCGATGGCCAGATGGACGTATTCCCAGCCGATGCCATCGGAGTTGACTTGGCGATTGCCGGTGACCCGATGCCCCGGCTGTCGGAAACGAGCAAGCTTCTTGATGTCCAGATGCAGCAGCTGGCCGGGCAAGGCGTATTCGTAGCGGTTCTCCGGCGCTGCCGGCTGCAGTTCGGCCAAGCGGTGCAGGCCGGCGCGACGCAGCAGCCGGGCGATGGTGCTCGGGGCAACAGGCAGTTGCCCGGCGATCTGCCGATACGTCTGCCGTGAGCGGCGCCGCTCGATGACGTGCTGCACAATCTCCTGTGGCGTGGCATGCGGGCAGGAGCGTGGCCGAGAGGACCGGTCGACCAAGCCTTGCGGACCTTCCTCCTTGAACCGTCTGAGCCACTTGTAGGCCGTGCGGACGCTGACACCGGCCGCATGCGCTGCTTCTTCGACGCGAAGGCCCTGAACAAGGATGCGGTCCACGAGCAGGGCTCGACCGCGCGGGCTCAAACGGGCATGTTTATGCAGGTTCATCCGGGGCTCCTGGGGGCTGGGTTGGCTTCGCAACCCCCATCTTCCAGAGATGCCCCGGATGAACAACCTACCGAGAGATCACAGCTAGCGCGTGCGCAGGCGGCCGGCGATCGCGTGGTCAAGGCTGGCCTTGCCCGGGCCGGCCATCAGCAGCCAGAACAGCACCGCGACATACAGCACTTCATCGAGTTCGACGAATTCGTCGAGGGTGGAGATGGTCGGCAGCACGACCACCGCCAGCGCCACCAGCATGTTCACGATCATCGGGATCGTGACCAGGCGCGTGCCGAGGCCGAGCAGCAGCAGCGCGCCGCCGACCAGGTCGACCGCGCCGGAGGCGGTGGCACTGAGCATCGGGAAGGGAATGCCCCATTCGACGAAGCGCTGCGAGAAGAATTCCAGGTTGTGCAGCTTGGCCCAGCCGGTTTCCAGCCAGAACCAGCCGAACACCAGCCGCAGCAGCAGCGGGCCGAGCCATTCGAAGCGGGCGACGGCCGCGCGCAGCCGCCACAGCGGTGCGAACGGATCCCGCGGCCTCTCGGTCGCGGCGGGAGTGCGATTGGCGTAGGTGGCGCAGCGTTGCATGGCGGTGTCCTCAGCTGTCGTGTGCGGTATCGGGGGCGGCGAGCAGGCCATCGGCCAGCCAGCGCTTGAGCAGGGCGGCGGCGCGCAATGCACTGGCGTCGCCGTGATGGGTGGCCAGACGCGTGCACAGTTCGCCGAATGCAGCGCCATCGTGCAGCGCGCGCAGGGCATCGGCTTCGTCGGCGTCGAGCAGTCGCCAATGCACGTCGAGGCCGGCGCGCCACAGCAGCCAGTCGCGATCGGCAGAGCGCGTTGCGGGACACGGCTTGCCGTCGCGCAACCGCAGCCTGCGGGTGGCAAGCAGGCGCGTCGCCGGATGCAGCGACAGCCGCAGCGCAGGCCATGCGTCCGCGGGCAATGCGGCGATCGCCTCGACACCCAGCGGGATTGCATCCGCGGCGTCGAAGCATTCGCCCTGCAGCCATTCGAAGCGGGCGAGTTCGTGCACGCCGCGCGGCACGTCGGTGCGCGCCGCCAGCCAGCCGGCGAAGGCGTGGCCGAAATGGCAGACGGACGGTTGCGTCGACGGATGTGCCGCGATGTAGGCACGCGCAAGCACATCGAACGCATCCTCGCCGAGCGCGGTGCGGGTGGCCGGGAAGTCGTTGCCGAGCACGTCGAGCAGGCGCAACACGTAGGCATCGGCGTAGATGCGCAGGCGATGCGCGGCCAAGTCGTCGTCGACGAACGCGACGATGCCGGCATCGCCCTGCAGCAGCCAGACCTGCATCGCGTCTTGCACGGCGGAAAGCGCGTTCATGCCGCTACTCCAAGACGCGCCTCGTCGGCGATGCCGCGGGCGATGGCGAGTTCCGCCAGCAGGTCGTGCAGCGGCGGGATGCGGTCGTCGCGCTCGATCATCGCCGGCACTTCGCCGAAACGCCGCTGTGCGTGCGCGAACAGCGTCCACACCGCGTCGCACACCGGCGCGTCGTGGGTGTCGATCAACAGGCCGGAGCCGAGCGCATCCTCGCCGTGGCCGGCCAGGTGGATCTGTTTGACCGCGTGCACCGGCAGCGTGTCGAGCCAGGCGATGGCGTCGATGCCGTGGTTGTGCGCGTTGACGTACACGTTGTTCACATCAAGCAGCAGGCCGCAGCCGGTCTCGGCGACCAGCGCCGCAAGGAATTCGGCTTCGCCCAGCGTGTCGCCGGCGAAGCGCAGGTAACTGGACACGTTCTCCAGCACCAGTTGCGTGCCAAGCGCGTCCTGCACCTGGCGCACGCGCGTGGCGACGTGGCGCAGGGTCTCGTCGTTGCAGGGCAGCGGCAGCAGGTCGTGCAGTTGCACGCCGTCGTGCCGGGTCCAGCACAGGTGGTCGGAAATCAACGCGGGGCGCACGCGCCTCGCGAGCTTTGCGAGTGCGCGCAGGTAATCGCGGTCGAGCGGATCGCTGCCGCCGATGTTCAGCGCCACGCCATGCATCGCCAGCGGCCAGCGTTCGGCGATGCGGTCGAGCATCGCCAGCGGGCGGCCGCCTTCGACCAGGTAGTTCTCGCTGACGATCTCGAGCCAGTCGACGGCGGCATCGTCGCCGCGCAGCAGCGCGTGGTAATGCTGAGGGCGCAGGCCCAGGCCGAAGCCGTGCAGGGTGCGGGTCATGGTCGTGTCCGTCGTGGGGCGTGGCGCCCGTCGCGGGGACGGGCGCACGCGCTTCAGATCAGGCCTTCTTCGCCTCGGCCTTGGCCGGCTTCGGGATCTCGAACTTGCCGCCGGCGACCTTGCAGTCCTTTGCGGTGGCTTCGGTGAAGCCTTGGCCCTTGCATGCGTTCTGCCCCTTGCAGGCATTGGCGGCGCTCTTGCAGGCACCGTGGCCCTTGCAGGCGTTGGCGCCCATGCAGTGGCCCATCTGCGCCTTGGCGGTGGTGCCGGCGTGGGCAACGGGTGCGCCGGCGAACAGCGCGGCGGCGGTCATGGCCAGCATCAGGCCGGAAGCGGTGGCGGTCTTGGTATTCATGCGGTGATCCTCGGGATTGGAATGGAAGTGGGTGTTCGGGCACCGCGTGGGGGAGGTGGCGGCGCCTGCGTATTCCATGCCGATGGTGCTGGTGGCGATATCCCCGCGAGTCCGACCGATATGCCCGAGCGTCCGCCAACGGCGAAGCGTCCCGAGGCGGCGGACGCTCGCGCATGGAATGGCGGTGGCGCGGGCATGGTCGCGGTGGCGGGGCTGGCCTAGGATGCGGGTCGTGGACACTGTTCCCGCCACCGCGACCCTGGACGACAACCGCGACAGCGTGCTCGAGACGGTGCTCGGCGCATACCGCATGCGCGTGGAGATCACTGCCGACGTGCGCTACTGCGGCACCTGGTACGACCAGGAGCCGGCGACCCGCTACGGCCAGTTCCACCTGCTCACCGAGGGCGAATGCTGGGTCAGCGGCGCCGCGCTGGAGGCGCCGGTGCAGCTGCGCCGCGGCGACCTGATCGTGTTCCCGGCCGGCGTGCGCCACCTGCTGTCATCCAGTGCGGACGCCCATTTGCCGACGGTGGGCGAGATCGAACCCGACGACACCGCGATGCTGTGCGGCGAACTGGAATTCATCACCGGCACCAGCAACCCGATCTTCAGCGCCTTGCCGGCGTATTTCGTGGTGCGCTCCGAGGACAGCAGCGACGGTTTCCGCCAGCTCGCGACGATGCTCACCGAAACCAGCCGCGACCGCCGCTGGGGCCGCCAGCTGGTGCAGAACAAGCTGGCCGATTCGCTGTTCACCATGGCGGTGTGCGAATACGTGCGCCGTGCCGAACACCCGCGCGGCCTGCTCGCGGCATTGACCGACGCGCGCCTGTCGCGCGCACTGGCGGCGGTGCACGAACGCCCGGGCGAGGACTGGACGATCCAGTCGATGGCGCAGCGGGCGAACATGTCGCGCACCGCCTTCGCCGAACTGTTCGCCGCCACCGTCGGCCTGCCGCCGATCCAGTACCTCGCCCACTGGCGCGCGACCGAGGCGCGGCGGCTGCTGAAGAACCGCCGGTTCTCGGTGGCGGCGGTGGCGGAGATGCTCGGTTACCGCAGCGAGGCCGCGTTCCGCCGCTTCTTCAAGCGCGTCGAGGGCGTCGGTCCCGGCAAGGTGCGCGCGGGCGACGACGACGCGGACGACTGAGCCTTGGGTAGACTGCGCGCTGGTCCGCATCGCCCTCCCCCATGACCGCACTGCTCGAAACCGTCGAACACGAAACCGGCCCGCAACCGCAGTGGAGCGTGCTGTGGCTGCACGGCCTGGGCGCCGACGGCCACGATTTCGCGCCGATCGTGCCGGAACTGGTGCGCAAGGACTGGCCGGCGATCCGCTTCGTGTTCCCGCATGCGCCGGTGCGCGCGGTGACCATCAACGGCGGCGCGCGGATGCGCGCCTGGTACGACATCCGCGACATGAACCTGGCCCATCGCGCCGACGGCGAAGGCGTGGCCGAATCGGTCGCGCAGGTCGAGGCCCTGATCGAGCGCGAGGCGCAGCGCGGGATCGCCGCGGATCGGCTGTTGCTGGCCGGCTTCTCGCAGGGCGGCGCGATCACGCTTGCCGCCGGCATCGCGCGCAGCACGCCGCTGGCCGGACTGGTCGCGTTGTCGACGTACTTGCCGATGACGCCCGCGCAGGCGCAGGCCGCGTTGCGGCCGGCCGCGGCATCGCAACCGCTGTTCATGGCGCACGGGCAATTCGATCCGGTGGTGCCCTGCGCCGGTGGCGAGATGAGCGCGAACGCGCTGCGCACGCTCGGTTTCGACGTGCGATGGCATCGCTACCCGATGCAGCACGCGGTGTGCGCCGAGGAAATCCGCGACCTGGGCGACTGGATGGCGGCGCGGTTTGCAGCCGCTTGAGTCCTGCGCGAGGATGGGCGCAACGGGATGAACGGGCGGAGCATGCGATGAAAGTGGTCATCGCCGACGACGAGCCGCTGGCGCGCGAGCGGTTGCGCGCGATGCTGGCCGGCGAGCCCGGGGTGGAGGTCGTCGCGGAAGCCGGCGACGGGCATGCCGCGCTGCATGCCTGCGCGGAGCACCATCCGGACATGGTGCTGCTGGACATCTCGATGCCGGGCATCGACGGGCTGGAAACCGCGCGCCACCTGGCCGCGTTCGAGCCGCGCCCGGCCGTGGTGTTCTGCACCGCCTACGACATGCATGCCTTGTCCGCGTTCGAGGCGCAGGCGATCGACTACCTGGTCAAGCCGGTGCGCCCGGAGCGGCTGTCCGCCGCGCTGCAGCGGGTGCGCACCTTCGCCGCCGGCCGCGCGCAACACGCCGACCATCCGGGCGAAGGGCAGAAGCGGACCCACCTGTGCGCGCGCCTGCGCGGCAGCCTGCGGCTGATCCCGGTCGACGACATCCGCTACCTGCAGGCGGAAGAGAAGTACGTGGTGGTCCACCATGCGCGCGGCGAGGACCTGATCGAGGAATCGCTGAAGTCGCTGGAAGGCGAATTCGCCGAGCGCTTCGTGCGCATCCACCGCAACTGCCTGGTGGCGCGCAACGAAATCGTCGAACTGCGCCGTGCCGGCGACGGCCATACCCAGGCCGTGCTGCGCCATGGCGCGCATCCGCTGGAAGTCAGCCGGCGCTGCGTGTCGCAGCTGCGGGATACGTTGCGCCACCTGTGAGCCGCGGGCCGGCACGGGCGATAATGCGCGCATGACCACGCTGCGCATCGCCACCCGCAAGAGCCCGCTCGCCCTCTGGCAGACCGAACACGTCGCCGACCGCCTGCGCGCCGCGCATCCGGGCCTCGTCGTCGAACTGGTGCCGATGAGCACGCGCGGCGACGAAGTGCTGGATCGTTCGCTGGCGGCGATCGGCGGCAAGGGCCTGTTCCTCAAGGAACTGGAGCTGGCGATGCAGCGCGGCGAGGCGGACTGCGCGGTGCATTCGCTGAAGGACGTGCCGATGCAGCTGGAGCCGGGCTTCGCCTTGCCGGCGATCCTCGCCCGCGCCGACCACGCCGACGCCTTCGTCAGCGGCCGCTTCGACGGGATCGACGCCTTGCCGCAGGGCGCGCGCGTCGGCACCTCGTCGCTGCGCCGGCAGGCGCAATTGCGCGCGCTGCGTCCCGACCTCGAGCTGCTGGACCTGCGCGGCAACGTCAACACGCGGCTGGCCAAGCTCGATGCCGGCGACTACGACGCCATCGTGCTGGCCTGCGCGGGCTTGCAGCGGCTCGGCTTCGATGCGCGCATCCGCGCCCGGCTGGATGCGCCGCACTGGTTGCCGGCACCGGCGCAGGGCGCGATCGCGATCGAATGCCGCGACGGCGACGATGCGGTCGTCGCGCTGTGCGCCGCGCTCGACGATGCCGACACCCGCACCTGCGTGGGCGCCGAGCGGGCGATGAACCTGGCCCTGCACGGCAGCTGCCATGTGCCGGTGGCCGCGTTCGCACGGCTGGATGGCGAGCGGCTCATGCTGCAAGGCCTGGTCGGTTCCGCCGGCGACGGCCGCAGCGTGCGTGCGCAGGCGCAGGGCCGCGGCGACGCGCCGGAGGCGCTCGGGCTGGCGGTTGCGGAGGCGTTGCTCGCGCAGGGCGCGCGCGCGCTGATCGATCAGAACACGTAGCGCAGGTTCAACTTCGCGTCGGTCTGGTTGCGGCCGGTCACTTCGCTGTCGCGGCGCAGTTCGACCCCGGTGTCCAGGGTCAGCGCCGGCTGCAGCTGGAACTTCAGCTGCAGGCTGTTGCGCAGGTAGGTGCCGTGCTGGCCGGTTTCGATCCGGGTGGTCTGCGACAGCCGGGTGCGTTCGCCCAGCGCCTGCCGCCATTCCAGGTTGCCGCGCAGCACCGGGCCGGTGCCGGCGATGCCGTCCTCGGCATAGCCCTGCAGGCGGTAGCCGGTGTCGATCGCCCAGGCCAGGCTGGCGTATTCGGACTTCAGCGCCTGCATGCCGTACTGCATGCCGACCCGGGCATTGCTGCCCTGCGCCTTCACCCAGTCCTTGCGCGGTTGCGCGGCGACCCGCAGGCGGCCGCCCGCGCCGGGCAGGTCGTCGCCATCGATGCGCAGCTGGCCGGCGGGAATCGCCGGCATCGCCCCGACCTGCCATTCGCCGCTGGCGCAGCGCGCCGCCAGGCAGCGCGGCGGATCGGCCAGGCGCTGCACCACCACCGCGTCCATCGCGGGCACGGGGGCGAGGTCGACGACGGGCGCCGGCACGGAAAAGGCCAGCCACAGCAAGGGCAACATGGGCGGCGATGCGGGGAGGGTTCCCGCATTCTACCCGGCCCCCCGCACGGGGCAACGCGCTCAGTAGTACAGCGTGACCAGGTGCCGGGCCTGGGCGAAGAACAGCCAGCGCTCGAGCAAGGCGCCGATCAGCGCGCAGCCGGTGGCGAGCGGCGCCGCCCACGCGCAACCCGGCTGCGACCATGCCAGCAGCAGGCACAGCAGCGGTGCCGGCGCGAACAGCAATGCCGAGGCGATCCGCAACATGCGCGAGTGCCGGCGGGCGACCACGAAGGCCATCTCGCGGGTGATGTAGTTGGCCTCGGTGTGCGGGCGTTCGAACACCGAGGCCTTGCGCTGCGGCAGGCCGATGGCGTCGCCGCGCGCCTGCGGCAGCGGGGTGCGGTCGATGTCGCGCCAGTAGGCGAGCTTCAGCAGCAGCACTGCGGCGGCGATGAATGCCAGCGCGTACGGCAGTGCGCCATCGATGCCGTGCGCGCCCGCAGGGATGGACGGCAGCATCGGCAAACCGCCGGTGAGCAGCGCGAACAGCAGGTAGCCGGGCAGCACCAGCGGATGCCGCCAGGCGGGAATCGGCTTGAGCGAGGCGTAGATCATCGCGGTGCAGGCCACGGTGGCCAGGCTTAGCAGCGCCAACAGGGCCGCGGCGAAGCGCGTTGCTGCACCGATCTGGTAGCCGCCATCGCGCGCCAGCAGGCACAGCAATGCTGCGGCAGGCACGAAGCTCGCCACCGCCAGCACGCCCTCGCGCGACAGCCACGAGGTGCGCCATTGCGAGAACGCCCGCCACGCGCGCAGCGGCTTGCCGAGATGCCAGAACGAGGCCAGCAGGCCGACCGCCGCGGCGATGCCGGCGTAGACCAGCAGCCAGCTCCAGCCCAGCGCCTGGAAGTTCTGCGGCGGCGCGCCGAAGGCGATGCGCAGGCCCAGCCAGGCCCACAGGCCGAAGCCGGCGCCGGACAGGGTGGTGAAGAAGAGGACGGAGAAGGCGGGGTTCATGCGATGCACGCTTGCGCGGCATTGCCGCGCGCATCGCATGGACGGGCAGGCAGGACGCCTGCCCCGGGGCTGCCAAAGTCAGGAGTGTTGCGCCAGGGATGGCGACGAGGCAGCGACATCGAGCGAGGAGCGCCCATGCCTACTCGATCACCACCGCGGTGCCGGAGGCGGACACCATCAGCATCGAACCGCCGTCCTGGATCTGCACGGTCTCGTAGTCGAGGTCGACGCCGACCACCGCGTTCGCGCCGCGTTCGCGCGCCGAGGCGAGCATGTCTTCCAGCGCCTCGGTCTTGGCCGCGCGCAGGACCTTTTCGTAGCTGCCGGAACGGCCGCCGATCATGTCGCGCAGGCCGGCGAACAGGTCGCGGAACATGTTGGCGCCGAGGATGGCGTCGCCGCCGACCAGGCCCTTGTAGGCGACGATGCGGCGGCCTTCGAAGCCGTCGGTGGTGGTGACGAGGATCTCGGTGTCCTTGGCCATGGCGATGTCCTTCAGCGTTTGAGGATGCGGTTGAGCCAGCGTGCGGCGAGGTTGCCGGCATCGGCCTGGGCGATGCCGTCGCCCGCCTGCGCAGCGCCGGTGCGTCGCGGCCGCGGCGGCAGGTAGCGGTTGGTCGGCTGGTAGCCGAGCTCCGGCATCAGCGCCACGCCGCCGCGATCGGCCACCAGCAGCGAGACCTTCGATTGCGGATCGGCGAGGTCGCCGAAATGCCGCGCCTTGGTCGGGCAGGCCTGCACGCAGGCCGGTTGGCGATCGGCTTGGTCGAGGTTTTCGTTGTAGATGCGGTCCACGCACAGCGTGCATTTCTTCATCACCCCTTCGACTTCGCTGTATTCGCGCGCGCCGTACGGGCAGGCCCAGGAACACAGCTTGCAACCGATGCACTTGTCCTCGTCGACCAGCACGATGCCGTCCTCGGCGCGCTTGTAGCTGGCGCCGGTCGGGCACACGGTGACGCAGGCGGGCGTTTCGCAATGCAGGCAGCTGCGCGGGAAATGCAGGGTCTGCGCGGGTTGCCTGGTCGCCGCATCCGGCGCCAGCTCGTAGCTGTGCACGCGGTTGAACCACACACCCTGCGGATCCTTGCCGTAGGGACGTTCGTCGGTCAGCGGCCCGGCGATGCCGCCCGCGTTCCACTCCTTGCAGCTGGTCGCGCAGGCATGGCAACCGACGCAGGTATCGAGGTCGATGACCAGCCCGAGTTTTTTCTTCGATGGCGGTGGCAACGAGGTCATCGTGCTGGTTCGCCGCTGGGCTTCTTGCGTTGCACGGCTTCGGGGATCGCGTCGACGCGGCGCATCTCGGCATCGAGCGCGCCTTCGTCGTCGCGATAGGCGAGCGCGAGCTCGGTGGCGTCGTTGCCCCAGAACAATTCGTCGCGCACCTTCAAGGTCGGTACACCGAACAGGCCAAGGCGCATCGCTTCCTCGCCATTGGCCAGCAATTCGCGCTTCACCTCGTCGCGGGCGATGGCGGCGGCGGGATCGTCGATGCCGAGCGCTGCCGCGACATCGGCCAGCGCCTCGATGCTGTCGGCCTGCCGCCCGTGTTCCCAGATGTGGGCGAAGATCGCGTCGATGGCCTGGATCCGGTCCGGCGCGGCCAGGCACAGGCGCAGCGCGGGCAGCGGGTTGAACGGATGCGCCGGCGGGAAATGCAGCGGGATGCCGGCCTGCCGCGCCTGCCACAGCACGATGCGGTAGGTATGCCGGCGCTTCTGCGGGATTTCCGCGGGGCCGAGCTGGCCGACGTGGTTGAGGATCGCGGCGAACAGCAACGGCTTCGGATTGAGCGTGACTTCGGGGAAGTCGCGGCGCAGGCGCTTCCATTGCAGGTAGGCGAACGGCGAGATGAAGTCGAAATACCAGTCCAGCGGCGTGGCGTTCATCGCGTAGCCTCCTTGTTGCGGCGACGGAAGCCGGCGCCGTAGCGCAGCGGGCGTTCGTCGGCCGGTTTGAACTGCAATGGCGCGAACTGCGGCGCGCTTTGGTCCGCCTGCGCATCCGCCTTGCGGATCGAGACGCGCAGGTCGAACCACGCAGCCTGCCCGGTGACCGGATCGGCATTGGCGTAATCGCCCTTCGGCGTCACGTCGGAAATCAGGTGGTTGAGCAGGAAGCCCTGTTCGCCTTCCGGTGCATCCTTCGCCAACCGCCACGCGCCCTTGCGCTTGCCGATCGCGTTCCAGGTCCACACCGTGTCCGGCTGCACGTTGCCGGCGAACTTGGCCTGCACGGTGATCCTGCCGTGGTGCGAGGTCACCTCGATCCAGTCCTCGTCGGCGATGCCATGCGCGGCGCCGGTCTGCGGATGCAGGTAGAGGTAGTTGCGCGCGGTGATCTGCCGCAGCCACGCGTTCTGGCTGCCCCAGGCGTGGTACATGAACATCGGCCGCTGGGTCACCGCGTTGAGCGGGAAGGTGGTGCGCGAGGTCTGGTCGTGCTCGAACGGCTCGTACCAGATCGGCAGCGGATCGAAATAGGTGGCGACGCGCTGGCGATGTTCCGCCGGCGGCTGCAGCGCGCCGTGGCCTTGCGCGGCCAGCCGGAACTTCTGCAGCGTCTCCGAATACAGCTGCAGCACGATGGGTTGGTCGTTCGGCACGAAGCCGAAGCGCTGCGCCCATTGCAGGTAATCGCGGTTGGCCATCTTGTAATAGCGCGCGGATTGCGGGATCGGCGCGTGCCAGAACCCGCCGTGTTCGATGTAGCGCTGCAGCTGGTCGGGGTTCGGCGCGCCCTTGCCCTGCTGCGCGCCGTCCTCGCCGCGCCAGCCGGCCAGCAGGCCGACGCCGGGCGCGCGTTCGTGGCGCACGATGTAGTCGGCGTAGTCGCGGTACTTCGGCGAACCGTCCTCGTTCACCAGCCCGGGCAGGCCGATGCGCGCGCCGAGCTCGATCAGCGCCGACTGGAAGCCGCGCACGTCGCGCGGCCGGCCGTCTTCGTCGAGCTGGGTCGCCGGGTCGAAGATCGGATGGCGGATCGCGTCGCTGGCGGCATCGGCATCGCTGATCGGGCGATCCAGCAGGCTGATCGCGTCGAAGCGCTCGAGGTACGTCGTGTCCGGCAGCACCAAGTCGGCATAGGCCACCATCTCCGACGCATAGGCATCGGAATAGATGATGCGCGGGATCTTGTATTCGCCGGCCTCGTCCTTGTCGGTGAGCCAGCGCATGGTCTCGCCGGTGTTCATCGCCGAGTTCCAGCTCATGTTCGCCATGAACATCAGCAGGGTGTCGATCTTGTAAGGATCGCCGGCCCAGGCGTTGCGGATCACGGTGTGCATCATCCCGTGCGCGGACAGCGGATACGCCCACGAATACGCATGGTCGATGCGGCGCGGCTGGCCGTGTTCGTCGACGACCAGGTCTTCCGGCCCATGCACGAAGCCCAGTGGTGCGGCATCCAGCACGCCATCGGGTTTGCGCGCCTTGCCGGGGCGATTGGCCGGCGGGATCGGTTTCGGGAACGGCGGCTGGTAGCGGAACGAGCCCGGTGCATCGAGCGCGCCCAGCAGCAGCTGCAGCAGGTGCAGCGCGCGGCAGGTGTGGAAGCCGTTGCTGTGCGCGCTGATCCCGCGCATCGCATGCATCGACACCGGACGGCCTTCCATCGTGGCGTGCTCGCGGCCCCAACTGTCGGTCCAGGCGATCGGCAGTTCGAGCTTGCTGTCGAACGCGGCCTCCGCCAGTTCGCGGGCGATGCGGCGGATGCTGTCGGCGGGGATGCCGCAGCGTTCGCTGACGGCGTCGGGCGAATACTGCGGATCGAGGTAGCGGTCCGCGATCAGCTGGAACACCGGGCGCGCCTTGCGGCCATCGGCCAACACGTACTCGCCGACCACGGCGGGCGACATGTCGATGGCATTCGCATCCGTGGCGGCGTGCGTGTGCGTGTTCCAGCACAGCGCGTTGCCGGCGGCATCGCGCGCGAACAGCCCATCGTCGGCGCCGCCGGGCTGGTCGATCACCAGCCAGTGCGCGTTCGCGTAGCGGACCAGGTAATCGAGGTCGATGCGGTCCATGCGCAGCAGTTCGTGCGCCAGCGCGAACGCGAACAGGCCATCGGTACCGGGGCGGATGCCGATCCATTCGTCGGCGATCGCGCCATAACCGCTGCGCACCGGGTTGACCGCGACGATCTTGGCGCCGCGTGCCTTCAGCTTGCCGAGGCCGAGCTTGATCGGGTTGCTGTCGTGGTCTTCGGCCACGCCCCACAGCATCAGGTACTGGGTGTGCTCCCAATCGGGTTCGCCGAATTCCCAGAAGCTGCCGCCGATCGAATACAGGCCGCCCGCGGCCATGTTCACCGAGCAGAAGCCGCCGTGCGCCGCGTAGTTCACCGTGCCGAACTGCTGCGCCCACCAGCCGGTCAGCGCCTGCGATTGGTCGCGGCCGGTGAAGAACGCGAATTCATCGGGATTGCGTGCGCGGATCGGCTTCAGCCAGGACGCGGCAAGGTCGAGCGCCTCGTCCCATTCGATCTCGCGGAATTCGCCGGCGCCGCGTTCGCCCACCCGCAGCAGCGGCTTGCGCAGCCGCGCGGGCGAATAGTGCTGCATGATCCCGCTGGCGCCCTTGGCGCACAGCACGCCCTGGTTGACCGGATGCTCGCGGTTGCCCTGGATGTAGCGGATCTTGCCGTCCTGCAGCCACACCTTGATGCCGCAACGGCAGGCGCACATGTAGCAGGTGGTGGTCTTGACCTCGTCGCCGGGCGACGGCGAGAGGTTCAACGCGGGATCGTGCATCCGCGCATTGTGCAGGCTGGCCGCGCCGTTCGCGAGCGGGTTGCGGCGATCAGGGTTCGCAATACCTGCGCTGGATCTCCAGTTCGGCCTGCAGTTCCGGGCTGTCGCCGCGACCGGCCGCAGTGACGAGGTTGTGCCGGTTGCGCGTGCAGATCTGCGCGCGGATCTCGTCCGGATCCATGCCGCCGAACAGCTTGCCGACCATCGCCACCGCCTGCGCCGGGGATAGCCGCTCGTGCATGCGGAAGCGGCCACCGGCACGGCCGGGCAGGCGCGCCTGGCGATCGGCCAGGGCGTCATGGGCCGGTATCTCGATCGGTGCCACCCGCGCCGCCGCCGCGGCCGATTGCTCGAGCAGCCTTGCCTGTAGCGGTACAGGCGCTTGGGCGGCGTCAACGGTGGCGGCGTCCGCAGGCGGCGATTCCTTGTCGGGTGCGGGAATCGCGCGCTGCCAAGCTTCCTTGCGCGGGCGTGGTGATGGTTCCGGCGCGACCGCAAGCGCGCGTGGAGGCAGGAAGACGACCTGCAATGCCTCTTCATCGCCGTCCGACGGGATCAGCCGCATCGCCCGCAGCAGCGCCCAGGCGAGCAACACATGGATAACCAGCAAACCCGCGAGCGCGATGGCGCCGTCGCGATGCAACGTCCGTGTCCCCAAGCTTCGCTCCGCGGCGAGGTTCCCGGGGCGATTGGAGCAAGCGCGGGCGAAAAGGTTCCCGAGCCGCGACCCGAGCGGCGAATGCCGGGTTTCGACGGCATAATCCGCGCATGGATCGCTACGAACGCATCATCGCCCTGCACCGCGTGCTGCAGGCCGCGCGCCGCCCGGTGACCGTGGCCCGCCTGCAGGACGAACTCGGCTGCTCGCGCGCCACCGTGTACCGCGACCTGGCCTTCCTGCGCGATGGCCTGATGGCGCCGCTCATCGGCGACGGCGAGGCCGGCTTCAGCTACGACAAGGCCGAGGCCGAGCGCTTCGAGCTACCGGGCCTGTGGCTCAATTCCGAGGAGCTGCACGCGCTGCTGGCCGCGCAGCAGCTGTTGTCGAAGAGCAGCGGCGGCATGCTGTCGTCCGCGCTGGCGCCGCTGCAGTCGCGGGTGGAAAAGCTGCTGGACGCGCATTCCGGCGGCAAGACCTGGCCGGTGGAACGGGTGCGGGTGATCCCGCATCGCGGCCGGCACATGGACGAGCACGCGTTCCGGATCGTCGCCTCCAGCGTGCTGGAGCGGCGCAAGCTGGCGTTCGACTATCGCGCGCGCTCGACCGACGAGAAGACCCGGCGCACGGTGTCGCCGCAGCGGCTGACCCACTATCGCGACAACTGGTACGTGGATGCCTGGGACGAGGAGAAGCAGGGCCTGCGCAGCTTCTCGATCGACCGCATCTCCGCCGCGCGTTTCGCCGATGGCGCGGCCCGCGACGTGGCCGACGACGAACTCAACGCGCACCTTGCCGGCAGCTACGGCATCTTCTCCGGCGCGCCGAAGGGCTGGGCCACCATCGTGTTCAGCGCCAAGGCCGCGCGCTGGGTCGCCGACGAGCACTGGCATTCGCAGCAGCAGGGCCGGTTCCTGGCCGATGGCCGCTACGAACTAAAGGTGCCGTATTCGGTGCCGCGCGAATTGCTGATGGACGTGCTGCACTACGGCGGCGACGCCGAGATCGTCGAGCCCAGGACCCTGCGCGAGCAGATGCGGGCGATGCTGCAGCTGGCCATTTCCAACTACGGGTCGTGATGGGCGGCGTGCCGGTCAGCGCGGCATCGCGCGACGAGCCGATCGCGCTTGCGCTGGGTGCCGGCGGCGCGCGCGGGCTGGCGCAGATCGGCGTGATCGAGGCGCTGCAGGCGCGCGGGTTGCGCATCGTCGCGATCTCCGGCGCCTCCAGCGGCGCGCTGGTCGGCGGCGCCTGCGCGGCGGGCAAGCTGGAAGCGTTGCGCGACTGGCTGCTCGGCACCAGCCGCGGCGCCATGCTGCGCCTGCTCGACCCCGGCTTCGGCCGGCCCGCGCTGTTCACCGGCGACCGCTTGCTGGAGAAGCTGCGCGAAGTGGTGGGCACCCCGCGGATCGAGGAATTGCCGATCGATTTCACCGCGGTCGCGGTGGACCTGGTCCGCCAGCGCGAAGTCTGGCTGCGCCGCGGCGACCTGTGGGATGCGGTGCGTGCGTCGTTCGCGATCCCCGGCATCTTCACGCCATTCACGCTGGGCGGGCGCGAATTGGTCGACGGCGGCCTGCTGGCGCCGTTGCCGATCACCGCGACCCGGCTGTCCGGCGCGCACCGGCTGGTCGCGGTGGACATGCATGGCTGGCCGCAGTCGCCGCCGGGCGACGTGGCGAACGACGATGCGGATGCGGAAGGCGCAAGCGCGCCCGGCGTGATCGGTCGCTGGATCGGCCGCCATTTCGGCGGCGATGCCGATGGCGACGGCAAGCCCGACCACCACATCGGCCTGACCGAAACCATGTCGCGCTCGCTGGACACCATGCAGGCGCAGATCGCGCGCGTGCAGCTGGCGCTGGATCCGCCGGAGCTGCTGATCCGCATCCCCCGCGATGCCTGCCAGTTCTACGAATTCTGGCGCGGCGAGGAATTGATCGCGATCGGCCGGCAAGCGACCGAAAAGGCGCTGGACGCGGCGGGGTACTGAGCGTCGCAGCCCGTGAGAAGGTGCCTGCGCAAGCTGCAGGCAACCCGAACGGAGCGCCGCCATGACCCGCGAACAGCTTGATGCCATCCTCCGCCACGCCGTGATCCTCGGCACCCTGGCCGTCCTGCTGTTCCCGGCCGCACGCGGCAGTTCGCAATGGCTGGGCTGGCTGCCGCTGTGGCTGGTCGGCATGCCGTTGGCGGCCTGGTGGAGCCTGCGCGGCTTCCCGCTGCCGGATGTCGCGCTGCGCTTGCCGCGCCGCCGTCGCGCGCAGGCGCACAGGCGGCGGATGCACCGCGCCATGTCGCCGCTGCGGGCGGCGCGCCGCGCCTGAGCGGATGGCACATTGGCGGCCGAGGGCCCTGTGCTAGCGTTCCGGATCCACGATTCCGCCCGGAGCGCGCCATGTCCCAGCTGTCCAACGCCTGCCTGATCGCCGGCCTCGCCATCGCCGGCGGCGCTGCCGCGCAGACCCCGCCAAGCGACGATCCCTATGCCTGGCTGGAAGACGTGCAGGGCGAGAAGTCGCTGGATTGGGTGAAGGCGCGCAACGCCAAGGCCGAGGCGGAGATCGCCGGCACGCCGGAGTTCAAGCGGCTCGAGGCGGCGATCCTCGCCATCCTCGATTCGGACGCCAAGATCCCCGGCGTCGAGAAGATCGGCGACCACTACTACAACTTCTGGAAGGACAAGCAACACGAGCGCGGCCTGTGGCGGCGCACCACGCTGGCGGAATACCGCAAGCCGCAGCCGCAGTGGGAAACCGTGCTCGACCTCGACGCGCTGAACAAGGCGGAGGGCGCGAAATGGGTCTGGCACGGCGCCGACTGCCTGAAGCCGGAGTACGAGCGCTGCCTGATCGCGCTGTCGCCCGGCGGTTCGGATGCCGACGTCACCCGCGAGTTCGACCTCAGGACCAAGCAGTTCGTGCAGGACGGGTTCTTCCGCGCGGAAGCCAAGGGCGGGCTGGGCTGGATCGATCGCGACACGGTCTACGTGTTCACCGACTTCGGCCCGGGCAGCACCACCAGTTCCGGCTATCCGAACATCGTCAAGGAATGGAAGCGCGGCACGCCGATGTCCGCCGCGCAGACGGTGTACGAGGGCAAGCCGGGCGACATGTACATCAGCGCCGGCCACGACCACGCGCCGGGGTACGAGCGCGATTTCGTCAACCGCACGCTCGCCTTCTACAACGACGAGCTGTACCTGCGGAACAAGGATGGAAGCCTGGCGAAGGTCGATGCGCCGAATTCCGCGCAGAAGGGCGTGCACAAGGACTGGCTGCTGCTGGAACTGCGCGAGCCGTATGAAGCCGATGGCAAGACGTACAAGCCCGGCGCGCTGATCGCGACCAACTTCAACGACTTCATGGCCGGCAAGCGCGACTTCACCGCGCTGTTCGAGCCGACCGACAAGTCCTCGCTGGCGGGTTACACCTGGACCAAGGACCACCTGGTCCTGAACGTGATGGAGGACGTCAAGAACCGCCTGTACGTGCTGACTCCTGGCAAGGTGGAATGGGCGAAGAACGACTTCGTCGGCGCGCCGACTATCGGCACCATCGGCGTCGGCGCGGTGGATGCCGACGACAGCAATGCGGTGTGGCTGACCGCCACCGACTTCCTCACCCCGACCACGCTGTCCATCGCGGAACTGGGCAGCAAGCCGGAAGTGCTGAAGTCCAACCCGGTGTTCTTCGACGGGTCGAAGGACGTGATCGAGCAGCACTTCGCCACCAGCAAGGACGGCACCAAGGTCCCGTACTTCCTGGTGCGCCCGAAGGCGCTGAAGTTCGACGGCAAGGCGCCGACCCTGCTGTACGGCTACGGCGGCTTCGAGGTGTCGATGACGCCGTCGTACTCCGGCAGCATCGGCAAGGCCTGGCTGGAGAAGGGCGGCGTGTACGCGCTGGCCAATATCCGCGGCGGCGGCGAATACGGGCCGCGCTGGCACCAGGCCGCGCTGAAGGCCAATCGTCACAAGGCCTACGAGGACTTCGCCGCGATCGCCGACGACCTGGTCGCGCGCAAGATCACCTCGCCCAGGCACCTCGGCACCATGGGCGGCAGCAACGGCGGCCTGCTGATGGGCAACATGCTCACGCAATACCCGGAGAAGTTCGGCGCGATCGTGGTGCAGGTGCCGCTGCTCGACATGAAGCGCTACAGCCACCTGCTGGCCGGCGCCTCGTGGATGGCCGAATACGGCGATCCGGACACCAGCGACTGGTCGTTCATCCAGACCTTCTCGCCCTACCACCTGTTCGATGCGAACAAGGATTACCCGGCGACGCTGTTCACCACCTCGACCAAGGACGACCGCGTGCACCCCGGCCATGCGCGCAAGATGATGGCGAAGATGGAAGCCGCCGGCAAAAACGTGCGCTACTACGAGAACATCGAGGGCGGCCACGGCGGCGCGGCCAACAATGCGCAGTCCGCGCACATGAACGCGCTGTCCTACACCTTCCTCTGGCAGCAACTCACGAAATAAGCGGCTCCGGCCCGCTGCTGCCGGGCCGGCCTTCGTTGCAATCCGCGCACCGGAGCCCCATCCATGAAACCGACCTCCATCGCCTTCGCCCTTGCCCTGATGAGCCTGAACGCCTTCGCCGCCGACCTCCCCGCCCCGCCCGACGTGGCGAAGCAGCCGCACGTGGTGAAGGCCCCGTTCGGCGCCGAGCGCCAGGACGAGTACTACTGGCTGCGCGACGACAACCGCAAGAACCCGGCCATGCTGGCCTACCTGAAGGCGGAGAACGCCTACGCGGACGCGCTGCTGGCGCCACTGAAGCCGGTGCAGGACACGCTGTACGACGAGATCGTGGCGCGCATCAAGCAGGACGACGCCTCGGTGCCGTTCCGCGAACGCGGCTGGTGGTATTACGGACGCTTCGAGGCCGGCAAGGATTACCCGATCTACGCCCGTCGCCGCGATGCCGCGGGCATCGGCGCGGTGTCGATCCAGCGCGCCAACGAGGCCGCCGACTTCGCCGGCGAAGAGGTGCTGCTGGACGTCAACGCGCTGGCCGCGGGCAAGGACTACTACGCGGTCAGCGGGCGCAACGTCAGCCAGGACAACCGGCTGATGGTCTACGGCGACGACACCAATGGCCGCCGCCAGTACACTCTGCGCGTCAAGAACCTCGAAACCGGCGAAACCCTGGCCGATGCGATCCCCGGCACCGCCGGCTACGGCGTGTGGGCGGACGACAACAAGACCTTCTTCTACATCGAGAACGATCCCGAGACCCTGCTCAGCACCAGGGTGAAGAAGCACATACTCGGCACCGATCCGAAGGACGACGTGCTGGTCTACGAGGAGAAGGACGACACCTTCTACATGGGCGTCGGCCGCACCCGCGACGACAAGTTCATCGTGATCGGGATGGACAGCACCGTCTCCAACGAGACCCGCTACGCCTCGGCGGCGGACCCGGGCGAGTTCAAGGTGCTGGCGCCGCGCGCGCGCGACGTCGAATACGATGCCGACCACTTCGGCGGCCGCTGGGTGATCCGCACCAACGATGGCGGCGCGACCAACTTCAAGATCGTCACCGCCGCCGACGGCAGCGCCTCGCGCAAGGACTGGCGGGACTGGATCGCGCACGACCCGCAGGTGTTCATCGAGGGCATCGAGCTGTTCGACGGCTTCGCCGCGGTGGCCGAGCGTTCCGGCGGGCTGGAGCGCGTGCGCGTGCTGCGCGGCGACGGCGGCTCCGAATACGTGAAGGCTGACGAGACCGCCTATTCGATGGGCCTCGACGTCAATGCCGAAACCGATACCGACTGGCTGCGCTACAGCTACACCTCGCTGGCGATGCCGGCGACGACCTATGAGCTGAACATCAAGACCGGCGAACGCCGTGAGCTGAAGCGCCAGCCGGTGCCGGGCTACGACCCGGCCAACTACGTCACCGAGCGGGTGTGGGCGACCGCGCGCGACGGCGTCAAGGTCCCGGTCTCGATCGTCTACAGGAAGGGCTTCGAGAAGAACGGCAAGGCGGCGATGCTGCAGTACGGCTACGGCAGCTATGGCGCGTCGATGGATCCGGGCTTCTCGGTGACCACGGTCAGCCTGCTCGACCGCGGCATGGTGTATGCGCTGGCGCACATCCGCGGCGGCCAGGAAATGGGCCGCGCCTGGTACGAGGACGGCAAGCTGCTGCACAAGAAGAACACCTTCACCGACTTCATCGACGTCACCGACGACCTGGTGAAGCAAGGCTATGCGGCGAAGGATCGCGTCGCCGCGCTCGGCGGCAGCGCCGGCGGCCTGCTGATGGGCGCGATCGGGAACATGGCGCCGGACAAGTACCGGGTGATCCTCTCGCAGGTGCCGTTCGTCGACGTGGTGACCACCATGCTGGATCCCAGCATCCCGTTGACCACCAACGAATACGACGAGTGGGGCAACCCCGAGCAGAAGAAATTCTACGACTACATGCTCACCTACTCGCCGTACGACAACCTGAAGCAGCAGGCCTATCCGGCCACCTTCGTCGGCACCGGCCTGTGGGATTCGCAGGTGCAGTACTGGGAGCCGGCGAAGTACGTGGCGCGCCTGCGCGACCTCAACACCTCGAAGGAACCGGTGGTGTTCCGGATCAACATGGAAGCCGGCCACGGCGGCAAGTCCGGCCGTTTCCGCCGCTATCGCGAGCAGGCGGAGATGTATTCCTTCATGCTCGACCAGCTCGGCGTGGGCGAGCGCAAGTAAGCCCTCGCCGACGGCGGCGCGTGCATGCGCTGGTTCTGGTGGCTGCTGGCCTACGCCAGCCTCGGCATCGGCATCGTCGGCATCGTGGTGCCGGGCCTGCCGACGGTGCCGTTCGTGCTGCTCGCCGCGTTCGCCGCCGCGCGCGGTTCGCAGCGCCTGCGCGACTGGCTGCTGGCGCATCGCCAGTTCGGGCCGGTGATCCGCGATTGGGAGCGCGAAGGCGCGGTCTCGCGCCGCGCCAAGCGGCTGGCCATCGGCATGATGGCGCTGTGCGCGCTGGTGATGTTCCTGACCGCGCCGAAGTGGTGGATGGCCGCCACCGGCACCGCGATCATGGCCTGCGTGGCGCTGTGGCTGTGGCGTCGCCCGGAGCCGCGACAGTGAGCGGAGCCGCGGGTACACTGCCGGCCATGATCAAGCGCATCGCACTCGCCTCGTTCCTGCTCTGCCTGCTGGCCGCCTGCGGCAACAAGGGTCCGCTGGTGATGCCGGACGCCAAGCCGGCCGCCGCGCCCGCGCCCGCCGCACAGCCCGCCGCCGAACCCGCGAAGACCGAGTCCGGCACGCCGGCAGGCTGAAGCCGCATGCGTTTCTCGAAGATGCACGGCGCGGGCAACGACTTCGTCGTGCTCGACCTGCGCGATGGCCGCGCGCCGCCGGATGCCGCGCAGTGCGCGCGCATCGCCGACCGCCACCTGGGCGTCGGCTGCGACCAGTTGCTGACCGTCGAAGCGCCGCGCAGCGAGGGCGCGGTGGCGTCCTACCGCATCTGGAATTCGGATGGCTCGGCCGCGCGGCAATGCGGCAACGGCGCGCGCTGCATCGCCGCCTGGCTGCTGCGCGATGGCGCGGCGCCGGCGAACGGCGGCTTCGCCATCGACAGCCCGGCCGGCCGGCACGAGGTCGCGCGCGACGCGCAGGGCGGCTTCGTCATCGACATGGGCGCGCCGGGTTTCCTGCCGGAGGCCGTGCCGCTGCGCGGCTGGCACGTGGCGCAGGACGAATACACGCTGGACATCGACGGCATCGCGGTCCGCTTCGGTGCGGTCTCGATGGGCAACCCGCATGCGGTGATCGAGGCGGCGGACGTGGCGACCGCGCCAGTGGCCGAACTCGGGCCGGCCATGCAGGCGAGCCTCGCCTTCCCGGAGTCGGTCAACGTCGGTTTCGCCGAGGTCGTGTCGCGCGATCGCATCCGCCTGCGCGTGTTCGAGCGCGGCGTCGGCGAGACCCTGGCCTGCGGCAGCGGCGCCTGCGCGGCGGTGGCGTCGCTGGCGCGACGCGGGCGGATCGACGCAGAGCGCGAGATCGCGGTGGAATTGCCCGGCGGCACCCTGCGCATCCGCATCGATCGAACCGATGGCCGCATCCGCATGGGCGGTCCGACCGCCTTCGTTTTCGAAGGCAGCATTCTTTCCTAGGGGCTCGTAGTGACGAACGGTTTCGACAATGCCGAGAAGCTCGGTGCGCACGAAGTGGCGGCCTGGCTGCGCCGGCATCCATCCTTCCTGCAGCAATTCCCCGACCTCGCCCTGACCCTGGTGGTGCCGCGCGAGAACGGCCCGGCCGCGTCGCTGGCCAGCTACCAGCTGGACGTGCTGCGCGACAAGAACCGCGAGCTGTCGCGGCGGCTGCAGGAACTGTTCGGCAAC
This sequence comes from Thermomonas aquatica, assembly GCF_006337105.1. NCBI lineage: Bacteria > Pseudomonadati > Pseudomonadota > Gammaproteobacteria > Lysobacterales > Lysobacteraceae > Thermomonas > Thermomonas aquatica. The sequence goes on along the minus strand of NZ_CP040871.1, from coordinate 1,562,800 downwards.
GCGCAGGAGAACGAGCGCCTCGCGGTGCGCACCCACCAGCTGACCCTGGCGCTGATGAAGCAGGACAGCGCCGCCGACACCCTGCGTGCGATGGCGGCGACGCTGGCGGAAGACTTCCAGGGCGACCTGGTGCGGATCGTGTCCTTCCATGCGGTCGACGGCGTCGACGATGCCGAGTGGCTGCAGGTGATCGGCGAGGACGATCCGCGACTGTCCGGTTTCCGCGACCTGATGGCGGCCGGCGGCGAGCCGGTGTGCGGCCGCCTGCATCCGGACAAGAACGCATTGCTGTACGGCCTGCGCGCGGAAGACGTGCAGAGTTCGGCGCTGCTGGTGTTGCCGGGCATCGGCCTGGTCGCGGTCGGCAGCCGCGATCCCAACCGCTTCTTCCCCGGCATGGGCACGCTGTTCCTGCGCATGATGGGCGAGGCGCTGGCGGCGGGGCTGCAGCGTTTCCGCGGATGACATGAACGCGACCGGCCCGGTCGAGGCGTTCCTGTCGCACCTCGCGGTCGAGCGCCGCACCTCCGCGCACACGCTGGATGCGTATCGCCGGGATCTGTCCTCGTTGAACGCATGGGCGAAGGCGCAATCGCGCGACGTGCTTGCGCTGAGCGGCGAGGAGCTGCGCCAGTTCGTGGCTTCGGAGCATCGTCGCGGCCTGTCGCCGAAGAGCCTGCAACGCCGGCTCTCGGCCTGCCGCAGTTTCTATCGCTGGCTGCTGAAGCTGGGCCGCATCGCCGCCAGCCCCGCCGAGGCGATCCGCGCGCCCAAGGCGCCGCGCAAGCTGCCGCAGGTGCTCGACGTCGACGAAGCCGTGCAGCTGGTGGAAGTCGCCACCGATGCGCCGCTGGGCTTGCGCGATCGCGCGTTGCTGGAGTTGTTCTATTCCTCCGGCCTGCGCCTGTCCGAGGTGTGCGCGCTGAGATGGAGCGACCTCGACTTCGCCCAGGGCCTGGTCAGCGTGTTCGGCAAGGGCGGCAAGCAGCGCGTGGTGCCGGTGGGCTCGCACGCACGCAATGCGTTGCAGGAATGGCGGGTCGAATCCGGCGGCGAGCCGGCCGGTTTCGTGTTCCCGGGCCGCGGCGGCAGGCAAATCAGCTCACGCGCGGTGCAGCTACGGATGAAGCAGATCGCCATGCAGCGCGGGGTGTACAAGCGCGTGCACCCGCACCTGCTGCGGCACAGCTTCGCCAGCCACATGCTGGAATCCTCCGGCGACCTGCGTGGCGTGCAGGAACTGCTGGGGCATGCCGACATCGCCACCACCCAGATCTACACCCACCTCGACTTCCAGCACCTGGCCAAGGTCTACGACGCTGCGCATCCGCGGGCGAAGCGCAAGCCGTGATGCGATGAACGCCTCGCGCGGGCCGTTGCGGCTAACGAGATGCGCTTGATCTAGCGCCAATTGCCGGCGCCACCGAACGGCCGCAACGGCTGCAGGATGTGCCAGCTGTCGATCTCCAGCGCGCAATCGTAGCGTGCCTCCAGCCCGCGCCGCTGTGCATCGGCAACGAAGGCGTTGTAGTGGTCCTCGACCTGCTGCGCCCAGTCGTGCGCGTGCGATGCGTTGGCGGGATCGAAGGGCGGCGACAGGCGCAGGCATTGTTCGGCGTCCGGGTCGTTCGCGCCGGGAGCGCCTGCCGGGTCCGCGCCCGCTGCCGGTTTCGGCCGCAGCACGTGGCGGGCGCGCAGGCCCAGCGAAAACGCGTAATCGCGGTCCATCCCGCGCCGCTGCACCGCGCGCTGCGCGGCGGCGAAGCTGGCGCGCACCTGCCGCAGCCGGCTGCCTTGCGAGATCGAGGTGCGGCGGATCCGGTAGCGGTACAGCGATTTCGGCAGGTGCTCGACCGGGTAGCGTTCCGACATGCGCAGGCAGAAATCGTAGTCGGCGGAGACATCCATCGACGGGTCGAAGCCGCCGACCGCGCGATAGGCATCGCTGCGGGCCAGGCGGAAGTGGTAGGTCATGAATTCCAGCAGCAGCCGCTGCGGCGAATACGGCGTGCGGAAACGTCCGCCCAGGCCGAGTTCGCCGCCGTCCTCGTCGATCTCGACGTATTGCGAATAGGCCATGCCCAGCTGCGGACGTGCCTGCATGAACGCCAGCATCGAGGACAGCGCATCGGGCTCCAGCAGGTCGTCGCCGTCGAGCACGCCGACGTAGTCGCCGCGCGCGGCGTCGAGCGCCGACGACAGGGCGATGCCGACGCCATTGTTGCGGCCATTGCCAAGCAGGCGGAAGCGTGGATCGCGCCGCGAATACTCGGCGGCGATCTCGGCGCTGCCGTCGGTGGAGCCATCGTCCCACAGCAGGCATTCCCAGTGCGGGTGGTCCTGCGCCAGCAGGCTGTCCAGCGCCGCCGGCAGGAAGCGGGCGGTGTTCCAGACCGGGGTGGCGATGCTGACCAGTGGTTCCATGCGGCGGCGGTCCGTTCTTGAAGCCGGGGCCGACGGCCCCACATAGCCGGTTCCAACGGAGAAAACGATGGACCCCAGCCAGAACCCCACTGTATTCCACGCCACCACCATCGTGTCGGTGCGCCGCAACGGCCAGGTGGTGATCGCCGGCGACGGCCAGGTCACCCTGGGCCACACGGTGATGAAGGCCAACGCGCGCAAGGTGCGCCGGCTCGGCAAGGATGGCCGCGTGCTGGCCGGGTTCGCCGGCGCGGCGGCCGATGCCTTCACCCTGTTCGAATTGTTCGAGGCCAAGCTGGAGAAGCACAACGGCCAGCTGCTGCGCGCGGCGGTCGAGTTCGCCAAGGATTGGCGCACCGAGCGCCGCTTCGGCAAGCTGGAGGCGCTGCTGGCGCTGGCCGATGCCGAGACATCGCTGATCATCAGCGGCACCGGCGACGTGATCGAGCCGGAAGACGGCCTGATCGCGATCGGTTCCGGCGGCATGTATGCGCTGTCCGCGGCGCGCGCGCTGCTTGCGCATACCGAACTGGACGCCAAGTCCATCGCCACCGAGGCGCTGAACATCGCCGGCGACATCTGCATCTACACCAACCGCAACATCGTGGTCGAGCAGCTTTGACGTTCTGTCGCGGGCCATGCCGGCAGGGCAGGCCCCATCAAGACGCTCCCCGATACTCGCTTTGTTGATGGGGCCTGCCCCACCGGCATGGCTTACCAAGGATCCAGCATGACCGCACTCAAGATCGACACCACTTCGTCCAACATGACCCCGCGCGAGATCGTCGCCGAGCTCGACCGCCACATCGTCGGCCAGCACGCGGCCAAGCGCGCGGTGGCGATCGCCCTGCGCAACCGCTGGCGGCGCGCGCAGCTTGCGCCCGAGCTGCGCAACGAAGTGATGCCGAAGAACATCCTGATGATCGGCCCGACCGGCGTCGGCAAGACCGAGATCGCGCGCCGGCTGGCCACGCTGGCCAATGCGCCGTTCGTGAAGGTCGAGGCCACCCGCTTCACCGAGGTCGGCTACGTCGGCAAGGACGTCGAGCAGATCATCCGCGACCTCGCCGATACCGCGGTCAAGCTGTATCGCGGCCAGGCCAAGCAGCGCGTGCGCACCCAGGCCGAGGAGCGCGCCGAGGATCGCATCCTCGATGCGCTGCTGCCGAAGCGCGAGGCGGCGCCGACGTTCGGCTTCAACCCGAACGCGACCACCACGGTCGACATCGGCGCGGAGCCGTCTTCGCAGGAGTCCGCCACCCGGCAGAAGCTGCGCAAGCAGTTGCGCAGCGGCGAGCTGGACGAGCGCGAGATCGAACTGGAGCTGGCGATGAATGCCGGCATCGACATCATGACCCCGCCCGGCATGGAGGAGATGGGCCAGCAGCTGCGCCAGGTGTTCGGCCAGCTGTCCGGCGGCAAGACCCACAAGAAGGCGATGGCGATCAAGGCCGCGCGCCCGCTGCTGATCGAGGAAGAGGCCGGCAAGCTGGTCAACGAGGACGAGGTCCGCGAGGCCGCGATCGAGGCCTGCGAGCAGCACGGCATCGTGTTCATCGACGAGATCGACAAGGTCGCCAAGCGCAGCGAGGGCATGGGCGCCGACGTCAGCCGCGAAGGCGTGCAGCGCGACCTGCTGCCGCTGGTCGAGGGCAGCACGGTCAGCACCAAGTACGGGCCGGTGAAGACCGACCACATCCTGTTCATCGCCAGCGGCGCGTTCCACCTGGCCAAGCCCAGCGACCTGATTCCCGAGATGCAGGGCCGCTTCCCGATCCGGGTCGAGCTCGGCGCGCTCGGCAAGGACGACTTCGTGCGCATCCTCACCGAACCGAAGGCGGCATTGACCCGCCAGTACGTCGAGCTGATGGGCACCGAGGGCGTCGCGCTGTCGTTCGCGCCGGAGGCCATCGATCGCCTCGCCGAGATCGCCGCGCACGTCAACGAACGCCAGGAGAACATCGGCGCGCGCCGCCTGCACACCGTGCTGGAACGGCTGCTGGAAAGCCTGAGCTTCGAGGCGCCGGACAAGGGCGGCAGCCTGTCGATCGACCGCGCCTACGTCGATGCGCAGCTGGGCGGACTGGCGCAGGATCCGGATTTGAGCCGGTACATCCTGTGAGCGCGCCATGCTTGCCTTGTGGCAGGCATGGGTGCATCATGCATCGCAATTGCGATGCATGGAGCCAGCGATGAAAACCGCCACCATTCCCTCGCTGCGCGTGGAACCAGCGCTGCGCGAAGCCGCCGAATCGGTACTGCGCGAAGGCGAGACATTGTCCGGGTTCGTCGAGGCCTCGCTGCGCGCGCAAGTGCGCCAGCGGCAGTTGCGTGACGAATTCATCAAGCGTGGCCTGGCGTCGCTGGAGGAATCGAAGCGGACCGGCGTGTATTTCACGGTCGATGAATCCGTGGGCAAGCTGCGCGTCAAGCTGGAGCGGGCCAGGGCGAAGGCCGGCAAGGCGTGACATTCCGCGTCCTGTTGTCGGCGCATGCGGATGCCGACTTCGATCGGCTTTACGATTTCGTCCTCGAACGCGGCGACTGGGCCGAGGCCGAACGCGCGATCCGGACCATCGAAGCCGGGCTGGCATCGTTGCAGGACTTTCCGTATGCCTGCCGCAAGGCGGGCGAGGGTCATGACCCTTTCCTGCGCGAATTGCTGATCGGCTTCGGCGGAACCGGCTATGTGGTCCTGTACAGGATCGACGAGGACACGGTGACGGTTGCCGCGGTGCGGCACCAGCGGGAAGACGATTACTGCTGAGGCGGGCGCAGTCAGATCGCCAGCAACCCTTGGTCCACGTGGCTGGTCGCGGCACGTATGCGGCAGAACGCCAGCAACTCGGCCATGCGCGCATGCTTGCTGCGCCAGTCCTCGAACAGGCTTTCACCGACCAGCGCGTAATGCCATTCGCGGCCGTTGCGGTCGTAGGGCGGCAATTCGTTGATGCGTGAACACCAGGTGGCCGCTGCCCTGCGCTTGCGCTGGACGTTCGGGTGGCTGGTCTGTTGCTGCGCCTTGGTCTCGACCAGGTAGATCGCGTCCGCCGTGCGCACCATGAAGTCGGGGAAGTAGAACGCCGGCAAGCCATCCTCGCGCACGTACCGCAGGCGGACGAAGTCGTGCTTGTTCTCGCTGAGCTTGCAGAACGCTTCCACGCCGGCGTCGGATTGGCACCATTCGATGAAGGCGCGCTCCAGTCCACCACTGCGCGCCGGCCAGCCTTGGCGTGCATAGATACATTTGGTCACGTCCATCGACGTACTCTCGCGCAGGGTGATCCGTTCCACTTCGGACAGACGGCGATGGCGCACTTCGGTTTCGCCGGTTGTGCCGCGTGCTTCGGACTGGACCAATGCAAGCCCGAACACCTTGACGATGTGGTCGATCACCGGCTGCAACAGCAACAGCCGCCAGTTCTCTCCGGCGAACGGCTCGAACGGCTCGCGGAACAGGAACTCGCGGATGTAATCGTCCAGCGCCTGCGCCAGCACGGTGCTGTTGACCTGCATGTACGGCGTCGCCAGGTGCTCGGCGATGCGGTTGCCCCTCGGTAGCGGGTTGCTCAGCGCCTGTCCGACCCGGCGGGTCAGGCGCGACAGGTATTCGTTGTAGCCGCTGACGTTCATCACGCTGCCTTCGACGCGGTAGTCGCCGAACAGCGTGCTGCTCTGCAGGTCCTGCGAGACGAAGGTGTCGCCCTTGCCCAGCAGCGCGGACAGCGCGCTGCGCGGCATTTGGGTGAACGGCGGCAGCGAATCCAGCTCGATCGGCAGGTGTTCCAGGCTTTCGTCGACGTCGCGCAGGATGAAGGGAACGGCGAAGTCGAAGGCTTCCCAGCCATCGCGCCGTTCGACGGTGATCAAGTCGCCGACCGTCGAGCCGCCCTCATCATCTCCGGTTGTGCCGACCAGGCCATCCCGCATCAGTTCGTCGTAGAACTGCTCGAAGCGCGGATGCTCGACGATCGACAGGATGTCGATCAGGCTGCCGGGTTCCTCGCCGCGATCGATCCGCTCGCGGTTCTCGCGCTTGATGTCGTCGAATTCGGCGTCGCGCCACATCAGGCGCAGGCCGCGGCCGATGGTCTGTTCCAGCAGGATCTGCGCGCCGCTGGCGCGCAACGGCACGATCACGCAGATGTTGTTGACGTCGAAGCCCTCGCGCAGCATCAGCACGCTGACGATCACCCGCGGCTGCGCATGCCGGTCCACGTCGAACAGGCGCTGGCGCAGCGGCGCCCAGTCCTTCTCGCCGAGTTCGGCCTTCTTGCCCGAATCCACCGTCAGCACGTCATTGTCGTGCAGGCCTTCGTCGACCATGAATTGCGCGACCAGCGGGCTGACGTTGGTGTCCTCGCAGACCACCAGCATCTTCGGGTGGCGAGCGGGGTCGATGCCGCCGAAATCCTGTTCCAGCCGCTTCAGTTTCTGCAGGCCGGCGCGCAGCATGATGCGTTGGCCTTCCGACAGGCGCAGCGTTCCGTCGTCGTCGCGCTCGGCCTTGAACTCCAGGGATTCCAGCGGCACCGCGCCGATCTCGCGGCGCTTGTCCAGCACCAGCGATTTCACCAGCCCGGCGCGCATCGCCTGCTTCAGGTCGAAATCCGCCACGATGTGCGGGAACCAGACCTTGGTGCTGCCGGCGTTGCGTCCGCGCCCCGCGCGTTCGTTGTAGGGCGTGGCCGAGAAGTCCACCTGCACGAACCGCCGGCCCTTGCCTTCGGCGATCCGGCTCAGGCTCTTCTGCCATTCCACTTCGCCGGCCTCGCCGTCCTTCTTCAGATCGTGGATGTGGTGGGCTTCGTCGTTGAACACGACCAGGTCGGGCAATGCCTGCAGGAAGGCGATCACGCGGCCGCGCGCCCAGCGGTTGTCCAGCACTTCCAGGCTGTTGCCGGTGGCCCGGCCGGGCACCACCGGCAGGACGTGGCGGGCCACGTCGTGCGCCTCGGGCACGATGCCGGCCGTCTCCAGCAGTTCCTCGTCGGCTTCCGCCTCGGCCAGTTCCTCGCCGGTCTCCTGCAGCAGGTGCCAGTTGGTCACCGCCACCATGCCGTTGCCGGTCGCCTTCAGGCCGATGTCCTGCTTGGCGCAGAAGTTGCCCTGCACGAACTGGCGCACGCGTTCGCGGTAGGCGGGCGGCACGAACAGTTCCGCGTAGCGCTCGGTGTCGGAGGTCGAGAAGTCGCGCCCGTTGCCAGCTTCGCGTTCCTTGCCGACGAAGGCATCCAGCAAGCGCTCGTACACGATCAGCCCCGGCGCCACGATCAGGAAGCGCCGGCTGAAGCGCGGATCGTCGATGCCTTCCTCCAGCGCGGCGGTCTTGTTGAGCATCTGCCAGACCAGCAACGCCTGCAGCACCCAGGTCTTGCCGGTGCCGGTGGCCATCTTCAGGCAGTACTTGGGATGCGCGTGCTTGGGCTGCGAGACCTCCGCGAGTCGATCGCCAACCAGCAGTGCTTCGGCGCAGGCCTGTTCGTACAGTGCCTTGAGATCGGGGCTGCCCAGCACTTCATGCGCCACGATGGTGTTGAGGATCGCCTGCTGCTGGCCGGGATGGAAATTGAACGGGCGGGTCTGGCGCGCGTCTTCGCCGAACCACCAGCGCAGCAGTTCTGCGGTGGTCGGCGTGACCAGTTCGTACAGATCGGCGGTGTCGGAGGCCAGGCCGGTGCAGAGTTGATCGGCACGTTGGGTCAACGACTTGGCAAGCACCAGCGGGTCGTCGGGCTTGATGCTCACGCTCCGGCCACCGCCTTCACCACTTCGGCTTCGAAGCCGAACACGTCCACCACGCGCACGCAGATCCGCCGCTCGCCCGCCTTGCGCGGCACGCTGAAACTGGCGCGGTCGATCACCCGCAGCGCGTCGCCGTCGTTCGCGGTGTTGCCGCGGTAGTCCTGCCACACCGAGCGGAACACCTGGCCGTCGTAGTCCGGATCCACCGCCCAGTATTCGATCAGTGCCAGCGGCTCGACGTTCATCACCTTGAGCAGCTTCCTGCGATTGTCCTCGTCCAGGTTGATCGCCTCGGGCGAGAGCAGCACGTAGTTGTCCAGCGACACCTCGATGCGTTCCTGCCCATCGGCTTCCGCATGGCGCGTGACCGACTTCAGCTTGACGTATTGCAGGCTGGCGAAGCGCACCTGCCCGCGCAGCTTCTCGATGCCGCCCTTCTTGCGCAGGCGGTCCAGCAGGTCGGGCGGGATGACCAGCACTTCCAGCCTGTCGTCGTTGAGCGCGGCGATGCTCTGGCCGATGTTGGGCTCGAAGTTCCAGCCCAGCACCACCACCCGGTCCCAGCCGCCCAGCAGGTTGTCGCGCTGGGCGATGGCCTTGCGCAGGGTGGCGTCGCCGGTGAGCTTGCTGGGCGCGTCGACCAGCACCAGCGTCTTCCTGCCGGCGAAGCTCACGCTGCCCAGGTTGCGAAGCGGGTTGTCCTCCGGCTGCAGCGGCAGCGCGCCATAGAGCGACAGCACGATGGCGGACAGATCGCCGACGCGGTAGTTGCGGCCCAGGTGGGTCTTGGCGGTTTCGACGTGGTAGTCGCCGATGGCCTGGTACAGGAAGGGCTTGGCGTCCTGGTCGATCAGGCGCTTGCGCATGATCATGCAGGCGGGCTTGCCGATGTCGCTGGTGATCCAGCGGCGGCCGAGCTTTTCGGCGACAGCGGCAGTGGTGCCGGAGCCGCCGTTGAAGTCGGCGACGAGTCCGTTTTCGGGGCTTGAAGCTTGCACGATCCGTTGAAGCAATGCTTCTGGCTTCTGAGTGTTGTAGCCGACGTCCTCTGAGCGGTGATACGAACGCAACGGTTGGACATCGGCCCAGATGTCAGAAGCCGGCATTCCTTCGGAATCGTCAATAAATTTCTTGAGTCTCGGAATGCCGTTCCGAGTCCAGAAAATCCTGTTAAGGGCGATTGCCTTATCGATCCCTGTCTGATCGTACATCCAATGTCTGCCAGGTGGCGGCTCGATAATGCGGTCGCCGAATTTTCGGGCTGGACCTTGACCCGCACCTGATAGGTCGGCAGACATGAATTTCCTGCCATCGTCGTCCACGTAGCGGTAGTAGGACTCGACGTACGCTTCGTCGTACTTTTGGAAGACTGGATTGAGTCGTTCGCGACCACTCTTCGAGTAGAAATGAATCGTGTCGTGTACCGAGCCGTAAGCTGCCGCGTCCGAATGAGACGTTGTCCGCTTCCATATGATTTCGTTTCGGAAGTTTTCCTTTCCGAAAATTTCGTCCAGAACAAGCTTGACGTAATGCCCCACATGCCAATCCAGATGCACGTAGATCGACCCCGTCTCGGCCAATAGCTCCCGCATCAGGATCAACCGAGGCACGATCATCCGCAGGTACGACGCCGTGCCGTCGCTCCACGTGTCCGAATACGCGAATTGCTCAATGACCGTGGGGCGCTGCTCGATCTCCACGCCCGGCAACTGCACCTTGGTCCGGTAGTCCGCCTTCGAATCGAACGGCGGATCGATGTAGACGAGATCCACCGCGCCGCGCAGGCTGGGCGTGTCCTCGTCGCCGGCCAGCAGTGCGGCCATCGCATGCAGGTTGTCGCCGTAGATCAGGCGGTTCTTCCATGCATCGCCATCGGCGCCGGCATCGCCCAGGCGCGTCGCGCGTTGCGCCTGCGCGATCCAGTCGGCGGCGGACACGTCCTTGGACGGCAACACCCACTCGCGCGTCTGCAGCCGCACCCGGTGCCGGTTCTCCAGGCTCTCCAGGATGCGCTCGGCCTGCCGTCGCCCGCTGGCGACGATCTCCGGCAGTTCTTCGAGCAGGGACTTGGGCATCAACCCGGGGCGCAGGAAACAAGGCCTGCAATGAAAGCAAAACTTTCAGATCATTGAAAGCATATCTTTCACAATGAAAGTGCCACTTGCCTAACGTCCGAGCCCATGGACAAGGAGAAGGCGGCATTCGCGGCGCGCTTGCGTGGGGCGCTCGAGGCCAGGGGCATCGAGGCCAGCGCGGCGGTGCTCGAGAAGCGCTTCAATTCCCGCTACGACGGCGCGGCGGTCACCGCACAGGCGATCTCCGGCTGGCTCAATGGCAAATCCATGCCCAAGCAGGACAAGTTGCGGGTACTGGCGGCGCTCGTCGGCATGCAGCCGCACGAATTGCAGTTCGGCGGCAAGCCCGCGGTCGCGGAGGGCAAGGCCGATTGGACGCAGGCAATGGCCGCCCCGGATCGGGCGATGGTGGATGCCTACTTCAGCTTGCCTGTGCCGCAGCGCAAGCTGGTGCGGGACCTGATCGCCAGCCTGGCGCGCGCCTACGAAATCGCCGGCTGAACCTCAGCCCAGCAGCTGGCGTCCCCGCCAGCTTTCCCCCGGCGCCAGCACCACTGGCTGCAGCACCTGGCCGGCTTCGACGCAGGCGAAGCGGCGCCAATCGTCCGCGGCCAGGTCGCCGATCCGCGCGCCCAGGCGTTGGCCGGGGTTCCAGACGATGGCGTCGGCGAAGCCGTCCTGTTCGATCGCCAGCCGGCGCTCGCCTTCGACCAGCGCGAGCGGGGCGACCACGTCGCTGTAGATGCGGTCGGTTTCGTCGTCGAACCTGACGTCGTGGTCGTGCTGGCGGTGCAGGCTGCCGCCGTTGGCGCTGTCCTCGAAATCGCAGCCGTGCAGGCCTTCGATGGCGACTGCGGCGATCTCGTCGACGCGCAGGTAGGTGTGCAGCGCGGCGCTGAAGGCGAACGCGTCGTCGCCGGTGTTTTCGATCTCCAGTGCCAGCGCGAGCGTGGTTGCGGCGAGCGCGATGCGCAGGCGGGCACGGAACGGATGCGGCCAGGCGGGATCGCCGCCGTCGCCGCTCAACTCGAATACGGCGCCGCCGCCCTCGATCCCGGCGTAGCGCCACGCCGTGGCGCGGGCGAAGCCGTGCCTGGCCAGCGCGCCGCGTTCGCCGAACTGCGGGAAGATCACCGGGATGCCGCCGCGGATCGCGGCGCGGCCGTCGAACACCGCGCGTTCGGACAGGAACAGGCGCTCGCGGCCATCGGCCGGCCGCCACGACAGCACGTGGGCGCCGTGCAGGGCGACCAGCGCGGTCGCGCCTTCGGCGTCGATGCGGATGCAGGGCAGACTGCGGTATTCGGTGGGTTCGGCGTGCATCGGCGGAGTTTCGCACGCCGCCCGCGCGCGCCGATGCGATAATCGCCGCATGAGCGAATCCACTGACAAGCCCGGCACCACCCACTTCGGTTTCCGCGACGTGCCGGTGGCCGACAAGCAGAAGCTGGTGGGCGAGGTGTTCTCCTCGGTGGCCGGCAAGTACGACCTGATGAACGATGCGATGAGCCTCGGCATCCACCGGGTGTGGAAGCGCTACTTCGTCGCCACCGCGCAGGTGCGCAGGGGCGACCGCGTGCTCGACCTGGCCGGCGGCACCGGCGACATCGCCGCGTTGCTGAAGGAACGGGTGGGCGAGGCCGGCGAACTGGTGCTCGGCGACATCAACGGCGAGATGCTGCGCGTCGGCCGCGACCGCATGACCGACCGCGGCAACGTGCGCGGCTTCGAGTACGTGCAGTGCAACGCGGAGTCGCTGCCGTTCCCGGATGCGAGCTTCGACCTGGTCACCATCGCGTTCGGCCTGCGCAACGTCACCGACAAGGACGCCGGCCTGCGCGAGATGCTGCGCGTGCTCAAGCCGGGCGGACAGGCGCGGGTGCTGGAGTTCTCGGAAGTCACCGCCGACTGGTTCAAGCCGATCTACGACTTCCATTCGTTCAAGGTATTGCCGGCGCTGGGCAAGCTGTTTGCGGGCGATTCCGGCAGCTACCAGTACCTCGCCGAGTCGATCCGGAAGCATCCGCCGCAGGCGGAGCTGAAGGCGATGATGGAAGCGGCCGGGTTCGTGCGCTGCGATTACAAGAACCTGTCCGCCGGCATCGTCGCCATCCATACCGGCTACAAGGCGTAGGCCATGGTCGAGCCGCAGATGAAAAGCTTCCGCGAGAGCCCGTGGCGTTATTCGCAGTTCGCCATCCTCGGCCTGGTCGTGGCGGGGCTGGTGAAGTGGCTGAGTCCGCTGGGCTGGGTCGTGTCGCTGGTGATCGGCGCCGTGGTCGCCGTCGCCTACCTGCTGTTCGAGAAGAAGCGCGGCGTGATCTGACCCGCCAGGATCCATTCCGCCAACAGCAGGTTGGGGATCCAGCACAGCCAGGCGACGGCGGGGTAGGCGGTTGCGAACGGAATGCCGGAGATGCCGGACAGCGGCAACAGGATGCGCAAGCTCACGGCCGCAAGGGTCAGGGCGAAATTGCGCACGATCCAGCGGCGATGCGTCGCCACATCGCCGCGGCGGATCGCGCGGTACGCCTGCCAGCCGGTATAAAGCCAGGCGCTCGCCAGCCCGGCGAATCCGAGCTTCGCGACCGGGCCGCCGTAGGCGAAGCTGGCCATGTACAGCCCGGCCAGCCCGCCGAACCCGACCCCCACGCCGAGGTAGATCCGCCCTGAGATGCGATGCAGGCGCGGCCGCTTTCGGCGCAGCCGCTCGATGAACTGGAACGGCCCGAGCAGCAGCGCGATCGTCGCCGCGAACACGTGCGTGTAGATGCCGAGTTGATGCGCCTGGAAATTGGCGCGCATCTCCGGCCCGACGAACTCGCCCAGCGGGCGGAACCCGTAGGCGAGGATCGCGTAGGCGGCGATCAGCACCGCGAACACGTGCATGCAGGCGAAGGCGAGGCGTTTCATCGTGCCTGGATCAACTCGTGCCGGTGGCCGCGGGTTACGGCTGCCAGCCGTAGCTCAGCTTGAGGAACACGCTGCGGGTGTTGCCGAACAGGTCCGGGTTGTCGTCGTCCATGAACGCGCCGTAGGACGCGCCCGTGTACAGCGCGGTGCGCGGGTTGATCTTGTACGAATAGACCACCTGCGCCGCCCAGTCGCGCGCGGTTTGGTTGATCGTCTGCGCGTACAACGCCTGGTTGCGCTCCACCTCGCTGCCCTGCAGGGTCAGGCGCAGGCGCTGGCGCGGGTCGAACTGCCAACTGCCGCCGGCGTTGACCACGGTGGCGGTGAACGCGGTGCCGCCGTCGCGCGTCATCCGCTGGCGGATGACGTCCCAGTCCATCGCCAGGCCGCGGCCGATGTTCGCGTTGCCGTACAGCTCGACCATCGTGCGGTGGCCGGTCTTGTTGGCGTCGCGGTCGATCATGGTGCCGCTCTGCAGGTAGGCGCCGAGTTGCAGCTTGCCGTTCGGGCGGAAGTTGGCGTTGAGGTCGGCATAGCGTTCGTCGAACAGCCGGCCTTTCCAGTAGGCGACGCGGGTCATGCCGTGCAGGCGCATGAAGCTCTGCATCGGCCCGTTCACCCCGACCTGCGCCTCGAACTCGCGTTCCAGCAACTGGCCGTCGAAGCGATGGGTGACGTCCCAGTCGGCGTACAGGCTGATGCGCTCGAAGGCCTTGCCGTCGCGGTACCACATGCGCTGGCCGCCGAGCAGCGACTTGTCGTAGCCGACCATGCCGATGAAGCCGAGGTCGGCGCGGAAGCCGGGGTCGATCTCCTCGTGCCAGGCATCGAAGTTCCAGTTGCGGTTGCTGAAGCTGTACTGCGTGCGCCAGGCATCGCCGGACGGGGTGGCGTCGTTGCCGAGGTCGTTCTTGTAGAGGTCGACGATGGCGGCCGGGTATTCCGATTGGCTGTGCAGGAACTGCGCGGTCACGGTGTGCGCGCCCTTGCGCCAGCGCGCATCCGCGCCGGCCACGTTGTTGGCGTAGTCGTCGCCCTGGCGGAAGGTGCCGATCGCGCCGAGGCTGAAATCGTTGCTGATGTCGTGGCGATAGCGGGCCACCGCCACGTTCGCCTTTTCGTCGAGCGCCCGGAACCGCGAGCCCTGGGTGCCGGGGATCAGCACCTGCGGCGCGGCGTCGCGGGCGAGGATCGCGCCATAGGTGTTGCCGCCGTTGCGGCCGGTGACGCGCGCGCCGAAATCCGGATCGGCGATCTGCCGCGTGTACAGCACGTCGAACTGGCTGGTGAAGTAGTCCGCGCCTTCCAGGAAGAACGGCCGCTTCTCCTGGTAGAACAGGGCGAAGCTGTTGTTGACGTCGAGCTGCAGCTGGTCGGTCTCGACCTGGGAGAAATCCGGGTTGATCGTCGCGTTCAGGGTCATCGCCGGCGACGGCGCCCAGCTCACGTCGAGGCCGGGTTCGATCGAGCTGTCGCCGCTCTTCCAGGATTCGCCGGCGGCGTCGCGGAATTGCGGCTTGCCCATCGTCAACGTCGGCACGATCTCCAGGTTGCGGCCCTGCTGCGCGCCGGCCATGCCCTGGTACTTGCCCCATTCGCACTGGAAGCAGTTGGAATCGCGCGGCACCTTGTGGCTGGTCAGCTGGTGGCGCTTGTCGCGCGGCCAGTTGCGGAACAGCGAGATCCCCCATGTCTGTTCGCCGCCGCCGGTGGGGAAGCGCAGGGTCGAGAACGGGATGCGAATCTCGACGTCGTAACCCTCCGCGGTGAGCTGGCCGGCGCTTTCCCACAGGCCGTCCCAGCTGGCGTCTTCCTGGTTGTTGGTATTGGTCTCGTCGCGGATCAGGTCGGCCTGCACGCCATACGGGTTGACGATCAGTTCGTAGCCGCGGCGGTTGTCGTTGAAGGTGTCCATGAACACGCCGACCCAGTCGTCGTTGAACGCGGCATCGCGGTCGCGCAGGTGGGCGCGGATCTGCGACGGGTCGGGATCGGTCGCATGGAAGGCGAAGTAGATCGCGTCGGCGGTGTAGCCGATCCGCACCGTGGTCTTCGCCGGCGCCGGGGTGTTGTCGCCGGGCTGGATGTCGTAGGCGATCTCCTGCACCAGCGCGTTCGCCCATGCGGCATCGTCCAGCTTGCCGTCGATGGCGATCCCGCCCTGCAGTTGCGGGATGCGGCCGCCGGGGACGTAGGCGGCGGTGTCGGCGGGTGCCGCGGCCTGCTGGGCCTGGGCGAACGGGGCGCACAGCAGCAGGGCGGCAGTCAGGGCAAGCTTCTTCGGGGCAAGCGGTTTCAAGCGTCTCTCTCCGTGAGGCGTCGGTGTTGTTTCGAAGTTGTTGACGGATCGATGCGCGCCTGCGCCCGGGGGTTTGCATGACCAATGGCAGGGGCGCCGCGTGGGCCGGGTGCGGCGCAACGATGCGCAATCGCGCGCAGTGCTTGCAGTGCCGCAAGTGCGGATGCCGAAGGACATGTTGACGAAGGCCACGGGCCTGCATGCGGCGGGTAGACATGGGTGGCGCTAAACTCGGCGCTTCCCGCAAGTACAGGTCGATCCCCATGCGCCAGTTGCTGTTGTCCGCCTCGATAGCCACCGCCCTCAGCCTCGTCGCCGCCGGTTGCGAACGCAGCCCGAGCCCGGAGCCGGCGTCGGCCGCCACCGCGCAGCCGGCCGCCGCCGCGGAACAGGTCGTCGACGAACATTCCTATGCCGAGCCGGCCAAGGTGCGCACCACCGACCTGGCCCTGGACCTGGCGGTGGACTTCGCGAAGAAGACGCTCAGCGGCACCGCCACCTATTCGCTGGACTGGATCGACAAGGGCGCGAGCCAGCTGTTGCTGGATACCCGCGACATCAGCGTGCAGAAAGCCGAAGGCCTGGGCGCCGACGGCAAGTGGAGCGACCTGAAGTTCGGGCTGGCCGGCAAGGACCCGATCCTGGGCAGCAAGCTCACCATCGAAACCCCGACCCGCCCGGCCAAGGTGCGGGTGACCTATGCGACCTCGCCGGAAGCCTCCGGCCTGCAGTGGCTGGAACCGTCGATGACCGAGGGCAAGAAGCAGCCCTTCATGTTCAGCCAGTCGCAGCAGATCCACGCGCGTTCGTGGGTGCCGCTGCAGGACACGCCGCAGATCCGCTTCACCTACAGCGCGCACGTCACCGCGCCGAAGGACGCGATGGTGCTGATGAGCGCGGACAACGATCCGGCCGCGGCGCGCGACGGCGACTACACGTTCAAGATGCCGCAGAAGATCCCGTCCTACCTGCTCGCCATCGCCGCCGGCGACCTGGTGTTCAAGCCGATCAGCGACCGCAGCGGCGTGTGGGCGGAGCCGGCGATGGTGGACAAGGCCACCAGCGAATTCGCCGACACCGAGAAGATGATCGATACCGCGGAGAAGCTGTACGGCCCGTACCGCTGGGGCCGCTACGACCTGCTGGTGTTGCCGCCGTCGTTCCCGTACGGCGGCATGGAGAACCCGCGCCTGACCTTCGCCACGCCCACCGTGATCGTCGGCGACAAGTCGCTGGTGTCGCTGGTCGCGCACGAACTGGCGCACAGCTGGTCGGGCAACCTGGTCACCTTCGCCACCGACAAGGACGCCTGGCTCAACGAAGGCACCACCACCTACGTGCAGGGCCGCATCACCGAGGCCCTGTACGGCAAGGACATGGCCGACATGGAGGAAGTGATCGACCGCGACGAACTCAAGCAGGAGTTCAAGGACCTCGATCCCAAGCTGCAGCGCCTGTCGCTGAAGCCGGGCGACCTGGCCGATCCGGACAATTCGTCCAGCGCCACCGTCTACACCAAGGGCGCCTGGTTCCTGCAGTTCCTGGAACAGCGCTTCGGCCGCGACGTGTTCGATCCGTGGCTGAAGGGCTACTTCGACCACTTCGCCTTCCAGAGCATCACCACCGCGCAGTTCCGCGACTACCTGCAGAAGAACCTGATCGACAAGCACCCGGGCAAGGTGACCATGGCCGAAGTGGACGCGTGGCTGTACGAGCCGGGCATCCCGAACGGCGCGCCGGTGGTGGAGTCGGGCAAGTTCAGCACGGTCAATGCCGCGCGCATCGCCTGGTCGGGCAGCGGGCAATTGCCCAACCCGATGGTCACCGACGCATGGACCACGCAGGAATGGGTGCATTTCCTCGAGGGCATGCCGGACACGCTGAAGCCCGAGCAGCTCAAGCAACTCGACGAGGCCTACAAGTTCACCGGCACCGCCAATGGCGAGATCGCGATGCGCTGGTATCCGCTGGCCGAACGCAGCGGCTATGCCGATGCGCGCGCGGCGATGGGCGCGTTCCTGGAGCGGGTCGGCCGCCGCAAGCTGATCATGCCGGTGTACAAGGCGCTGGTGGCCACGCCCGGCGGCCTGGAATTCGCCAAGCAGGTGTTCGCCAAGGCGAAGCCCGGTTACCACCCGATCACCACCGGCTCGGTGCAGGAGGCGATCGCCAATGCCAAGCCGGTGGCGCCCGCCGCGCCGGAAGCGGGTACCGAGCCTGCCGAGGCGCCGAAACTCGGCAACCCGACCAAGCTGCCGACCGAGCTCTATCCGGTCGACCCGACCAAACCGGCGGCACCGCCCCCGGCGACGAAATAAGTCGAGATGCCATCGCGCAAGAAGCTGGCGGCGGTCACCCTGGTGACCGCCGTGCTCGGGGTCGGCGTGGGCGTCGCCTACGATCCCTACCTGCTGGTGCGCGCGCAGTTCGAACGGCAACGGCTCAACGCCGGGCTCGACCATGGCGACGTCGTCGTGGCCGGGCATCGCTGGGTGTATGCGGTGGCGGACGACGCCCCGCGCGGCGCGGCCACGATCGTGATGCTGCATGGCTTCACCGGCAGCAAGGAGAACTGGTATCCGCTGGCCGACCGCTTGCGCGGCCGCTATCGGATGCTGGTTCCCGACCTGCCGGGCTGGGGCGAGAGCGAGCGCAAGGCGGATGCGGATTACGGCTTCGTCGCGCAGAGCGAACGGGTCGCCGATTTCATCCGCGCGATGTCGCCGGGCAAGCCGGTGGTCTTGCTTGGCCATTCGATGGGCGGCGGCATCGCCGCGCTGGTCGCGGCGCGGCATCCCGGGCTGGTGGCCAAGGTCGGCTTGCTCAATGCCGCCGGCGTGCGCTTCAACGAGAACCAGTTCGGCCTGGACGTGCTGGCCGGCAAGAATCCGTTCGGGGTCGACGATGCGGCGTCGCTGCAGCGTTACATCGACATCGTGTTCCATCGCGAGGCGGCCAAGCCGTGGATCCCGTGGCCGGCGTCGCGCGGGCTGATCGCCAGGCGCAAGGACGATGCGGCGTTCGAACAGGCCGTGCTGGAACGGATCGGGCGCGGGCCGGAACAGTTCCTGCCCGGACAGGATGCCGCCAACATCAGGCAGCCCGCCTTGTTGCTGTGGGGCAGGCAGGATGCGGTGATCGACCCCAGCGCACTGGCGCTGTACGCGGCGCAGATGCCGCAGGCGCGCGCGGTGCTGGTCGACGATGCCGGCCACATGGCATTGATGGAGCAGCCGCGCGAAGTCGCCGATGCGGTGGTGGCGTTGATCGAACGCCAATGAGCCGGTGCAGAATGGGCGTGCGGGCGCCGCGCGCGCCTGATTCCCGCCGACTCCAGACCGGAACCGCCCGATGAAGACCGCACCGCTCGCCATCGCCATCGTCGCTTCGCTGTTGCTGTCCGCCTGCAAGGGCGATGACGCGCAGGCCGCCGCGCAGGCCGCCGCCGCGCAGGCCGCGGCGCAGGAGCAGGAAGCCGAGAAGATGGCGAAGCAGTTCGACGAGGCGGTGGCCGCGCAGAACTGGCACCTGGCCAAGGGCTACGGCGAGATCCTGCAGATCGACCATCCCAGCAGCGAGGCCGCCGCGCGGATCAGGCCGCAGCTCGAGGACGTCACGGCCAGGGACGAGGCCGCAGGCCGGCAGCGTCGGCTGGCCGCGCTGTGGAGCTATGGCGACGAACCGGTCGGCAAGAACGGCCACCAACTCTCGGCGGCGATCTATTCGCAGGAGCCGGTGGACACCGATGGCAGCGGCGCGCATCCGGTGCGGCTGATCTTCCGCGACCACCCCAGCTGGGGCCGCAGCGCCTACCTCGTGCTCGAGGCCGGCGACTTCGATTGCTACAAGGGCTGCAGGCTGAAGGTCGTCGCCGACGGCAAGACCCTGACCTTGCCCGGCTCGCGGCCGGACACCGATGAGGCCATCGCGATGTTCATCGACGACCACAAGGCGTTGTGGAAACTCGCGAAGACATCCAGGCAGCTGTCGATCGAGTTCCCGACCAAGGCGGTCGGCAAGAAGACCGCCGAATACGAAACCGGCGGGCTGGATCCGGCGAAGCTGCCGAAGTGGAACTGAGCGGCCGCGGCCGGGCCGCCGGTTACGCCACCGCGTAGCCGTACTGGCGCTGGAACTCGGCGTTGAACTGCTCGAAGGTGAAGCGCTGGTTCTGGGTGCCGGGGTGGCTGATCTTCAGCGCGCCCATCAGGTTGGCGATGCGGCCGATGGTCGGCCAGTCCAGTTGGCGCTCGATGCCGTAGATCAGGCCGGCGCGGAAGGCGTCGCCGCAGCCGGTCGGGTCGACCACCGCTTCTTCCTGCGCCGGTGGCACGTTCATGCTGATCCCGTCGTGGAAGATGTCCGCGCCCTTGGGGCCGCGGGTGACGATGTAGGCCGTGACCTTGCGCGCGATCTCGCGCTCGCCCCAGCCGGTGCGTTCCTGCAGCAGGCTGGATTCGTAGTCGTTGACCACCACGTAGTCGGCCTGTTCGATGAAGGCGCGCAGTTCCTCGCCGTTGAACAGCGGCATGGCCTGGCCGGGATCGAAGATGAAGGGGATGCCGAGCTCGGCGAATTCGCGCGCGTTCTGCAGCATGCCCTCGTAGCTGTCCGGCGCGACGATGCCGAAGCTCACGCCGGCGACGTCGCGCACGTGGTTCTCGTGCGAGCTGGACATCGCGCCCGGGTGGAAGGCGGTGATCTGGTTGTTGTCGTGGTCGGTGGTGATGAAGCACTGCGGGGTGAACTGGTCGTCGAACACCCGCACGTGGTCCAGGCGGATGCCGTTGGCCTCCATGTGCGCACGATAGGGGGCGAAGTCCTGGCCGACGGTGGCCATCGGGATCGGGTCGCCGCCCAGCAGCTTGAGGTTGTAGGCGATGTTGCCGGCGCAGCCGCCGAACTCGCGGCGCATGCGCGGGACCAGGAAGGACACGTTCAGGATGTGCACCTTGTCCGGCAGGATGTGGTTCTTGAACTGGTCGGGGAACACCATGATGGTGTCGTAGGCCAGGGAACCGCAGATCAGGGCTGCCATCGGTCGGGTCTCGCGGGTGCACGGGCGCAGGGCCGCACAGGGTAGCGGGAGCGCCGCCCGACGGCCAGCGCCAAGCGCGGTCCGGGGGCGTTCCGGCCCGGATTTTCCTTGCCCGGACAGGGGGGCATTGCTAGGCTAGCGAACCCGGCGCAAGCCGCGGTCTGTCTCGCGTTCCCCCGCGCGCCCATTCACTTTCCGGCAGCCTTCCCGCATGTTCAAGTTCCTCGGGCGCTATTTCTCCAGCGACCTCTCCATCGACCTCGGCACCGCCAACACCCTGATCTACGTCCGCGGCCAGGGCATCGTCCTCAACGAGCCGTCGGTCGTGGCCGTGCGCCAGGATCGCGGCGGCGGCGCGCGCGCGGTGGCGGCGGTGGGCAGCGAGGCCAAGCAGATGCTCGGCCGCACCCCGGGCCACATGCACACGGTGCGGCCGATGAAGGACGGCGTGATCGCCGACTTCACCTACACCGAGGAAATGCTCAAGCATTTCATCCGCAAGGTGCACAAGTCGCGCGTGCTGCGCCCCAGCCCGCGCGTGCTGGTCTGCGTGCCGGCCGGCAGCACCCAGGTCGAACGCCGCGCGATCAAGGAGTCGGCCGAGGAAGCCGGCGCCCGCGAGGTCTACCTGATCGAGGAGCCGATGGCGGCGGCGATCGGCGCCGGCATGCCGGTGACCGAGGCGCGCGGCTCGATGGTGGTCGACATCGGCGGCGGCACCACCGAGGTCGCGGTGATCGCGCTGAACGGCATCGTCTATTCGCAGTCGGTGCGCATCGGCGGCGACCGCTTCGACGAGGCGATCATCGCCTACGTGCGCCGCCACCACGGCATGCTGATCGGCGACGCCACCGCCGAGCGGATCAAGCTCGAGCTCGGCAATGCCTACCAGCAGGCGCACGTGCGCGAGATGGAGATCTCTGGGCGCCATCTCGCCGAGGGCGTGCCGAAGATCATCACCATCAATTCCAACGAAGTGCTGGAATCGCTGCGCGAGCCGCTGGCCGGCATCGTCTCCGCGATCAAGCTGGCGCTGGAGCAGACCCCGCCGGAACTGTGCGCGGACGTGGCCGAACGCGGCATCGTGCTGACCGGCGGCGGCGCCCTGCTGCGCGACCTCGACCGCCTGATCAGCGAGGAAACCGGCCTGCACGTGCAGGTCGCGGACGATCCGCTGACCTGCGTGGCGCGCGGCGGCGGGCGCGCGCTGGAACTGGTGGACATGCACGGCAACGAGTTCTTCGCGCCGGAGTGACTCAGGTTCCGTCCGCTGCTCCGCCATTCATGGCGCGCCGCGGAATCGCGTAGCGGGAAACGTGGTTTTCGCTACGCTACGCAGACGGCGATGCCGCTTGCGCCGGCCGCGTCCCGGGCCAAGCCGCCGTTCCCACCGTTCCCACCGAAGCATTCGCCGACCCCTCCACGTGCCGCCCTACGCCGGACCTTCCGCAGCCCGCCCCGGCGATGTCGCCGGCGTGTTGCGGCTGCTGGTGTACCTGGTGCTGGCGGTGGTGCTGATGGTGCTCGACCATCGCGGCGGCTGGTTGCGCGCGGTGCGTGCGCAGGCGGAGGTCGCGGTGCAGCCGCTGTGGTGGCTGGCGGGCTTGCCCTCGCGCGCCGGCCTGGCCCTGCGCGAGGATGCGGTCACCCGCACCCAGCTGATGCGCGACAACAAGCTGCTGCGCAATGCGTTGCTGGTGTCCGGCGCGCGCAATGCGCGGCTGCAGGCGGCGGCGGCCGAGAACGCGCGCCTGCGCGGCCTGCTGGCCAGCGCCGAGCGCGGCCGGCTGGACGTGCAGCTGGCGGCGATCCTCGACATCGACCTCGATCCCACCCGCCAGCGCCTGGTGCTGGACGCCGGCAGCGGCGACGGCGTGCGCATCGGCCAGGTGGTGATCGATGCCGGCGGCCTGATGGGCCAGGTGATCGCCACCACCCCGACCACCGCCACCGTGCTGCTGATCACCGATCCCGACCATGCGGTGCCGGCGGTGGTGGCGCGCAGCGGCGTGCGCCTGATGGTGTACGGCGGTGGCCGCACCGATGCCCTGCACGCCGCCGACGTGCCGCTGTCGGCCGACGTGCGCAAGGGCGACGTGCTGCTGACCTCGGGCATGGGCGAACGTTTTCCGCCGGGTTTCACCATCGGCACCGTGCAGGCGCTGCGG
This sequence comes from Thermomonas aquatica, assembly GCF_006337105.1. Lineage (NCBI taxonomy): Bacteria > Pseudomonadati > Pseudomonadota > Gammaproteobacteria > Lysobacterales > Lysobacteraceae > Thermomonas > Thermomonas aquatica. Next base: position 1,540,138 of record NZ_CP040871.1, on the reverse strand, counting down.
CCCGACGACAGCCGCGCCTTCCTGGAAGGCGACGTCAGCCCGGCGGCGCAGCTGGATCGCGGCCGCGACGTGCTGCTGCTGCGCGGCTACAAACCGCCGCCTGCGCCTGCAGCACGAGCGCCTGCGCCGGCGGCGGGCATGCCCGCCGTCCCGCCGCCGGCGCAGGCGGCTTCGCCGCAGCCGCCCCCCGCGGGGGCCGCGCGATGAGCCGTGCGCGCAATGGCTGGGTGCTGCCGGTCAGCCTGCTGCTGGCGCTGCTGCTGGGCCTGGTGCCGCTGCCGGCGATCCTGCAGCCGCTGCGCCCGTACTGGCTGGCGCTGGTGCTGGCCTACTGGGTGCTGGAGGAGCCGGAGAAGATCGGCCTGGGGGCGGCGTTCCTGCTCGGCCTGGTCGCCGACCTGGTGTTCGGCGGCCTGCTCGGCGAGCAGGCGATGCGCCTGACCATCCTCGCCTTCATCCTCGACCGCTTCCGCGCGCGCATGCGCTTCTTCCCGCTGTCGCAGCAGGCGCTGGCGATCGGCGGCTTGCTGCTCAACGACCGCGTGGTCGGCGCGGTCATCCACCTGGTGCTGGGCGCGCCGCAATATCCGTGGACGTTCTGGTGGGCGGCGCTGCTCGGCCTGCTGCTGTGGGCGCCGCTGCACCTGGTCCTGGACGCGCTGCGCCTGCGCCGGCGCGGTTGAGCCATGCAGCGTCGCGGCCGCCAGCTGAAGAACCACAATGCGGAAGCGGACCTGTTCCGCCGCCGCGCGCTGGTCGGCTTCCTCTGCGTGCTGTTGGCGCTGGGCGGACTGGCGGCCTGGTATTTCCGCCTGCAGGTGGTCCAGCACGCCGAATACGCCACCCGTTCCGAAGCCAACCGGCTGCGGCTGGTGCCGGTGGTGCCGGCGCGCGGGCTGATCCTGGACCGCAAGGGCCGCATCCTCGCCGACAACATCTCCGCCTGGCGGCTCGATGCGGTGCCGGAACGCGCGGGCGACGGCGCGGCCCTGCTGGCGAAGCTGCAGGCGGTGGTCGCGCTGGACCCCGAGCAGTCCGCGCGGTTCCTGCGCGAATACAAGGCCAGCCGGCCGTTCAAGCCGGTCACGATCAAGCTCAGGCTGGGCGACGACGAGGCCGCGCGCTTCGCGGTCGACCGCTGGCGCTTCCCCGGGGTGGAGCTGGTGCCCTACCTCGGCCGGGTGTATCCGTACGGGCCGTTGTTCGCGCACGTGATCGGCTACGTCGGCCGCATCGACGAGAAGGACCAGGCGGCGCTCGGCCCCGCCGGCAGCGCCTATTCGCATACCGGCAAGACCGGGTTGGAGCGTTACTACGACGAACAGCTGCGCGGCAAGCCCGGCTACCGGCGGCTGGAAACCAATGTCGACGGCCGCACCGTGCGTGCGCTGGACACCGAGCCGGCCACGCCCGGCACCGACCTCAAGCTGTCGATCGACCTCGACCTGCAGCGCGCGATGGTCGCCGCGTTCGGCGAACTGGAAGGCACCGCGGTGGCGCTGGACCCGCGCAGCGGCGAGATCCTGGCGATGGTCAGCCTGCCGAGCTACGACACCAACCTGTTCGTCAACGGCATCAGCCATGCCGACTACAAGGCGCTGCAGGAAAACCCCTCGCGCCCGCAATTCAACCGGCTGGTGCTGGGCGGGGTGGCGCCGGGTTCCACGATCAAGCCGCTGACCGCGCTGGCCGGGCTCGACAGCGGCCTGCGCAGGCCCGAGGACAAGGTCCTGTCCACCGGCGTGTTCCGCCTGCCGGGCATGCGCGGCCGCGGCTGGCTGGATGGCGTGCATGGCTGGACCGACGCGCGCAAGTCGATCTACGAATCGGTCAACACCTACTACTACCGACTGGCGCTGGACATGGGCGTGCAGCGCTACGACGAGTACATGGCGAAGTACGGCTTCGGCCAGAAGACCGGCATCGACCTGGCCGGCGAGATCGAGGGCATCGTGCCGTCGCCGGCATCGAAGCTGAAATACGCCAAGCAGCGCTGGTACCCGGGCGACCTGGTCAACTCCTCGATCGGCCAGGGCCTGTGGAAGGTGACGCCGCTGCAGCTGGCGCGCGGCGTGGCCGCGATCGCCGACGACGGCCGGATGCGCCGTCCGCACCTGGTCGCCGAGCAGCGCGCGGCGTTCGATGCCCCGTGGCGGCCGCTGCCGCAACCGCCCGCGGTGGACATCAGCGATCGTCCCGGCAACGTGCAGGTGGTGCAGGAAGGCATGGCGATGACCACCGCAGGGTCCGGTACGGCGGCGCGGATCTTCCGCGGCTCGGCCTACGGTTCGGCCGGCAAGACCGGCACCGCGCAGGTGGTCAACCGCAGGGCGGCGGCCGTCGACCCGCGCTCGCTGCCGCTGTGGCAGCGCCACCGCGGGCTGTACATCGGCTATGCCCCGGTCGACGATCCCAAGATCGCGATCGCGATCGCGGTGGAGGGCGGTGGCTTCGGCGCGGACTCCGCCGCGCCGATCGCGCGCAAGGTGTTCGATGCCTGGCTGCTGGGCAAGATGCCGGAAACCCCGGTGGCCGAGACCGCCGCCGCCGAAGGCGCCGTCGTCGTGGCCAAGCCGGACTTCGGCAACGTCTCCGGCAGCCCGGACGCGACGCCGGCAGCGCCGACGGTGCCGGCGCGATGAGCACGATCCTGCGCTTCCTCGCCGACCTGCTGCTGCGCCTGCTGCGCAGCCTGGACCCGTTCCTGTTCGTCGCCTTGCTGTGCCTGATGGGCGTCGGGCTGGCCACGTTGTACAGCGCCAGCAACGAATCGGTGCGGATGGCCAGCACCCAGGGCGTGTTCTTCTGCGCCGGCCTGTTCGTGCTGTGGCTGGCCTCGCGGGTGCCGGCGCACGTGCTCAAGCAATTCACCCCGCCGATCTACGCGGCCTCGCTGCTGCCGCTGGTGCTGGTGCTGTTCATCGGCAGCGGCAAGTACGGCAACCACTGGATCAACCTCGGCTTCTTCAATTTCCAGCCGTCGGAGATGGCCAAGCTGACCCTGCCGATGATGCTGGCCTGGCACCTGGACCGGCAGCGCCTGCCGCCGGCGCTGGGCGCGCTGCCGATGGCGGCGCTGATCATCGCCTTGCCGGTCGGCCTGATCCTGCTGCAGCGCGACTTCGGCACCGCGATGCTGGTGCTGGCCAGCGGCGTGTTCGTGCTGTTCCTGGCCGGCTTGTCGTGGTGGTGGTTCGTCGCGGCGGCCGGCGGCGTGGCGGCGATCGCGCCGGTGGCCTGGTTCTGGCTGCTGCGGCCCTACCAGAAGGACCGCATCCTGACCTTCCTCAACCCCGAGTCCGACCCGATGGGCGCGGGCTGGAACATCATCCAGAGCAAGATCGCGATCGGCGGCGGCGGCCTGCTCGGCAAGGGCTGGGGGCAGGGCACGCAGTCGCACCTCGACTACCTGCCGGAGCACACCACCGACTTCGCCTTCGCCGTGCTCAGCGAGGAATTCGGCTGGATCGGGGTGACCGCGGTGCTGGCGCTGTACCTGTGCATCATCGGCCGCTGCCTGTGGATCGCCGCGGATTCGCGCGACGGTTATGCGCGCCTGTTCGTCGGTGCGTGGGGCCTGGCGCTGATGGTCTACGTGCTGGTCAACGGCGGCATGATCTCCGGCCTGCTGCCGGTGGTGGGCGTGCCGATGCCGCTGATCAGCTACGGCGGCACCTCGTCGGTGACGATGCTGCTCGGTTTCGGCGTGGTGATGGCGTTGAAGGCGCGGCGCGCGATCCATCGCTGACGCCAGCCATGGCGTCGCCAAGCTGAATCGCCCGTTCCGGCGCGCTTCCAAGCCCGTGCTACCCTCGCGCCGATGATCCGTCGCGCACTTCTGCCCAGCTTCGCCGCGCTCGCGCTCGCCGCCTGCGCCGTCCCGCCACCCAAGCCGCTGCCGCAGCCCGCGCCGCCGCCAGCGCCAGCGCCGACACCCGAACCGGCACCCCACATCCGCGACTTCAGCATCGCCCGCGCCGAGTTCGTGCGCAGCACCGCGCAGCGCTTCGCCATCCCCGCCGCGCAGATCGAGGCGGTGCTGGCCAAGGCGCAGATCCGCGAGCCGATCATCAACGCGATGTCGAGGCCGGCGGAAGCCAAGCCGTGGCGCGACTACCGGCCGATCTTCATCCAGCCCAAGCGCATCGACGGCGGCCGCGCCTTCCTCGCCGCCAACCGCGAGGCCCTGCAGCGCGCCGAGGACAAGTACGGCGTGCCGAAGGAAATCGTCACTGCCATCCTCGGCGTCGAAACCAGCTACGGCGGCAACAAGGGCAGCTATCCGGTCATCGATGCGCTGTACACGCTGGCCTTCGCCTATCCGCGCAGCGGCGATCCGGCCAAGGCCGAGCGCGAGAACAAGCGCGAGGCCTTCTTCCGCGACGAACTGGCGCAGCTGTTCGCGCTGGGCAAGGAAGAGGGCTTCGACATCGCCACGCTGAAGGGCAGCTACGCCGGCGCGATGGGCTGGGGCCAGTTCATGCCGTCCAGCTACCGCGACTACGCGGTGGACGGCGACGGCGACGGCAAGCGTGACCTGTTCAACGACCTCGACGACGTGTTCGCCTCGGTCGCCAACTACTTCGCGAAGAAGGGCGGCTGGCAGGCGAACGGACCGGTGATGGCGCGCGCGACGCGCGACGCCTCCGCGGCCGACTTCGCCAACCCGGGCAACGCGGTGACGCTCGACCAGAGCATCGCCTCGCTGTCGGCGCTGGGCTATCGCGCGACCTACGCGGACAACGTGCGCATCGACGGCCGCATGCCGGCGACCCTGATCACCCTGGATGGCGCGGCCGGGCCGGAATACTGGATCGTCTACAACAACTTCAAGGCGATCACCACGTACAACATCTCGCGGCTGTATGCGAGCGCGGTCTACCAGCTCGCCGAACGCATCGCCGGGCGCGACCCGGATCCGGCATGACGTCGCGCCCGCTGCTGCTGGCAGCCTTGCCGCTCGCGCTGGCGGCCTGCGCCACCACCGGCACCGCGTCCAAGCCGAAGTCCCCGCCGCCCGGGCAGAAACTGGTGGTGCAGCCGGCGCAGGGCGTGAATCCTGCGCCGCCGCTGCGCAAGCCGAAGGCCTCGCCGTATGCGCCCGCGCAGGAAGACCTGAGCAAGCGCGGCGATTACGTCGCCGGCGGCCTGTTCCGCCCCGGCGAGGCCGACAGCGTGCCGGACGAGATCCCCGACGTGGATTCGATCCCGGAACCGGAAGTGCGCGACGAGCCGCGCGCGCGTACCGGCAACAAGAGCTACAGCGTGCTCGGCAAGCGCTACCAGGTGCTCGACAGCGCGGCCGATTACGTCGAGCAAGGCGGCGCGTCGTACTACGGCAACAAGTTCCACGGCCGCCGGACCTCCAGCGGCGAGGTGTACGACATGTACGCCTTCACCGCCGCGCACAAGACCCTGCCGCTGCCGAGCTATGCGCGGGTGACCAACCTCGACAACGGCAAGTCGGTGGTGGTGAAGATCAACGACCGCGGCCCGTTCCATTCCAGCCGCATCATCGACCTGAGCTACGCCGCCGCGGTGAAGCTGGGCTATCGGGAGAAGGGCACCGCGCGGGTCGAGGTGCGCGCGCTGCATCCGGGCGACGCAGGCGGCAGCTTGGCTAGCGCGCAGGACGCCGCCGATGCCAGCGCAATGGATCGCCTGGTGGATCGGTTGCCGGAGGCGCTGGCCGCCGCCGGTCCCGCCAGGCCGGCGCCGCCGGTCGAGGCGAAGGCAGCCGACACCCGCTACCGCTTCGACATGCACCAGAACGGCAAGGTGATGACCGCCGACGAATTCGATGCCTGGATGCAGTCGCGCCGGGTGCGGGTCGCCACCGGCAGGCCGGGCGCGCCGGATGCCCCGGCGAAGGCCGGGACGCCGGCGGCGCCGGCGATCCCGCAGCAGGACGGGGCCGCACCGCCGCCGCCTTCGCCGGTGACCGCGGCCGCGCTGGTCGCCGCCACCGCCGCGCCGCAGGGCGCGGCGGCCGAACAGGTGACCCTGCAGGTGGCCAGTTTCGCCAACCAGCAGAACGCGCAGCACGCGCTGGCGATGCTGCAGGGGGCCGCGATCGCCCGTGCCCAGCTGTTCGACACCGACGTGAATGGGCGCAAGATCTGGCGCCTGCGGATCGGCCCGGTGGATGCGGTGGCCGCGCCGGAACTTGCGGCGCGCGTGGTCGGTCTGGGCTTCGGCCAGCCGCAACGCGTGCGCGACTGAATATTCCCCCGTTTTGCGCCGCCTGCACCCGGCTTTGCCCCGCGCCTGCGGATTACAATCCCATCCCGGTTTTCACCGCTACATGCCGCGCACGGCGCGGCCTTCAGGAGTGTTGTTGATGCGTTCGCGTTTGCTGCTTGTCGTCGCGCTGGCCACCGCCGGCCTCGCCTTCGCCCAGACCCCGGTCCCCGCGCCTGCCGCCAGGCCGGCCGCGCTCAGCGACAACCTGCCGATCCCGGATGCGCCCGCGCCGGCCACCAGCAAGGCCTGGCTGATCATGGACTTCGCCACCGGCCAGGTGCTGGCGGGTCAGAACGTCGACACCCCGGTCGAGCCGGCCAGCATCACCAAGGTGATGACCAGCTACGTGATCGCCGCGGAAATGGCCGCCGGCAAGGTCAAGGCGACCGACCAGGTGATGATGACGGAGAACGCCTGGCGCAGCGGCGGCGCCGGTACCGACGGCAGCTACAGCGGCTTCGAGGTCAACAAGACCGCGCCGCTGGTGGACATGGAAAAGGGCATGGTGGTGCAGTCCGGCAACGATGCCGCGATCGCCCTGGCCGAGCACGTCGCCGGCAGCGAGCAGGCCTTCGCCCAGCTGATGAACGCGTATGCGGCGAAGATCGGCATGAAGGCCTCGCACTTCGTCAATCCGCACGGCCTGTCGGCCGAAGGCCACATGACCACCGCGCACGACCTGGCCCTGCTCGGCCGCGCGCTGATCCGCGATTTCCCCGAGGCCTACAGCTACAACAAGATCAAGGAACTCACGGTCGGCCCGATCACCCAGCCGAACCGCAACCTGCTGCTGTGGCGCGATCCGTCGGTGGACGGCATCAAGACCGGCCATACCTCCAGCGCCGGCTACTGCCTGATGGCCTCGGCCAAGCGCGGCGACCAGCGCCTGATCACCGTGGTGATGGGCGACAGCAGCGAGAACCAGCGCGCGGTGGATTCGCAGGCGCTGCTGAACTGGGGCTTCCGCTTCTACGAGTCGCACAAGCTGTACGACGCCAACAAGTCGCTGGCCACGCCCAAGGTGTGGAAGGGCGGCGCGGACACGGTGGCGGTGGGCGTGGTCGAACCGCTGCTGGTGTCCACCCCGCGCGGCAAGTACGACCGCCTGCAGGCCAGCATGGACCTGCCGAAGTCGCTGGAAGCGCCGATCGCCAAGGGCCAGAAGATCGGCATGGTGAAGGTGACCCTGGACGGCAAGGTGGTGGCGCAGTCGCCGCTGGTGGCGTTGCAGGCGGTGGAAGAGGGTGGCTTCTTCAAGCGCCTGTGGCATTCGCTGCTGATGTGGTGGCAGTCGGTCTAGGCCGCCGCCGCCCCGGCATCAGCGATGAGCGGCATGCCAGGCGATGAAGGCCTCCGCCGGCAGCGGCGGTGAATACAGCCAGCCCTGCGCCCATTGCACGCCGATCGCGCGCAGCGCATCAGCCTGCCCGGCGTGTTCCACGCCCTCGGCGACGAAGCGCTGGCGGCCGACCTTCACCAGGCTGGCCAACTCCTCCACGGTGACGCCGTCGCCGGCGCTGCCGATCCGCGCGATGACGCTGCGGTCCAGCTTGAGCACGTCCACCGGCGTGCGCGCGAACGCCAGCATGCTGCCGCCGTCGATGCCGATGTCGTCCATCGCGATCAGCACCTCGTCGTCCTGGGCGATCGCGCGCAATTCCTGCAGGCCCAGGTGGTCGGGCGCGCCGCGTTCGGTGATCTCCAGCAGCAGCCGGCTGCGCACCTTCAGCAGGTTGGCCTTGTAGGCGGCGTACTCCAGCCCGCCGCGCCCCAGGATCTCGGGCGGCACGTTGATCGCCACGTGCACGTCCTCATGCGCGCGCAGCCAGTCGCCGAGCTCGCTGGCCATGCGGTCGATCACCCAATAGGTCAGCAAGCCGGAGACCGGGGTGTTCTCGATGGCAGGGATGAAGGCCAGCGGCGGCACCACGGCGCCGGCGCGCCGCCAGCGCACCAGCGCCTCGCAGCCGATGCAGCGGTCGCCCGCCTGCAGGTCGACCATCGGCAGGTATTCCAGGAACAGTTCGCCGGCGAAGATCGCGCGACGCACGTCCATCGGGTCGACCGCGCTCGCCGTCGTGGCGCTATTGTCCATCGGCTCATCCCCATGGCCTGGCAGCCATCCTACCGCGGCTTGGTTTCGCCGATGGCGGTACCCATAATCGGGGCATGGACATCCATTCCGACAATCCCGAACACGGCTTCCAGTTCCCCGGCACCTTCGAGCTGAGCGCGATGGGCAGCGCCGACAAGGACCTGGAAACCGCCCTGCCGACCGCCCTGCTCGATGCCGGCATCGAGGTCCTGCACGAATCGGTCAACTGGAAGCACTCCTCGAGCGGCCGTTACGTCTCGGTGCGGATCGCGTTCCGCGCCAATTCGCGCGAGGAGTACGACCGCGCGCACGAAGCCCTGCGCGCGCACCCCGAGGTGAAGTGGACGCTGTAGGCGCCGCTTGCGCGGCGGGCGAGGCGCGCGATGCGGCGGCCCGCGCGGCCGTCGTCAGGGATCTGGGCCGCCAGCCCTACGAGCCGGTGTGGCGCGCGATGCAGGCCTTCACCGACGCACGCAGCGAGGCCACCGACGACGAACTGTGGTTCGTCGAACACGAACCGGTGTTCACCCTGGGCCAGGCCGGCAAGCCCGAACACGTGCTGATGCCGGGCGAGATTCCCGTCATCCATGTCGATCGCGGCGGCCAGGTGACCTACCACGGGCCGGGCCAGATCGTGGCCTATCCGCTGCTCGACCTGAAGCGGCTGAAGATCGGCGTGCGCGACTACGTGTGCAAGATCGAGCAGGCGATCATCGACACCCTGGCCGAGTGGAACATCGAAGGCGCGCGCCGCGAGGGCGCGCCCGGCGTCTACGTCAACGGCGCCAAGGTCGCCGCGCTCGGCATCCGCGTGCGCCGCGGCTGCACCTTCCACGGCCTCGCCTTCAACATCGCCGGCGAAAGCACCGCACCGTTCCTGCGCATCAATCCCTGCGGTTACCAGGGGCTGGAGGTGGTGGCGATGGGCGACCTCGGCGGGCCGTCCTCGCTGGACGCGGTCAAGCCGGTGCTGCTGGCGCAGATGGCGAAACAGTTCGGCCTGTCGCCGCGGCAGGATGCCGCGTTGCCCGAGCTGCTGGCGGCGGCCTGAGCCCGCATCGGCGATAATCGCGGCATGAGCAGCACGCCCCGCACCATCCCGCTGTCGGTCGTCGCCGACGCCGCTACTTCGCCCGAGCATGCCTCGCTGGAACCCGGCGCGCGCCAGGTCGCCGGCGACAAGATCGGCCGTTCGCCGGTGGAATTCGCCGAGGCGCCGGTACTGCGCAAGCCCAGCTGGATCCGCGTGCGCATCCCGTCCGGCAATGCGGTGCAGGCGCTGAAGTCCAAGCTGCGCGAGAACCGCCTGGTCACCGTCTGCGAAGACGCCAGCTGCCCGAACATCCACGAGTGCTTCAGCCACGGCACCGCGACCTTCATGATCCTCGGCGACGTCTGCACGCGCCGCTGCAGCTTCTGCGATGTCGCCCACGGCCGGCCCAAGCCCGCCGATGCCGGCGAGCCGCTGCGGCTGGCGCGCACCGTCGCCGACATGGGCCTGAAGTACGTGGTGATCACCAGCGTCGACCGCGATGACCTGCGCGATGGCGGCGCCCAGCATTTCGTCGACTGCATCCGCGAGACCCGCGCGGCCTCGCCCGGCATCCGCATCGAGATCCTCACCCCCGATTTCCGCGGCAAGGGCCGCATGGAGCGCGCGCTTGCGATCCTGGCCGCGGATCCGCCGGACGTGTTCAACCACAACATCGAGACCGTGCCCGACCTGTACCGCAACGTGCGCCCGGGCGCGGACTACCAGTGGTCGCTGACCCTGCTGCAGCAGTTCAAGGCGCAACACCCCGGCATCCCGACCAAGAGCGGGATCATGCTCGGCCTGGGCGAGACCATGGAACAGGTGCAGGCCACCCTGCGCGACCTGCGCGCGCACGACGTGGAAATGGTGACCATCGGCCAGTACCTGCAGCCGTCGCCGGCCCACCACCCGTTGCTGCGCTACTGGACGCCGGAGGAATTCAAGGCGCTGGAGGACTACGGCTACACGCTCGGGTTCAGCCACGTCGCCTCGGGCCCGATGGTGCGTTCCAGCTACCACGCCGACCGCCAGGCCGCCGGCCTCGCCTGATCCGCCGGAGTCCACCGCCCATCCGGGCGGCCGCGCCGCGTGGCGTGCCGTTCATGCAGGCATGGCCCGGATCGGTAGAGTGGGGGAACGCCCGAGCCACCGAACTTCCGGCACTGTGCCGTGGTCGCATTCAGGCGCAACCTGCAACGACATGCTGGATCAAGCTGGCCCCACGCCGCGGATATCGAAATGAAGCCGACCCGTACCATGCTCGCCCTCTCCCTTGGCCTTGCCCTGGCCGCGCCGCTCGCCTTGCTGGCGCGCGCGGGTGCCGGCAACGGCAGCGATGCGCTGCCGTCCGCGCCGACCAGCGACCAGGCGACGACTTCGCGCCTGGTCTATGGCCTGCTCTCCGACAGCCGCTACGCCTACCGCCCGCGCGCGCTGGACGATGCGCTGTCGCAGGACATCCTCAAGCGCTACCTGGACACCCTCGATCCGGGCAAGGTGTTCCTGACCGCGCAGGACGTGGCCGGCTTCTCGAAGTACGCGACCCGGCTCGACGACGCGATCAAGAGCGGCCAGGTCGATCCGGCGTGGGCGATGTTCGCGCTGTACCGCCAGCGGGTCGGCGAACGCATCGGCTATGCGCGCGGCCTGCTGAAGGGCGGCTTCGATTTCAGCGGCAACGAGCGCTACGAATACGACCGCAAGGACGTGCCGTGGGCGGCGAACGGCGCGGCGCTGGATGCGCTGTGGAAGCAGTCGGTGAAGAACGACTGGCTGCGCCTGAAGCTGGCCGGCAAGAAGCCGGACGAAATCCGCAAGACCCTGGACAAGCGCTACGCGAACATGCTCGACAGCATCAACGAGCTCAAGGGCGACGAGGTGTTCCAGAGCTTCCTCAACGCCTATGCGGCGGCGATCGACCCGCATACCGATTACATGACCCCGCGCAGCGCGACCAACTTCAACATGACGATCTCCAATTCGCTGGAGGGGATCGGCGCGGTGCTGTTCAAGCAGGACGACATGGTCGTGGTGCGCGAGATGGTGCCCGGCGGCCCGGCGCTGCGCAGCGGCAAGCTGAAGCCGGGGGACCGCATCGTCGGCGTCGGCCAGGGCGCGTCGGGCGAGATGAAGGACGTGATCGGCTGGCGCACGGACGACGTCGTCGACCTGATCCGCGGCGCGGCCAACACCCAGGTGCGCCTGGACGTGGTCGCCGCCGAGGCGCCGCTGGACAGCAAGCCGGTGCGCGTGCTGCTGACCCGCGCCAAGGTGCGGCTGGAGGACGCGCGCGCCAAGGCCGAGTCGATCAGCTTGCCGGCCGCGAACGGCGAGCCGGCGCGCCGGATCGGCGTGATCAAGCTGCCCGGCTTCTACCAGGACGTCGAAGCGCGCCGCCGCCGCGACGACGACTACGCCTCGGCGACCAAGGACGTCGCGCGCATGCTGGCGCAGTTCCGCGCGCAGAAGATGGACGGCGTGGTGCTGGACCTGCGCGGCAACGGCGGCGGTTCGCTGAGCGAGGCGATCGAGCTCACCGGCCTGTTCATCGACAAGGGCCCGGTGGTGCAGGTGCGCGAGTCCGGCGGCCGGGTCAGCGTCGAGGACGACGACAAGCCCGGCGTGGCCTGGGATGGCCCGCTGGCGGTGCTGGTCAACCGCGGCTCGGCCTCGGCGTCGGAAATCGTCGCCGGCGCGATCCAGGACTACGGCCGCGGCCTGGTCATCGGCGAGACCACCTTCGGCAAGGGCACGGTGCAGAACATGGTCGACCTCGACCGCTGGCCGGCCAACGAGGAACCGCGCTTCGGCCAGGTCAAGCTGACCATCGCCCAGTTCTTCCGCCCGGGCGGCAGCAGCACCCAGAACAAGGGCGTGGTACCGGACGTGGCGTTCCCGGCCAGCGTGGATGCCAGCGAATACGGCGAGAGCACCTACGACAACGCGCTGCCGTGGACGCGGATCGCGGCCGCGCCGCACGTGCAGTACGGCAATTTCGCCGGGCTGCTCGGCAAGCTGGATGCACGCCACGATGCGCGCATCGCCAAGGACGTGGAATTCCAGTGGTGGGTCGAGGACGTGGCCAAGTTCCGCGAGGAGCAGGCCAAGAAGTCGGTGTCGCTGAACGAGGCCGAGCGCCGCGCCGAACGCGACAAGTTCGATGCGCAGCGCAAGCAGCGCGCCGAACAGCGCAAGCAGCTCGGCATCGCGCTGGATCCGCTGCTCGACGATGCGTCCGACGACGGGCTGCAGGCCAGCGAACGCAACGTGGCCAAGGACGTGGCGCGCGAGGAAGCGGCGAAGAAGTCGCGCGATCCGTTGCTGCGCGAATCGGCGGCGATCCTCGGCGACGCGATCGGCCTGCTCGGCGCGGACGCCAAGCTGTCGGCGCAGGTGTTGCCGCAGGCGCGCAGCGCCGGGCACTGGACCGATTGAGCGGCGAGCGGCCGGCGCGGTTTCAGCCGCGCCGGCGCGATCTCGCGCTCGGCGCCTGCGTCGGCAGGCGCAGGCCGCGCTTGACCGTGTCGAACACCAGCCGGGTCTCGTAGCGCTTGATGTTGCCGTCGACCTTGAACAGGCGCTCGGCGGCCTCCCGGTAGGCGCCGACGCTGGTCGTCGCCATGATCACCAGGTAGTCCCAGTCGCCGGCCAGCTGGTAGCACTGCTGCACTTCCGGCGCGGCGCGCATGCGCGCGTAGAACGCATTGAGCGTGCGCACCGATTCGCGCTCCATCGTCACCCACACCGCGGCCAGCACCACGGCCGGGAACGCCGTCGAATCCAGCACCGCCACCTGCTGCAGCAGGCCGTGCTTGCGGTAGCGGGTGATCCGCCGCTGCACCGCGCTGGGCGAAAGCCCGACCGCTTCGCCGAGCGCGGTCAGGGTGCGCGCGGCATCGTCCTGCAGCAGCGCCAGCAGGCGATGGTCGAAGTCGTCGAGCAGGATCGGAATGGCCACGCAAAAATTTTGCGCGAAGGCGCATGGATTTTCAAACGCGTTCCATGCGCCGGGCGTAGCCTGAGCGGATGAACAGCAATGCCATCGACACCCCGGCCGATTCGGCGGGCCCCCGCGTCGCCCTCGCGCTGGCGGCGGTGTACCTGATCTGGGGATCCACCTACCTCGGCATCCGCTTCGCGCTGGAAGGCGGGTTCACCCCGTTCCTGCTCGGCGGCATCCGCTTCACCGTCGCCGGCGGGCTGATGTTCGCCTTCCTGCGCTGGCGCGGCATGCGCATGCCCACCCCGGCGCAATGGCGCAACGCGGCGGCGCTGGGCGTGTTGCTGATGCTGCTCGGCAACGGCATGGTCAACCTGGCCGAGCAGAGCGTCAGTTCCGGCATGGCCGCGGTGGCGGTGGCATCGGCGCCATTGTGGATGGGCGTCTTCTCGGCGTTGCGCGGCGAGCATCCGGCGCGCATGGAATGGGTCGGGCTCGGGATCGGTTTCCTGGGCGTGCTCTGGCTCAACGCCGACAGCAGCCTGACCGCGTCCAAGACCGGCATGGTCGCGCTGCTGGTCGCCACCCTGGCATGGTCGTTCGGTTCGATCTGGAGCCGCGGCCGCGACCTCGCGCCGCCGGCCATGAACGCCGCCGCGCAGATGCTGTGCGGCGGGATCGCCATGCTCGCCACCGGCCTGCTGCTCGGCGAGCGCATCCACGCGTTGCCGACGCCGCATGCGCTGGGCGCGTTCGCCTACCTGGTGGTGTTCGGCTCCTGGTTCGGTTTCAGCGCCTACATCTGGCTGCTGCACCACGTGCGCCCGGCGCTGGCCAGCAGCTATGCCTACGTCAATCCGGCGATCGCGGTGGCATTGGGCGCCTGGCTGGCGCACGAACGCTTCGGCGCCCATGAGCTGCTGGCGATGGGCGTGATCCTGCTCGGCGTGGTGGCGATCACCGTGGCCAAGGCGACCAAGGCGAAGGCGAGGTGATTGCGGCGGCGGAAACCCGGCGCGGCCTGTGGGCGGCTGCGTTCTCCTTCGTGGTCTGGGGCGTGGTGCCGCTGTACTGGCACCTGCTCAAGGCGGTGCCGTCGCTGGAGATCGTGCTGCACCGGATCGCCTGGAGCACCCTGTTCGTCGGCGCCTTCCTGCTCTGGCGCGACGGCCGCCGCTGGCTGAAGCAGGCCCTGGCGGGGCAGCCCAGGCTGGCCTGGATGCTGGCGCTCAGCGGCATGCTGATCGCGTTCAACTGGAGCCTGTACATCTGGGCGGTGAATGCGGGGCACGTGGTCGAGACTGCGCTGGGCTACTTCATCAACCCACTGCTCAACGTGGTGATCGGCGTGGTGTTCCTGCGCGAACGCCTGCGCCCGCTGCAATGGCTGTCGGTGGCGATCGCCGCGGCCGGCGTGCTGTGGCTGACCTTCAACTACGGCAGCTTCCCGTGGATCGCGCTGGCGCTGGCCGCCTCGTTCGGCCTGTACGGCCTGGTGCGCAAGCTGGCGCATGTGGATCCGGTGACCGGGCTGGGCGTGGAGAGCGCCTACCTGTTCGTGCCGGCCATCGCATGGCTGCTGTGGAACCGGAACCACGGCGCCGGCGGCTTCGGTGCGGGTTACGGCGCGTGGTTGAGCGCGCTGCTGGCGTTCGGCGGCATCCTCACCGCGTTGCCGCTGATCGGCTTCGCCTATGCGGTACGCAGGATTCCGCTGGCCACGGTCGGGGTGATGCAGTACATCGCGCCGACCCTGCAATTCCTGATCGGCGTGTTCGTGTTCCACGAACCCTTCGACCGCGCGCGGCTGATCGGCTTCGCCTGCATCTGGCTGGCGCTGGCGGTGTTCGTCGGCGAGGGCCTGTGGCGTGGCGGGCGCCGGCAGGGCGCGCCGCGCGCGGAGCTCTAGGTGTGATCTCTCGGTAGGTTGTTCATCCGGGGCATCTCTGGAAGATGGGGGTTGCGAAGCCAACCCAGCCCCCAGGAGCCCCGGATGAACCTGCATAAACATGCCCGTTTGAGCCCGCGCGGTCGAGCCCTGCTCGTGGACCGCATCCTTGTTCAGGGCCTTCGCGTCGAAGAAGCAGCGCATGCGGCCGGTGTCAGCGTCCGCACGGCCTACAAGTGGCTCAGACGGTTCAAGGAGGAAGGTCCGCAAGGCTTGGTCGACCGGTCCTCTCGGCCACGCTCCTGCCCGCATGCCACGCCACAGGAGATTGTGCAGCACGTCATCGAGCGGCGCCGCTCACGGCAGACGTATCGGCAGATCGCCGGGCAACTGCCTGTTGCCCCGAGCACCATCGCCCGGCTGCTGCGTCGCGCCGGCCTGCACCGCTTGGCCGAACTGCAGCCGGCAGCGCCGGAGAACCGCTACGAATACGCCTTGCCCGGCCAGCTGCTGCATCTGGACATCAAGAAGCTTGCTCGTTTCCGACAGCCGGGGCATCGGGTCACCGGCAATCGCCAAGTCAACTCCGATGGCATCGGCTGGGAATACGTCCATCTGGCCATCGATGACCACTCCCGCGTGGCGTTCGGCTCCATCGAGCCGGACGAGCGCGGTAGTAGCGCGTGCAGGGCGCTGTTGCGGACGGTGCGCTACTACCGACGCTTGGGCGTGCAATTCGAGCGCGTCCTGACCGACAACGGCGCCTGCTACAGATCGCGTAGCTTCCGGCGTCTGGTCCGTCGGTTGGGCATGCGCCACCTGCGCACGCGCCCCTACACCCCACGCACCAACGGCAAGGCTGAGCGGCTGGTGCAGACCAGCCTGCGCGAATGGGCCTACGCCCGCTCATACGCCAACTCCGAACAGCGAGCCCACGCGCTGCAGGGCTGGCTTCATCACTACAACTGGCATCGACCACATGCCAGCCTTGGCTACAGGCCACCCATCACCCGAATCCCACTGAACAACGTGGTGGGTTTACACATCTAGGCCGCGCGCAACGCCTCGGTCACCGGCAAGCGCGCAGCGCGCAGCGCCGGGAACAACCCGCCGACCAAGCCGATCCCCAGCGCCCACTTCAAGCCGGTCCACAGCAGTTCCGGCGAGACCCGGAACTGGAACACCACCTGGCTGAAGTTCTGCCCCAGCGTGCTCACCGTGTAGCCGTTGAACACCAGCCAGGCGATGCCGGCGCCCAGCAGCCCGCCGAGCAGGGCCAGCAGCATGGTTTCCAGCATCACCGCGGTGACCACCGGCAGGCCGCGGAAGCCGATCGCGCGCATCGTCGCGATCTCGCGGGCACGGCCGGCGACCGCGGCGTACATGCTGTTGAGCGCGCCGAACACCGCGCCGATCGCCATGATCGCGCCGATCACCACGCCGAGCGCGTTGATCAGCTTGGTGAGGCCTTCGGACTGCTTGCCGTAATAGTTGCGGGTGGTTTCGACGTCCAGCTTCAGGCGCGGGTCGGCGGCCAGCGCGGCCTTCAACTGCTTGAAGCCGTCCTTGCCGTCGAGCTTCGCCGTCATCGACTGGAACGCCTGGCGCTGGTACGCCGGGCCGAGCACGTCGGCATCCGCCCACAATTCGGATTCGTGCGAATCGCCGGACTCGAACACGCCGACCACGGTCCACATCTGGTTGGCCAGCTTGAGCTGCTTGCCGAGCTCCAGGCCGCGGAAGCGTTGCTGCGCGCCACGGCCGACCACGATCTCGCGCAGGCCGCCGCCGAACTTGCGGCCCTGCACGATCTTCACCTGCGGCCGCATTTCCCATGCCGCCGGACCGACGCCGCGGAACTGCACGTTGGCGTCGGTGCCGTCGGCCATGCTCGGCAGGTTGATGATCTGCGACAGCTCGGCCGAGGCCAGCGGCTTGCCGTCCACACCCTTGGCGATACCCGGCAGGGTGGAGATCAGCGGCACTTGGTCGCGGGTGATCACCGAATTGGTTTCCGCTTGCGAGCCGGCGCGCAGCATGATCGCGCTGCGATCATCGCCGGTCTTGTCGAGGGTGGCCTTGAAGCCGTTGCCCATCGCCAGCATCGCGGTGAGCACGGCGACCACGCCGGCGATGCCGACCACGATCACCAGCGAGGCGCCCCAGCGTTGCGGCAGGCCGGCGATGCCGATCTTGGTCGCCTCGCGCGCCAGCCGGCCGCTGCGGGTGAGCAACAGCCAGAGCGCGATGGCGATGGCGACGGCGAGCACGCCGAACCAGGGCAGCATGATCCACGCCGCCAGCAGGACGGCCAGCGCGAGCACGGTGAGCAGGCCGGAAAAGAATCGTTTCATGTGCTTGTTCCCTTATCGGCCGGCCAATGCATCGACGATGTTCAGGCGCATGCCGCGCAGCGCCGGCAGCATGCCCGCCAGCACGCCGAACGCCAGCATCAGCAGCACGCCGATCGCCAGGGTCTCGCGCGGCAAGGTGGAAGGCAGCTGGATGAAGCCGCCGCTGCCGGCGACCGCGGCCTGCATCAGCAACGGCGCCAGGCCGAGCCCGATCAGGCCGCCCAAGGCCACCAGCAACACCGATTCGCCCAGCAGCAACAGCAGCACGCTGCGGTTGCTGAAACCGATGGTCTTCAGCACCGCGAGCTCGGGGATGCGCTCGCGCACCGCCTGCGCCATGGTGTTGCCGGTCAGCAGCAGCAGGGTGAAGAACACCGCGCCCATGATCGCGGTGACGATCAGGCCGATGTCGCCGATCTGCTTGGCGAAGGCCTGGTTGAAGGCTTCCTCGGTCTGGGTCTTGGTCTCGTGGTCGGAGTTCGCGCTGAGCGCGTCGATGGCGTGCGCAACGCGATCGGACACCGCCGCGTTCCCCGGCTTGACGATGAACCAGCCGACGCGCCCCTTCACGTAGTCGTTGGCTTCGTCGAAGTACTTCCAGTGGAAGAACAGCACGCGTTCCTGGCCTTTCTGCTTGGGGTCGTCGATGCGGTAGATGCCGCGCAGGGTGAACTCCCAGTTGTTGCTGCCCCTGGTCGGGAAGATCGTGGCCTGCAGCGGGATGGTGTCGCCGACCTTCCAGCCGAACTGCTTGGCCAGCGATTCGCCGACGATGGCGCCGCGCTGGTCGGCCAGCCAGGCCTTCTTCTGCGCATCGGGCAGCTTGAACTCCGGATACAGGTCCAGGTAGTCCGGGCTCACGCTGAAGTTCGCGAAGAAGTTCTTCGGGTCGCGGTAGATGCCGCCGAACCAGGCGGCGTACGCGGCCTGCTTCACCCCCGGGATCGCGTCGATCTGCGCGTCCAGGCTGTACGGCAGCATCTGCGTGATCGACAGCCGCGAGGAGGTGACCATGCGGTTGGCGCCGGAGACCTGGCCGCCGGAATTGAACGCCACCCGCACCGAATCCAGCATGCCGAACAGCAGGAAGGCGGCGACCACCGACAGCAGGGTGAGCAGGGTGCGGGTCTTGCTGCGGAACAGCGCGGCCCAGATCAGGTGGAAATATTTCATCGCGGCGCTCCGTCAGGCGTGCGCGGCTTGCTCGACCAGGTTGCCCTTGTCGAGATGCAGGGTGTGGGTGGCGTACTCCGCGGCCTTGGGGTCGTGGGTCACCATCACGATGGTCTTGCCGTGCTCGCGGTTGAGCGTCTGCAGCAGGCCCAGGATCTCCTCCGCCGAGGCGCGGTCGAGGTCGCCGGTGGGTTCGTCGCAGATCAGCAGGGTGGGGTCGGAGACGATGGCGCGGGCGATGGCGACGCGCTGCTGCTGGCCGCCGGACAGTTCCGCCGGGCGGTGCTTGCCGCGTTCGGCCAGGCCGACCAGCTGCAGCGCGACTTCCGCATTGCGCTTGCGCTGTGCCGCCGACAGCTTGGTCAGCAGCAGCGGCAGCTCGACGTTCTTCTGCGCGGTCAGGGTCGGCATCAGGTTGTAGAACTGGAACACGAAGCCGACGTGGTTGCTGCGCCATTGCGACAGCTGGCCGGACTTCATCGCGTCGATGCGCTGGCCGGCGATCTCGATGCTGCCCGAGCTCGGCGAATCCAGCCCGCCGATCAGGTTGAGCAGGGTGGTCTTGCCGGAACCGGAGGGGCCCATCAGCGCGACGAAATCGCCCTGGTCGATGTCGATGTCGATGCCCTTCAGCACGTCGACCTTTTCGGGGCCGCGCTGGTAGGTCTTGTGCAGGTTGCGGATGCTGACGAGGGTGGACATGGCGGCTCCGTTGGAATGCGTTGTGTTGCCGGATCAGTTGTTGTTCGCGTCGGAAGCCGCTTCCTCACGCGCCAGGCGCACGCGGGAACCGTCGACCAGTTGTTCGGGCGGGTCGAGCACCACCGCGTCGCCGCCGCTCAGGCCCTGCAGCACCTCGCGGTCGTCGCCGAGGGTGCGGCCAAGCTTGAGGGCGCGCTGTTGCACGGCATCGCCATTGATCGCGAAGGCGACATCCTTGCCGTCGCGCTCGACGATCGCCGCGGCCGGCACCAGCACGCCGGGCTTCACGTCCGCCTGCACCGGCTTGGCCGCTTCGAGGAAGCCGACGCGCGCGCCCATGTCGGGGACGATGCGCGGATCGCCCTTGGCATCCAGCCCGACGCGCACCTTGACCGTGGCCTTGCCGCGGTCGGCGGCGGGGATGATCGCGATCACCTTGCCGGGGATCTTCCAGTCCTGGTAGGCGTTGAGGACGGTTTCGGTCGGCATGCCCGGCTTGACCCGGCCGATGAAGGCCTCGCCGACTTCGACTTCCACTTCCAGCGAATCCATGTCGACGATGGTGCCGATGCCGGTGCGGGTATAGCCGCCGCCGGCGGAGAACGGCGAGACGATCTCGCCGGGTTGCGCGGCCTTGGCGATGACCACGCCGGCGAATGGCGCGCGCACGATGGTGTTGTCCACGCCCTGCGCGGAAATCCGCAGGCTGTCGGCGGCCACCTGCGCGTTGCGCTGCGCGGCGGCCAGTTGCGCGCGCAGCGCGTCGCGCTGGGCGATGGCTTGCTCGAACTGCGCGCGCGACACCAGCTTCTGGCCGACCAGCGCCCCCAGCCTTGCGGCATTGGCTTCGGCTTCCTTCAGCTGCGCCTGCACGCCGACCGCCTGGCTGCGCGCGGCCTGCAACTGCGAGGCGGACAGCGCGCGCTGCTGTTCGGCGTCGATCGGGTCGAGGGTGGCCATCACCTGCCCGGCCTCGACCCGCTGGCCTTCCTCGATCAGGATCTCGCGCACCTTGCCGGTGACCTTGGCGCTGACCGTGGCCATGCGCCGCGCCACCACGTAGCCGGTGGCATCCAGCACCGACGCGCTGGACGCGCCGCCGTTGCCGATGGCCACGACTTCGGCGGTGCGCACCTCGATGCCCTTGTCGCGGCCGAACAGGAACCATGCGGCGATGGCGAGCACGAGCACCGCCGCGATGATCGCCAGCGTGATCCACAAGCCCTTGCGCGACACCGGCGGCGGCGCGTTGCGGTCGATCTTCAGCGAGTTGAGCAGGTCGGCAGATGTATTCATGGGCAGGAGCAGGCGGACGCGGGGAATGAAGGGCGGGTGCCACCTTCGTGCATGCGCATCAGGCTGTCAAGTTTCCTTTACATGTCGATGGCGGGGCTGCGGGCGGGATACGGCATGCATGGCCTGGCCGATGCGTGTGCAGGCTAGCGACGGCGACCCGCGCCGTCACCTGACGGTTGTCATGCCGAATGGATGATGCGCGCGACTGCCGGCGCGGGGGACGCGGGCGCATCGTTGCCGCCATCACACGGAGGCATCCACATGGCGAACCGGGACGGCAAGCATGGCAACGGCGCGCTGGCGCGTTTGCGCGGCGCGGGCAAATCGTATGGCGCGTTGCGCGCGCTGGACGGCATCGACCTCGAATTGCGCGGTGGCGAACTGCTGGCATTGCTGGGCCCGAACGGCGCCGGCAAGACCACCGCGATCGGCCTGCTGCTCGGGCTCGTGCGCGCCGATGCCGGCGACGTCGAGTTGTTCGGCATGGATCCGCAGCGGATCGAGGCGCGCCGCCACATCGGGGTGATGCTGCAGGACGCGCAACTACCGGCGACCTTGCAGGTCGGCGAGCTGATCCGGCTGGCCGCGAGTTACTACCCGGCGCCGCGCAGCGTGGCGGAGAGCGCGGAACTGGCTGGCGTCGTCGACCTGCTCAAGCGGCCCTACGGCAAGCTGTCCGGCGGCCAGCAGCGGCGCGTGCAGTTCGCGCTGGCGCTGTGCGGGCGGCCCAGGCTGCTGTTCCTCGACGAGCCCACCGTCGGCATGGACATCGAGGCGCGGCAGAAATTGTGGGCGGCGATCCGCCACCTGGTCGCCGAAGGCAATTCGGTGGTGCTGACCACCCATTACCTGGAAGAGGCCGAAGCGCTGGCCGATCGCGTCTGCGTGATGGCGCGCGGCAAGGTCATCAGCGAGGGCAGCGTCGAGGCCTTGCGCGCGCGGATCGCGCTCAAGCGCGTGTGGTGCTCGACACGGCTGTCGCTGGCGGATGTTGCCGCATGGCCGGAAGTGGCCGAGGCGCGCATCGACGGCGATCGCCTGTGCCTGTCCACCGAGCACGTGGAACTGCTGGTGCGCCGCCTGCTGGCGCAGGACGCCAGCCTGTCCCAGCTTGAAGTGCGCGCCGCCGGCCTGGCCGAAGCCTTCACCGAACTCACCCGCGACGACAACATCGCCCTGCAGGAAGCCGCCTGATGAACAGCCCCATCGACCTGTCGATCCTGTCCGAGCGTCCGCACGCGCCGCCGATGCCGCGCGCCCGCATCGTCAACGCCTACCTGCAGGAAACCCGCAGCGAGATCCTGCGCTACCTGCGCAGCCCCGGCTTCGTGCTGCCGACCCTGTTGTTTCCCACCGTGTTCTACCTGATGTTCGGCGTGCTGCTCGGCCACGGCAACGGCCAGCAGGCGCGTTACATGCTGGCCGCGTATTCCACCTTCGGGGTGATGGCGCCGGGCCTGTTCGGCTTCGGCGTGTCGCTGGCGCTGGAACGCGACGGCGGCCTGCTCACCCTCAAGCGCGCGTTGCCGATGCCGCCGGCCGCTTACCTGATCGGCAAGCTGACGATGGCGATGCTGGTCGCCGCGGTGATCGCCTCGCTGCTGCTTTGCTTGGCGCTGTTCGTCGCCCACGTGCCGTTGACCGCAATCCAGGTCGTGCGCCTGTTCGCGCTGGAAGTCGCCGGGGTGGTGCCGTTCTGCGCGCTGGGCCTGCTGCTGGGGACGCTGATCAAGGGCCAGGGCGCGCCCGGCCTGGTCAACATGATCTACCTGCCGATGGCCTTCATGTCCGGCCTGTGGTTCCCGCTGTCGGTGATGCCGAAGTTCCTGCAGCAGATCGCCGGCCTGTGGCCGAGCTACCACCTCAACCAGCTGGCGTTGTCCGCAGTGGGCATGCCGCACGCGGGCAGCGGCGCGGCGCATGGCATGGTGCTGTGCGCGTTCGCCGTGGCCTGCCTGTGGCTGGCGGTGCGCCGCCTGCGCCGCAACGGTTGAGGCGGGCGTCGGATGCGCGCGTGCTCGCTTAGGATGACGGCATGAACGTTCCTGCATGGTTGCGACGCCGGATGGTCCCGGCCCCGGACAGCGCGGTGGCCGAGGCGATCCGCCGCGGCAAGTCGCCGTGGGCCGACGGCGTGCACCTGCTGTGGACGATATGGATCTTCCTCACCCCGCTGTTCGGCGGCGGCTACGACACGCGCTGGTTGCTGTTGACCGTGCTGTCGTATCCGATCTTCCTGTGGCTGTACGCGAAGGTGCTGCTGGCACCGCGGCGCCACGCGTGGCGTTATGCCGTCGGCATGGCGGCGTTGAGCATGGCCTTGCTGCGCTGGTATCCGTCCGGCCTCAGCTACTTCGTGTTCGGCTGCGTGATGCTGCGCACGAACGCGCGGCGGCCGACGTTGCGCGCCTACATCCTGCAGCTGCTGGCGATGAACGCGGTTTACCTCTCGCTCGCCGCGTGGATCGGCTATCCGCTGCAGATGCTGCTGTGGGTGCCGGCGATGACCCTGGTGATCGGGATCATCGTCAATGTCGAGCACAGCAGCCAGGAGAAGGACGCCGCGCTCGCGCTCTCGCACGACGAAGTGCGGCGGCTCGCCGCCACCGCCGAGCGCGAGCGCATCGGCCGCGACCTGCACGACCTGCTCGGCCACACGCTGTCGCTGATCACGTTGAAGCTCGAACTGGCGCGCAAGCTGGCCGATCGCGATCCCCCGCGTCGCGGCTGCACATGGAAGAAGCCGAACGCGTGGCGCGCGACGCGCTGGCGCAGGTGCGCAGCGCGGTCACCGGCATCCGTTCCGCCGACCTTGCCGCCGAACTCGCCTCGGCGAAACTGATGCTGGAATCCTCGCAGGTGCAGCTGGACTACGATGCGCCGCCGGACGAGTTGCCGCCGGAGGTCGAGCGCGGGTTGTCGCTGGTGCTGCGCGAAGCGGTGACCAACATCGCCCGGCATGCGCAGGCGGCGCGGGCGCGGATCGAATTCGTGCGCGAGGCGAAGACCGTGCAGCTGTGCATCGGCGACGACGGCCGCGGCGGCGTGCATGCGGACGGCAATGGCCTGGCCGGCATGCGCGACCGCGTGCGCGCGCTCGGCGGCACGCTCAGCGTGGACTCGCCGCGTGGCGGCGGCACCCGCCTGCTGGTGCGCCTGCCGTTGGCCTGGCGCGAGCCGGTCGCGCCGTTGCGCGCGGTCCCGGATGCGGCCGATGCGGCGGGCAACGCAGGTGCGCGCGCATGATCCGCATCCTGCTGGCCGAGGACCAGGCGATGGTGCGCGGCGCCTTGTCCGCGTTGCTCAACCTGGAAACCGACATCGAGGTGCTCGGCGCCGCCGCCGACGGCGAAGCCGCCTGGCGCGAACTGCAGCGACTGAAACCCGACCTGCTGGTCACCGACATCGAGATGCCGGGCCTGACCGGCCTGGAACTCGCGCAGCGCATCCAGCGCCACGAACTGCCGACGAAAGTGGTGATCGTCACCACCTTCGCCCGCGCCGGGTTCCTGCGCCGCGCGCTGGAGGCCGGGGTGTCCGGCTACCTGCTCAAGGATGCGCCGGCCGAGGACCTGGCCGAAGCGCTGCGCAAGGTGCACCGCGGCGGTCGCGCCATCGACCCGCAGCTCGCGCTCGACGCATGGAGCGATGCCGACCCGCTCAACGACCGCGAACGCCAGGTGCTGCGCCTGGCCGGCGATGGCCTGTCCGCCGGCGAGATCGCCGCGCAGCTCAATCTCTCGCAGGGCACCGTGCGCAATTACCTGTCCGAGGCGATCGGCAAGCTCGGCGTCGGCAACCGGATCGAGGCCTACCGCCTCGCCCGGCAGAAAGGCTGGCTCTAGCGCGCGCTGCGCTGCTTCAGCAATGCGTAGGTCGCGCGCAGCCCTTGCGCCTCGCCGCCGGCGGGCTTGCCGGCGCGGTCGGTATCGTTCCACGAGTAGACGTCGACATGGCCCCAGGCCTGGGTGTCGGCGACGAAGCGCTCGAGGAACAGCGCGGCGGTGACGCTGCCGGCCATGGTGCTGGCGCTGCCGTTGGCGATGTCGGCGATCCCGCTGGTGAGGTAGCGCAGGTAGGGGCGCCACAGCGGCATCCGCCACAGCGGGTCGCGGCTGCGCTGGCCGGCGAGCAGCCAATCGTTGGCCAGCGCGTCGTCGTTCGCATACAGCGCCGGCAGGTCGGGGCCGAGCGCGATCCGCGCGGCGCCGGTGAGGGTGGCGAAGTCGAGCAGCAGGTCGGGCTTGAGTTCGCCGGCGCGGGCCAGCGCATCGCACAGCACGATGCGGCCTTCGGCATCGGTATTGTCGATCTCGACGCTGACGCCCTTGCGGGTGGCGATCACTTCGCCGGGGCGGAACGCGTTCGGGCCGATCGAATTCTCCACCGCGGCGATCAGCAGGGTGATCCGCAGCGGCAGCCGGCGCGCCATCACCAGCCCGGCCAGCGCCAGCGCGTGCGCGGCGCCGCCCATGTCCTTCTTCATGTTGCGCATGCCGACCGCGGTCTTGATGTCCAGGCCGCCGGTGTCGAAGCACACGCCCTTGCCGCAGATCGCCACGTGCGGATGCGCGGCGTCGCCCCACGCCAGTTCGATGATCCGCGGCGCGCGATGGCTGGCGCGGCCGACCGCGTGGATCGCGGGATAGTTCTGCGCGAGCAGGTCGTCGCCGGCGACCACGCCGATGCTTGCGCCATGCGCTGCGGCAAGCGCGCGCGCGGCCGCTTCCAGTTCGTCCGGGCCCATGTGCTCGGTCGGCGTGTTGACCAGGTCGCGCACGCGCACGCAGGCGGCCAGCAGGTCGAGGGTTTCCGCATCGAACGCGTCGGCGACCAGCCGCGCCGGCGCGCGCTTGCCCGCCTTGTAGCGGTCGAAGCGATAGCAGCCCAGGCCCCAGCCGAGCTGCAGCGCGTGCCGCGCGCCTGCGTCGAGTTCGGTGACGACGCGCCAGTCGCCGCCCGGCAAGGCGGTCGGCGCGTGCGCGTACGAATACGCATCCAGCGCATCGCCGATGCCGATCGCCGCGCCGCCGATGCCGCCGTGCTGGTCGGCCCAGCTGATCGCGCTGCCGGCGCTGCCGTCGAAACGCTGCGCCGCCAGCCAGGCCTGCACCGGCGCGGGCTGGGCGTCGCGCCATGCGTCGAAACCGTCGCGGGTGACGACATGCAGCGAATGCGGCGCACTGGCCTGGTCGGGCGTGGCGAAACCTGCGGGTAGCGTCATGCGGCTTTCTCGTTGGTTTGCGTTGCGTCCAGCCAGTCGGCCAGCGCGGTGAGGGTGGTGAAGTGCAGATCGGCCGGCGGCAAGGCGTCCGGCCAGGCGTGGTCGCCGCGGTCGATCCAGCAGCTGCGCAGCCCCGCGTTCGCGGCGCCGGCCACGTCCATCTCCGGATGGTCGCCGACATGCAGCACCTGGTGCGGCGCCACCTCGAGGCGACGGCAGGTTTCCAGGAAGATGCCGGGATCGGGCTTGCCCGCGCCGTATTCGCGCGCGCCGAGCTGGAAGCGGAACAGCGGGGCGATGCCGATCTCGCCGAGGTCGGCATTGCCGTTGGTCAACGCCGCCACCGGCAGCCGCGAGGCGATGCGCTGCAACGCGTCCTGCGCATCGGCATAGAAATCGACGCGGTTGCGCTCGCGGAAGAAGATCGCGTGCGCGGCGCTGGCCAGGGTCGGGTCGCTGCCGCTCTCGCGCAGCGCGCGTTCGATGGTCAGCCGGCGCAGCAGGCCGAGGTCGTGCGCATGCTGGGGGAATTCGGCGAACACGCGTTCGCGCAGCGCGCGCATCTCCGCGACCGGGAAGCGTTCGGCGGTGGCCGGGCTGTGTTCGACGAACCAATGGTGCAGGCTGCGCTCGATGCGTTCGCCGATCGGGGCGAACGGCCAGAGGGTGTCGTCGAGGTCGAGGCTGATGGCGCGGACGGGGAAATTCACCGGCGCATTGTAGGGCCGGCCAGGGATCGCCGCCGTGATGCCGATTCCAGCCGCGCCTTACTCGAGCAACTTCGCCCAGCCGTCCATGCCTTCGACCTTGGTCAGCACGATCTTCACGCAGACCAGCAGCGGCACCGCCAGCAGCAGGCCGGCCAGGCCCCACAGCCAGCCGAACACCATCAGCGCCAGGATCAGCACCAGCGGCGACAGCGCCATCCGCCGGCCGAGCACGATCGGGGTGACGATCTGTCCCTCCAGCGTGTGCAGGCCCAGGTAGATGGCGGCCGGCACGAGCGCGCGCAGCGGTTCGTCGAAGCTGGCGAAACCCATCAGCAGCATCGCCACGATCCCGATCAGAGGCCCGACATACGGCGCGAAGTTGAGGATCGCCGCCATCGTGCCCCACAGCAGGGCTTCGTCCAGCGGCAGGCCGAGGATGAAGAACAGGCAGCCGGCGAACACCAGGCCGACCACCGCATTGATCACGCTGATGGTCAGCACGTAGCGGCTGACCTCGGTTTCGATCGCGTGCAGGATCTCCACCGTGACCCGTTTCTTCTGCCGGTCGGGCAGCAGCGCGATCGCGTTGCGCTGCAGATCCTGTCCGTAGACCATGAAGAAGAAGGTCAGCAGCACCACCGCCAGCACCGAGGCCGCCAGCATCGGCGTGGCGGTGAGCGAGCGGTAGGGATCGTTGACCTCGGTCTTGACCACCTGCACCGGCTTGGCCGCGCTCTCGCCGCCGGCGACCCGGGCGATGTTCTCCGCCGCCTTGTTGGCGTCCTGCACCGGCTTGGTCAGCTTCTGCAGCTTGGGCGCGAGGCTGCGCAGCTCGCGCGGCGCCTCGCGGATCCATTCCCCGGCCGGCTGCACCAGTTGCTGGCCGAGCATGACGATCAGCGCGATGCCGCTGCACAGCACCGCCAGTGCGCCGAGGAAGCGCGGGACGCGGATGCGTTGCAGCAGGCGGATGATCGGGTTGCCGATCAGGGCGAAGAACATCGCCAGCAGCACCGGCAGGATCAGGTCCTGGGTGGCCCACAGGGTGTAGCCGACCGCGAGCACCGCCAGCACCACCAATGCCAATGGCGCGCGCGGACGTGCCGCTGTTTCGGGGGCCGCGCCCGGCGTGGCCGGCTCGGTCGCGCTGGTGGTCATGGTGCGGGCGTGTCCTGCGTGGCGGTGGCGGTTTGTTGTGCGGCATCGGCGGCGTCGCCGGCTTGTTCGGCGGCGGCCTGCGCGCTGCCGCTGGCCAGCAGGCCGGACAGCGCGGTCAGCAGTTGCAGCACGCCGCCGCCGCCGGCCGCACGCAGCGGCCGTGCGCGGCCGACCAGGAAGCCCGCGGCCAGCCCGGCGACGACGATGCGTCCCGGCGTCCATGCCGCGCGCCAGCTCGACTTCAGCCGCGTCCACTGCTCGCTGGTGCGGCGCTCGCGCGATTCCAGCGCGGCTTCCGCCTGCTGCACCTTGGTGATCAGTGCGTCGAATCCCATCGGTCGGTTCCAGAGATTGGGTGGAAGCTAGGGCTTGGTCACGTCGATGCCCAGGCCCTTCTTGAGCGGATCGCCCGCATTCGCCTCGGCCACCCGTTGCGCGGCATCGGCGCTGGACTCATGGCTGTCCGCATCCGGCATGAAATCGGCCAGTTCGCCGAAGCCGAGCCGGGCGAACTGGCGGCGGGTCGCCTGCAGGCGGGTGTGTTCGAAGTAGCGCATCGCCGCGATGGCCGCGCCGACGGTCACCGCCACGCTCAACAGCGCGGCCAGCAGCAGCGCCCACAGCCACGACAGGCCGGCGCTCTGCAGGGCCGCGATCAGCGCCGCCATCAACAGCAGCCAGGACGACGCGCCGAAGGCGATGGCGACCGCGGTGAAGGCCAGGGTGCGGCCGAAGGCGCTGCGCGCAAGGGAAATGTCGGCGGCGACCAGGATCCGCATGGCCTTGGCGGCGTCGGTCGCCGCCTTCAGGCCGGCGCGGCCTTCCGCGCGCAGTTCGCGCCAGGCATCCTCGAGGCCGGGCGCGGCAGCGTCTGCCTGCCCGGATGGTTCCTCCGCCTGCGGCGCGTCCCCGTCAGCGCGCATGAGCCGGCTTACTTCTCGCTGCGCGCGAGCTTGGAGATGATCCAGCCGGCGGCGAAGGCCACGCCGAACGCGGCCAGCGGGCGTTCGCGGATCAGTTCGGCGGCGCTGTCGATCAGATCGCGGCCTTTCTCCATCAGCACGTCGACCTGCTCGCCGGTGGCGCCGCCCAGGTGCTCGCCGGCGCTGATGCCGGCCAGCGCGCCATCGGCCAGTTCGGATTTCATCTGCGCCTTGCCCAGCTTCATCTCGTCGCCGGCCGCGCTGGCGGCGCTCTTCAGCGCATCGCCCGCGGCCACGGCGGCCTGCTTGAGGTGGGTGCCGGCCTCGCCCAGGTTGCTCTTCAACGCTTCGGTGTTGCTGCTCATCGCGAATCCTCGAACATGGGCGGAAACCCCAGCATCGCAGTTCCCGCGTGATGCGCCTGTCACGGCGCGATGGTGTCGCCTGGAGGCATTACGTTCAACGCATCTGCAACTGGCCACTGTTGCGGCCGCGCAGCACGCGCAGCACCAGCTGCTGCGGCTGCGCGCCGAACGAGGCGCGGAAGCCGCCGAGGTCGGTGAACTCGCCGCTGCTCGCGGCCAGGATCACGTCGCCCTTCTGCAGGCCGTTCTGCGCCGCGCGGCTGCCGCGCGCCACCTCGTCGACCAGCACGCCGGACAGCCCTTGCCGGCGCAGCGATTCCGGCAGCTCGGCGAAGCTCGCCCCGGCCAGGCGTTCGTCCAGCTGGTTGCCGGCCAGCGCCTTCGGTGCCTCGCGCAGGCCGCTGACGAGCTGCAGCGGCTTGCCGTCGCGGCGCAGGTCCAGGGTCACCCGCGCGTTCGCCGCCTGCAGGCCCTGGAAGTTGCGCAGCGCCTCGGCGTTGTCGATGTGTTCGCCGTTCGCGGCCAGGATCACGTCGCCGACCTTCAGCCCGGCCGCAGCGCCGGCCGAACCCGGATACACCCGGGTCACCACCGCGCCGCGCGCTTCGGCCAGGCCCAGCGCGCGCATGTTGCGCGCATCCACGTCCTGGGTATCGATGCCCAGCGTGCCGCGCCTGACCACGCCACCGGCCAGCAACTGGTCCTTGATGTTGCTGGCGAGGTTGGACGGGATGGCGAAACCGAGGCCGATGTTGCCGGCCATCGAACCGCGCGGGTTGAAGCTGGCGGTGTTGATGCCGATCAGCTCGCCGTTGAGGTTGACCAGCGCGCCGCCGGAATTGCCGGGGTTGATCGACGCATCGGTCTGGATGAAGTTCTGGAAGCCGGCGCCGGGCAGGTTGTTGCGGCCGACCGCCGACACGATGCCGCTGGTCACCGTCTGCCCCACCCCGAACGGATTGCCGACCGCCACCACGAAATCGCCGATCTGCAGGCGGTCGCTGTTGGCGACGGGAATGGCGGTCAGGTTCTGCGCGGGAATGCGCATCAGCGCGATGTCGGTATCGGCATCGTTGCCGACGAACTCGGCCTTCAGGCTGCGGCCGTCGGCCAGGGTCACCTGCACCTCGTCGGCATCCTCGACCACATGGTTGTTGGTCAGCACCAGGCCGCGCTGGGCGTCGATGATCACGCCGGACC
The DNA here is from genome assembly GCF_006337105.1 of Thermomonas aquatica. Lineage (NCBI taxonomy): Bacteria > Pseudomonadati > Pseudomonadota > Gammaproteobacteria > Lysobacterales > Lysobacteraceae > Thermomonas > Thermomonas aquatica. The sequence continues at coordinate 1,509,834 of NZ_CP040871.1, read as the reverse complement.
CCAGCGACTGGGCGATCCGTTCCTCGGGGATGCCGAACATGCGGCGGAACACCGGGTCGTCGCCGAACGGGGTGTTCACCCGGACCCGCTGCTTGGTGTTGACGCTGACCACCGCCGGCAGCACGCGCTTGAGCATCGGCGCCAGCGAGGGCATCGGGGTGCCGTTGACCACCGCCGGCAGCGCCGCGGTGGCGGGCACGGTGGCGGCGCTTGGCGCGGGCTCGGCGGATGCGGGCTGGTCCAGCAGGTACTGCATCGAGGTGGCGGCGAAGCCGCCGAAGGCCGCGGCGGCGGTCAATGCCAGCAAGGTGGTGCGGGCAGTGGAACGGGGGGTGTTGGCGGGGAGCGGGTGCTGCATTGCGGTACGACTCCGGGGTGGGACGGCGGTCGGGCGCCGAGAAGGCGCATTCACACTTTCCGCCGCGATCCTTGAATCTTCGGTGAAACCCAAGCCCGGCGCGAGTTGCCGGAGGTCATGCCGCGCCGGCGGGCAAATCCGGTTCGATTTGCCGTTGACTTCGCCCCGGGGGCTGGCTAAGGTCGTTTCCCGCGCTTCCACTACATCTTGTGGTTGGTTGTGTGAAACAAACCCAAGCGTTGTGTTTCACGGTTTGCAGAGATCGGCGTCCGTTGGGGAGCGGCGCAGGATGGAAGACGCGGCATAACACGGACAAAACAGGCGGCGCGCCACCGGCGCGAGGCCCCGTCGTCGCCCCCGCGACGGCGAAAGCGGACAACACGGAGCGGCTTCGCCGCAGCACCACACGGACAGGAGCAGGATCACGAATGGAAGGCATGGCATGAGCACGGCGAGGCTTGAAGCGGTGGCCACGGACACGAAGCAGGACATCCCGATGCAGCCGGCATCGACCGACATCTGGGACAAGAAGTACCGCCTCAAGACCAAGCAGGGCGTGGCGCTGGATGCCGACATCGACGGCACCTACAAGCGCGTCGCCAAGGCGCTGGCCGAGGCCGAGCCCACCGTGGACCTGCAGCAGTACTGGATGGAGCGCTTCACCTGGGCGCTGCGCCGCGGGGCGATCCCGGCCGGCCGCATCACCAGCAATGCCGGCGCGCAGGAACACAAGCCGGCCACCAGCACCATCAACTGCACCGTGTCCGGCACCATCCAGGACTCGATGGACGGCATCCTCGACAAGGTCCACGAGGCCGGCCTGACCCTGAAGGCCGGCTGCGGCATCGGCTACGAATTCTCCACGCTGCGCCCGCGCGGCGCGTTCGTCGCCGGCGCCGGCGCGTACACCAGCGGCCCGATGTCGTTCATGGATATCTACGACAAGATGTGCTTCACCGTGAGCTCCGCCGGTGGCCGCCGCGGCGCGCAGATGGGCACCTTCGACGTGTCGCACCCGGACGTGAAGGACTTCATCCGCGCCAAGCGCGAGGACGGCCGCCTGCGCCAGTTCAACCTGTCCCTGCTGATCACCGACGGCTTCATGGCCGCGGTCAACAACGACCAGGACTGGCCGCTGGTGTTCCCGGTCAACGACAAGGAGGCCGGCGACATCGACCTCGCCAACGCCGAGCAGGTCGTGTGGCGCGAATGGCCGACCCACAAGCACTACATCGTGCGCGACGACGGCCTGGTCGCCTGCAAGGTGTACGGGCACATCCGCGCCCGCCACCTGTGGGACATGATCATGGTCTCGACCTACGACTACGCCGAGCCGGGCTTCATCCTGATCGACAAGGTCAACGAGATGAACAACAACTGGTGGTGCGAGAACATCCGCGCCACCAACCCCTGCGGCGAGCAGCCGCTGCCGCCGTACGGTGCCTGCCTGCTGGGCTCGGTCAACCTGACCAAGTTCGTCAAGCATCCCTTCACCGCCCAGGCCGAGTTCGACTGGGAGGAATACAAGGAAGTGGTGCGCGTGTTCACCCGCATGCTGGACAACGTGGTGGAAGTGAACGGCCTGCCGCTGCAGCAGCAGCGCGACGAGATCATGCGCAAGCGCCGCCACGGCATGGGCTTCCTCGGCCTCGGCAGCACCATGACCATGCTGCGGATGAAGTACGGCAGCAAGGAATCCTGCGAGTTCACCGAACGCATCGCCCGCGACATGGCGGTGGCCGGCTGGGAGATGGGCCTGTCGCTGGCCAAGGAGAAGGGCGCCGCGCCGATCATGGACGAGCGCTTCACCGTCACCGCGGCCATGCTGCGCCAGCGCCCGGAAATGGTCCGCGACGGCTGGAAGATCGGCCAGGACATCGAAGGCAAGACCCTGCACGCCAGGTACAGCCGCTACATGCAGAAGGTGGCCGAGGTCGCGCCGGAACTGGTCGAGGAGCTGGCCGAGGTCGGCGCCCGCTTCACCCACCACAGCTCGATCGCGCCGACCGGTACCATCTCGCTGTCGCTGGCCAACAACGCGTCGAACGGCATCGAGCCGTCGTTCGCCCACCACTACAGCCGCAACGTGATCCGCGAAGGCAAGAAGACCAAGGAAAAGGTCGACGTGTACTCGTTCGAGCTGCTGGCCTACCGCGAGCTGGTCAACCCGAAGGCGATGCCGTTCGCCGAGGACGCCGCCGCCAAGCTGCCGGACTACTTCATCAGCGCCGACGACATCAGCCCGAAGGAGCACGTGGACGTGCAGGCCGCGGCGCAGAAATGGGTGGATTCCTCGATCTCCAAGACCGCCAACGTCCCCACCGACTACCCGTACGAGGACTTCAAGGACATCTACCGCTACGCCCACCAGCAGGGCCTGAAGGGCTGCACCACCTTCCGCTTCAACCCGGCCGCCTTCCAGGGCGTGCTGGTCAAGGAAGCCGACCTCGAGAACACCACCTACCGCTTCGAGCTGGACGACGGTTCGATGATCGAGGTCAAGGGCAACGAACAGATCGAATACGACGGCGAGCTGCACACCGCCGCCAACCTGTTCGATGCGCTGAAGGAAGGCTACTACGGCAAGTTCTGACCCCGTGCCGCGCCGGCGCATCCCGCCGCGCGGCCTGCCGATCGTCACGCTGCACGCACGCCTTTCGCGGGTATAGGATCGCCCTGTTGTACCCACCCACCAACGCCCATCCGAGGAGGGGCACATGAGCAACGGAAATGGAGTGACGGCAACGTTGTCCGATGCCGCCGAAAGCGTGAAGGAAAAAGCCGCCGAAATCGGCGAAGCCGTGGCCAGCACCGCCAGCGCCACCGTGGCGAAGGCGAAGAAGGCCGCCAAGTCCGCCGAGAAGTCGGTGAAGTCCAAGGTCGCCAGCGCCAAGAAGGCGGTCGGCAAGACCGTGGCGAAGGCGAAGAAGAAGCTCGCCACCGCCAGCGCCGACGCCAAGAAGGAAGTGGCCAGCCTGAAGAAGAAGGTCGCCGGCAAGAAGGCCGCCACCAAGAAGGCGGCGAAGAAGGTCGCCAAGAAGGCCACCGCCAAGAAGGCGGCGGTGAAGAAGGCGGCCAAGAAGGTCGCGAAGAAGGCCACGGCCAAGAAGGCCGCGGTGAAGAAGGCGATCAAGAAGGCCGCCCCGAAGAAAGCCGCGAAGAAGGCGGTGAAGAAGGCCGCGCCGAAGAAAGCCGCCAAGAAGGCCGCGAAGAAGAAGTAGGCACCACGCCCGCCCGGCGCACGCCGCCGGGCGGGTGGATCACGCAACGCACACCCAGAACAACAACACAGCACAGCAACCGGAATGCAAATGGCCGTCAGGATCGAAAAGAAAATCAAGGGCTACGCCGTCGTCACCCCCGAGGACAAGGCCAAGGAAGCCGCCATCAAGGCCGATTCCATCAGCCGCGCCCAGGCCGAGGCCGAGCTGCCCAGCGCCGACGTGATCCAGATGCACGAGCGCATCGAGCGCCCGGAAGTGCTGATCGGCTCCACCTACAAGATCAAGTCGCCGCTGGTGGAGCACGCCATGTACGTGACCATCAACGACATCGTGCTGAACGCCGGCACCGACCACGAACACCGCCGCCCGTTCGAGGTGTTCATCAACTCCAAGTCGATGGATCACTTCCAGTGGATCGTCGCCCTCACCCGCATCATGTCCGCCGTGTTCCGCAAGGGCGGCGACGTGACCTTCCTGGTCGAGGAAATGAAGGCCGTGTTCGACCCGAAGGGCGGCTACTTCAAGGCCGGCGGCGTGTACATGCCCAGCCTGGTGGCCGAGCTCGGCATGATCATCGAGGACCACCTGAAGTCGATCGGCATGATGCACGACCCGGAGATGAGCGAGCACCAGCGCGCGCTGATCGCGGAGAAGCGCCGCGCCTACGAGCAGCGCTCAAAAAAAAACTCTGACGTAGCCGCCGCCGGCGAGATGGGCGGCGCGATGACCGCCGCCGCGCAGGACGAGGACATCGAAGTGACCGGCGAGGGCGTGAGTTTCCCGCCCACGGCGACGATGTGCCACAAGTGCTCGACCAAGGCGCTGGTGCTGATGGATGGGTGTGCGACTTGCTTGAATTGTGGGTATTCGAAGTGCGGGTGATTTTTTGATTGAAGGGGCTGAGCTAATTTGGCTCAGCCCTTTTCTATTGGAGGGGGCGATAGATGGATGCAGAGGAGCTAGCAGCTATTCCCGTATGGGTTGACCGTGAAGTTGCCAAGAGGCGAATTCCACGGCTCTACTCCACATTGGCCTCTGTATTGCAGAACAATGCAAATGGCAGCCGCTAGGCTTTTGAGGAAGAGAAGAATCGACTGGTTGAGGCAATCGGAGAGGTTGCCTTGAACGCGCTCTCAGATGCGCAAGCCGAATTCCTCACTGAGCAACTACCGCTACTGCCCCATCTCGGCAGCTCTGGCATAGATGAGGTTGAAGGAATTCTCTTCCGAAACTCTTTGGATTTTCAGACTGCAATTAATGAGATGAACCGCATCTCGAGTGAAGTGCAGTCGGCTATAGAAAGATCGAATCAGATTCGGGATGCATTGTCAGGGCTGATTTATCCATATGAAGCGCCTGAAGATGAAGTAATGATTCGTGTTGTCTTCGATCATGCTGCATCGATAGACGATGTCGCGGATTTTAAGAAATGGGCCAATGAATGGCATGACATAGGTCGAGGCATTGCCATGTCCGTGGGTGGCACACCCAAGGATCTAAGGATTGTTGGTGCGCAAACAGGTTCGATTGTCATCACCATTGCAACAACTTGTGTGATCGCAAGGGTCGTTGCGTCAGTTCTTTTGAAATCACTGGAAGTGGCAGAGAAAGTCCAAGGTTTGCGGAAAATGCAGCTTGAGATCGAGGCTTTGAAGCTAAGTAACACTCAGGCTAAAGAGGCGTTGAAGGCTCAAGCGGTCGAAGAAAGGAAAGTTGGACTCGAGAACATTTCTAAGAGTGTTTCGGATGGCCTTGCGCTCGATGGTGAAAAAATAACCGCACTTGATAAGTCTATAAACAAACTTCTCGGTTTCATTGAAAAAGGCGGTGCAGTGGATGTTGTGTTGCCGCTGAGTTCAGAAGATGGCGCGGTCGAAGTTGATGCGGACATGCAAAAACTATCAAGAGATGTAATGCGCATACGCGAGCTTGAGCGCAACACCAGGTTGATCGCTCATGAGGATGAGGAAAGCTGACGGAATAGCGTGGAAAAGGGGTCAGAGAACATTTCCGTTTGAATCCGAAGGCGGCCTTGTGTTGCCTTTCGCGTTTCTGCGTGAGGAAAAAGAAAACAGGGGTCAGAGTCGAGTTTTCCAACGCGTTGAGCAGGCGGGTAGATGTCAGGTCGAAAACTCGACTCTGACCCCTGTTTCTGCTGCAGCGTCCAGCATGCGCCCGCGACGCCCCTGTGGTGGATCCGCGCCACACTCGGTGCAATCGGCGTACTCGGAATCATGGCGTGGGGATACGTCGACATGATGACGTCCGCCATGCGGTCCTGATCCGCAACAAAAACAAGCAACAAAAACAAGGCTCAGAGTCGAGTTTTCCAACGCGTTCAAAACAGCAAAACAGGGGGCAGAGTCAAAACAGGGGTCAGAGTCGACTTTTCTTCAGGAAAGTTGTCAGGGACGATTTAGGAACAATTTGACCGAAGAGCGGGGTCAGGTTCGCTTCCTTGAAGGGCGCGCATGTGGGCTAAGCGTGAGCGCAGGGAATGTGCTCGGAATCCCTTGGCTGATCCGCTGCATCAGCAGCAACCGGAGTTGGGCGAACAGCAGGATCCGCCCGTGTCGGTCATGGGTTTCATCGCGGCGACATCCGGCGTGCAGGCCGCGCCATCGGTCGCGCACGCCGCATCCCCGGCGTGATACGTCGTCGCCTCGCCCAGGGTGTGGAACGTTTCCCAGCGCGTGCCTGCGGATCCTCGGTCCAGTTCTTGTCGGATGTGGCATAGCAGCAGATCGTCGCTTGCTCAGGGACAACGGTGCCGCCGGCGGCATCCAGCCGCTTGCCGAGGGTGGCGAGTTCGTCGCTGCTGTCGACCTGGAGTCCAAGATGGTCGATGCCCGGCGGACGCCCCGTGCTCGAAATCGCGAAATTCACCCGCGGATCCTCCAGCATCCATTTCGCGTAGTCCTGCTTGAACACGGTGGGTTGCGCCGCGAACAGTTCGGAATAGAAGCGAACGCTGGCGGCGAGATCGACGACGTTCAGATGCACATGGAAACGGCTCATTTCGCAGCTCCTTTCTTGTCGGTCTTGCACGAAGGCGCCGGACGGCAGCTGCCGGAGCCGGCGCAGCAGTTCTCGGTGAGGTAGTCGATCAGGGCGTTCATGCGCCCGTAGTTCGCACGCAGGCGGATCGTGCGGCCCGCGCGCTGGTCGGTGACCAGCCCGGCGCCGCGCAGTACGTTGAGGTGCGCGGTCAACGTGGCGGCAGGCAGTTCCAGGTAGTCGCGAAGCTCCCCCACCGGCACGCCGTCCGGCCCGACCTCGACAAGGCGGCGGAATGCGCGCAGGCGGGATTCGTGGCTCAGGGCGGCGAGGCCGGCAAGGGCGGTTTTCATTTCCATATTTCCAATATTATGGAAATAATTGATCGAGTCAAGCGCCAATCCTGCGCGACGTATCGGGCCGCCATTGCAGGCGCGTGCGTTTCCTTTTCGCACCCCTTTCGCTGCTGCTGCCATCATTGCCCTGAACCCTCTTCGCAAGGACGCATCGATGACGGCCAATGCCGCCGGCTTCGCCTCGCAGGCCGACGATGTCTTCGGCCGCATCGCCGGTCGCTACGACCTGTTGTGCGATGTGTTCAGCCTGGGCATCCACCGCCTGTGGAAACGGCGCGTTGCGCGGGTGATCGCGAACGAGCCGTGGTCGGTGCTGCTGGATGGCGCCAGCGGTACCGGCGACATCGTGATGCGCGTGATCTCGCACGGGCAGATGGCGGAACGTACGGTCATCGCGGCGGACATCAGCGGGCCGATGCTTGCCATCGCCGAACGCCGACTCGGGCCGAAGGCGGCGCGGGTGCGGTTGCTGCGGCTGGATGCCGAAGCGATGCCCGAGATCGCCGATGCCAGCGTGGACGCGTATTCGCTGTCGCTGGTGATGAAGATATGTGATCGCAAGCGCGCGTTGGCGGAAGCCATCCGCGTCCTGCGCCCGGGCGGGCGCTTGGTGATCCTGGAGGCATCGAATATCCGCTGGCGGACGTTGCACCGCGCCTATCTCGCCTACATGCGGCTGTGCATGCCGGTGCTGGGCTGGCTGGCCACGGGCGGCGATGCCTCCGCCTATCGATACCTGCTGCACGGCATCCGCGATTTCCCCACGGCGGAAGCGTTCGCCGACGAAATCGCGTCATCCGGGTTCGAGGATGTCGCATTGGAACGACTGTCGTTCGGCATCGTCGCCATCCACGTGGCGCGCAAGCCCGGCTGACCATTTCAAGGCCCGCTCTGCGCGAGCGCTAGACTGCACGCACGATCACAAGCCACAAGGAACCTCCAATGCCCTTCACCACCACCGCCTCCGGCCTGCAATACGAAGACACCGTCATCGGCACCGGCGATGAGGCCAGGCCCGGCCGCAACGTCGTCGTGCACTACACGGGTTGGCTGTACGACAACGGCGCGCAGGGCGGCAAGTTCGATTCCAGCAAGGATCGCGGCGAGCCCTTCATCTTTCCGCTCGGCGGCGGCATGGTCATCAAGGGCTGGGACGAAGGCGTGCAGGGCATGAAGGTGGGCGGTGCGCGCACGCTGATCATCCCGGCCAGCCTGGGCTACGGCGCACGCGGCGCCGGCGGGGTGATTCCGCCGAATGCCACGCTGAAATTCGACGTGGAATTGCTGGGCGCCTGAGTCTTTCAATTGAAACGACAAAGCCGGCTTTCGCCGGCTTTGTCTTGCGATGTGCAATCGGATTTTTGTGCGCGTGACGCAAGCGATAGGGGGCCGTGCTCACTTCACCCGGAACGCCTGCCCCAGCAGCTGCGCGTCGAAGCCTTCGCTCTCGCCGGCACCGGTCGCATAGCGGTACAGCGCCGCCGAATAGATGCCCGACAGCGCGGCCTGGACCAGCGCGGCCAGCAGCATCGCGATGATGACGATGGCCACCACCAGCCCGGTCAGCACGCCGTTGCCGGTCGTCGCCGCCGCGATGATCGCCGCGCCGCCCAGCAGGACCAGGGCGAAGAACAGCAGGCCGAACAGCAGGCCCACGCCGCCCTGTCCGATCAGGTTTTCGCCCCAGGTCTTCTTCAGCAGCAGCGCGCTTTCCTTGACCGCATCGACCGGTCCGATGTCGCGCGTCACCAGCACCGGCACCACCAGGAAGCTGGCCAGGGTCCAGGCCACGCCGAGCGCGCCCGAGACCAGCCTGCCGACGAAACCCGCGCGCTCCTGGATCGCGCGCAGGACCATGCCCACGGTCGCGGCGATCGCGGCGTAGCCGAGGATCGGCAACGCCTTGCTGCGGGCGATGCGCAGGCCGTCGCCGACGGTCGGGTCGCCGCCGTCCAGCCGGATCATCGCCGCGCCCACCAGCGCCGAGTTGAAGAAGAAGATCACGAAGTACTGCACCAGGTAGAACAGGAACGCCAGCACATAGGCCAGCAGCGACACGCCGCCGCCATCGCGCAACCCGTCCAGTGCGCCCAGGCCGAGCGCCGGCAGCGCGAAGGCGGCCACCACGACCAGCGTGCAGGCCGCCGACAGCAGCGGGAACACCAGCAGTTCCTTGTCCTTGGCCAGCACGCCGGCACTGGCCTTGATCAGGCCCCAGCTGCGGGAAAAGCGTTCGAACATGGCAGTCTCCGGAAGCGGGCGATCGGTGCGCGCAGTATGCGGCACGCGCCGCGCTCGCGCAGGAGGCGCGCGGGCGCCTCCCGGCGCGGGATTTGGGTCATGATCCGGGCCTGCACGCCCACCACCGGAGTCCGCCATGGCGCAACCGCAGCCGATGCTCGCCCCCGTCGTCGCCCTGGCCGCCTGGACCGCGGTGATGTGGGCCTGGATGTACGCCACCCGCATCCCCGCCATCCTGCGCATGCGCATGCGGCTCGACGGCAACCTGCCGCGCGGCGAGCAGATGGCGACGTTGCCGCCGCGGGTGCGCTGGAAGGCGGACAACTACAACCACCTGTTCGAGCAGCCGATCCTGTTCTACGCGATCGGGCTCAGCCTGGCCTTGCTCGGCGACGGCTCCACCGCGTCGCTGGCGCTGGCCTGGAGTTATGTCGCGCTGCGCGTGGTGCATAGCCTGTGGCAGGCGCTGGTGAACCGGATCCCGGTGCGCTTCGCGTTGTTCGCGCTGTCGTCGCTGGTGTTGTTCGCCCTGCTGGCCCGCGCGGCGGTCCAGGTGTTCTGACGCCGCCAACGGCGTCGCGGCGTCCCCGGTTGGAACGCCGCGAGAGATGAATGCGCGCGAGCGCCGTGTTCGATCGGTCGCCGGCTGCTTTTGCGCGGCGCGACACATTCCCGGCCATTGTTTTGCGATGGGATGCGCTGGCAGGGACGCTTTCACGCTTCGTTGACTCCGCTCTCCGTGTGATGCCGCACCCATGAACGCACCCAAAGCACTCACCAGGACCCAGCAGCAGTTCCTGGTCGATCTCTACGAAAGCGAGGCGACCTCGCGCGAGGCCTCGCATCCGCTGAAGAGCAGGCATGGCGAAACCGCGAAGATCCTCGCCCGCCGGCGGCTGGTCGCGCTGGATGTCTCGAACGCGACGCTGCGGCACGTGGTCTGGCTGACCGCCGCGGGCGCGCGCATGGCCAGCGAATGCCTGGCTACGCTGGGTGCAGCGGTGGTGGCCTAGCGGCGAAACCGGATGCATGGAAGACCGGCGGCCGACGCGCCATGATGGCGCCCACCCGCCGCCGCTGGATCGCCATCCCATGAACATCCTGCATGTCGGCGCCACCGGCCTGGTCGGCCGCCTGGTGCTCGCGCGCTTGCTGGAAGCGCCGCAGGTCGCGCAGCTGGTTGCGCCCACCCGGCGTCCGCTCGGCATCGCGCATCCGCGCCTGCTCAACCCGGTGCTGGATTTCGACGCGCTGCCTGCCGATGCCGACTGGTGGGCGGTGGATGCGGTGGTCTGCACGCTGGGCACCACCATCGCCGATGCCGGTTCGCGCGCCGCGTTCCGGCGCGTCGACCACGACTATCCGCTCGCCGTGGCGCGGCTTGCGCGCCGGCATGGCGCGCGCGCTTATGCGTTGAATTCGGCGATGGGCGCGAATCCGCGTTCGTCGATCTTCTACAACCGGGTCAAGGGCGAACTCGAGGATGCGCTCGCCGCGCTCGACTATCCGTCGCTGGTGCTGGTGCGGCCGGGCCTGATCGACGGCGAGCGCGAACGACCGCGCGCGGGCGAAGGTTATGCCTTGGCAGTGTCGCGCGTGCTGCGTCCGCTGCTGCCGCGGAAGTGGCGGCCGAGCCGCGCCGAGCGCATCGCCGACGCGCTGGTGGATGCGGCGCTGCATCCGCCGCCGGGATGCAGCGTGGTGGAAGCCGACCGGCTGGCCTGAGCTAGCGGCGGGATCGCCATCCGCCGCATGATCGCGCAGCAACAGCAGGCTGCGGATCCTGGCGACCAGTCCTGACGGATCGGCCTGCACGCCGGCCATCATGCCGGCGAGTTCGGATCGTTCGTCGACGATCGCGATGTGATGGGAGATGCAGCCCCGTCGGAGGGGGCACGGTCGTATCGTCCACTGCCTGCGCGCGGCCGGCGTCAATGCCCGGCTGGATGCCAGGATGCATGCGCGTGGCCTGCATCGTCGCCGCATCGGGAATCGCGTGCGCGGGGTGGCCGTTGGCATCGCGCGTATGGCCGCCGCCAACCGCGAAGGCACGGCCCTGGGCGTAAAATCGCGTCCCTGTTCCGCGACGACACGACCCCAGACGATGACCAGCCTGCCGCCTTGCCCGAAATGCAGTTCCGCCTATGTCTACGAGGACGGCGCGAGCTACGTCTGCCCCGAATGCGGCCACGAATGGCCGCAGGTCGAGGCGGCGGAAGAGGCGAAGGTCGTCAAGGACGCGGTCGGCAACCTGCTGCAGGACGGCGACACCGTCACCGTGATCAAGGACCTCAAGCTGAAGGGTTCGTCGCTGGTGGTGAAGGTCGGCACCAAGGTGCGCAACATCCGCCTGGTCGATGGCGACCACGACATCGACTGCAAGGTCGACGGCATCGGCCAAATGGGCCTGAAGTCGGAGTTCGTGAAGAAGGCTTGAGCGCACGCGGCCGCGCAGTCGCGCATTCATCCGCTATTGCGGCGCAGCACCGGGTATAGCATTGGGCTTCCGTCCCGATGGAGGCGTGACCATGCGCATGCTGCTGGCGCTCTTGCTCGCGGTGCTGGCTGGAGGCGTCTTCGCCGCCGAGCCGCAAACCCTGAAGTCCTACCACGACAACACCGGCCAGGCCGACGCCTGGCAAGGCGGCGTGCGGATGATCCCGATCCACACGCCGAACGGCGATTTCCGCGTGTGGACCAAGCGCGTCGGCAACAACCCGCGGATCAAGGTGCTGTTGCTGCACGGCGGGCCGGGCGGCACCCACGAATACTTCGAGGCCTTCGACAGCTTCCTGCCGGCGGACGGCGTCGAGTACTACTACTACGACCAGCTGGGTTCGTACTACAGCGACCAACCCGACGACATGACGCCGTTCCTCAGCATCGACCATTACGTCGATGAAGTGGAGCAGGTGCGCCAGGCGCTGGGTCTGGATCGCGACAACTTCTTCCTGCTCGGCCATTCCTGGGGCGGCATCCTCGCCATCGAATACGCGCTGAAGTACCAGCAGCACCTGAAGGGCATGGTCATCTCCAACATGATGTCCAGCATCCCGGCGTACAACAAATACGCGCACGACGTGCTGATGCCGCAGATGGACCCGGCGGCGCTGAAACAGATCCTGGCGCTGGAGGCGGCGAAGAAATACGACGATCCGCACTACGAGGAACTGCTGGTGCCGTTCTACGAGGCGCACATCCTGCGTCGGCCGATCATGGAATGGCCGGATCCGGTGATGCGCGCGTTCGTCCGCCACATCAACAAGAAGGTCTATGTGCCGATGCAGGGCCCCAGCGAAATGGGCGCCAGCGGCATCCTGCTGGACTGGGACCGCACCGCCGACCTCAAGAAGATCACCGTGCCCACGCTGGTGATCGGCGCCGCGCACGACACCATGGATCCGAAGTGGATGCAGATGATGGGCCGCGAGTTCCCGCACGGCAGCTATCTCTACCTGCCCAACGGCGGCCACATGGCGATGTACGACGACCAGCAGGCCTACTTCGACGGGCTGCTGCAATGGCTGCACAAGGTGGACGCAGCGCCCGCGGCGAAGCACTGACCGCCCGCGCGAACCGCGCTCAGAGCGTCAGCGCCGCGCGCAGCGGCGCGGCGTCGTGCCAGCGGGCGCGGCCCGCGAGGAAGCCGAGTTCGATCAGCACCGCCGCGCCGACCACGTCGGCCTGCAATCGTTCCGCGAGCAGGCGCGTGGCGGCGAGGGTGCCGCCGGTCGCGAGCACGTCGTCCACCAGCAGCACCCGCGTACCCGGTGGCAGCGCATCGGCCTGCACCTGCAGCGCGTCCTCGCCGTATTCCAGCGCGTAGCGTTGCTCGATCACCGCGCCCGGCAGCTTGCCCGGCTTGCGCACCGGCACCATGCCGGCGCCGAGCGCGCGCGCCACCGGTGCGCCGAGCAGGAAGCCGCGCGCCTCGATGCACAGCACCGCGTCGATCCGCGCCTCGCGCCAGGGCGCGGCCAGCGCCTCGATCGCGGCGGCGAACGCCTGCGCATCCGCCAGCATCGGCATGATGTCCTTGAACACGATGCCGGGCTTGGGGAAGCCGGGCACGTCGCGGATCAGGCGGGTCCAGTCGGTCATGCGCGGCTCCGTGCGGGATGTGCAGTGCGATCGATGCTCATGGCCGGCTCATGCGTGGCGGCCGGGTTCGCCGATGTTCTGGCCGACGCGCCAGAGCACGCCGCTGGGATCGACCAGCACGAAGTCGCGGATCCGCCACGGCCGGTCCTCCGGCGGCAGCGCACGCACGCCGTAGCGTTCGGCCAGCCGCTGCGCCTGCGCATGCGCCCACCACGCCTCCACGTCGGCGACCAGCATGTGCATCATGAAATTGCCGGCGTGCTGCGCCACGTAGAACTTCTGCAGCAGGAAGCTGCAGTCGCCGGCATGCAGGTAGGCCAGGTCGTCCGACGACCACGCGACCTCGAAGCCGAAATCGCGATAGAAACGCAGCGACAGGTCCATGTCGCGCGCCGGCACGAAGGCCTTGATCTCGATGGTCTGCAGGTTCATCGCGCGCTCCATGCCGGCATGTCGCGCACAGCATAAGGGGACGGCAGCGAGCCGTCCCCCGTGTGCAACCGCTGCGCTGCGGCTTACAGGCCCAGCACGCTTTCCGCGCTGACGTAGGGCAGGTTGTGCGCCTGCGCCACCGGCTCGCAGGTGACCTTGCCTTCGCACACGTTCAGGCCTTCGCGCAGGTGCGGATCCTGCGTGAGCGCCTGCTTCCAGCCCTTGTCGGCCAGCGCCAGGGTGAACGGCAGGGTGACGTTGTTGAGGGCGAAGGTCGAGGTGCGCGCGACCGCGCCCGGCATGTTGGCCACGCAGTAATGCACCACGCCGTCGACCACGTAGGTCGGGTCGGCGTGGGTGGTGGCGTGCGAGGTCTCGACGCAGCCGCCCTGGTCGATGGCGACGTCGACGATCACCGAGCCCGGCTTCATCGTCTTCACCATCGCGTGCGAGACCAGCTTCGGTGCGGCCGCGCCCGGCACCAGCACGGTGCCGATCAGCAGGTCGGCGCGACGCACCAGCTCCTCGATGGCGGCGCGGGTCGAGAACACGGTCGAGATCGAGGTGCCGAACTGGCTGGCCAGGCGCTTCAGCGCATCGGCGGAACGGTCCACGACCGTCACCTTCGCGCCCATGCCCACGGCGATCGTCGCCGCATGCGTGCCGGACACGCCGCCGCCGAGGATCACCACTTCGGCTGCCGGTACGCCGGGCACGCCGCCGAGCAGCACGCCGCGGCCACCTTGCGCCTTCTCCAGCGAATGCGCGCCGACCTGCGGGGCGAGGCGCCCTGCGACTTCCGACATCGGGGTCAGCAGCGGCAGCGAGCCATTGGTGGCGGTGACGGTTTCGTAGGCGATGCAGATCGCGCCGGAATCGATCAGGTCCTGGGTCTGCGGCGCGTCGGGGGCGAGGTGCAGGTAGGTGAACAGGATCTGCCCCGGGCGCAGCTTCTTGCGCTCCTCGGCCAGCGGCTCCTTCACCTTCACGATCATGTCGGCGCTGGCGAAGATCTCGTCGGCGGTGTCGATGATCTTGGCGCCGGCGGCGATGTAGTCGGCATCGCTCAGGCCGGCGCCGAGGCCGGCGCCCTGCTGCACGATCACTTCGTGGCCGTGATGCACCAGTTCCAGCACCGACGACGGGATCAGGCCGACGCGGTATTCGTGGTTCTTGATTTCCTTCGGTACGCCGACGCGCATGTGCAGTCCCTCTCCCGTGGGCGGCCCCGGCGAACCCGGCGCCTGAAGCACGGCAGTATGCGCGCAGGATCGCGCACTTAATCGCCGAATTCGTTGCGATGAATGCGGAGATGTAGCATTGTTGTCCGAATTATTGGAAATACGTCGAATCAAATGCGTGCCAGCGAACTGCCGCTAGACGACCGCGACCGCGCCATCCTCCGCCTGCTGCAGGCGGACGGCCGGCTGACCAACCTGGAGCTGGCGCAACGGATCAACCTGTCGCCCTCGGCCTGCCTGCGCCGGGTGAAGTTGCTGGAGGAATCCGGCCTGATCGCGCGCTACGTGATGCTGCTCGACGAAAAGCTGGCCGGCCTGCCCGGCACCGCCTTCGTGCTGGTCACCCTCGACCAGCAGGGACGCGCCGCACTCGATGCCTTCGAAGCGGCGATCAACCGCCATCCGGAAGTCACCGAGTGCTGCCTGCTCGCCGGCACCGCCGACTACATGGTGCGCGTGGCCTACGCCGACGCCGCCGATTTCGAACGCATCCACACCGAGATCCTCACCCAGTTGCCGGGCGTGGTGCGCGTGCAGTCGACGCTGGCGCTGCGCACGGTGAAGAAGACCACCGCATTGCCGGTGTAGCGCGCCTCGCTCAGATTTCCACCGGCGCGCCCAGCTCGACCAGGCGGGTGATCGGGATGCGGAAGAAGTCGCTGGCCGGCGCGGCGTTGCGGTGCATGAAGCCGAACAGCTTGTCGCGCCAGGTCGGCATGCCGCCATGGGCGCTTGCGACGACGGTTTCGCGGCTGGCGAAATAGGTCGTTTCCATCGGGTCGAAGCACAGTCGGCTGCAATCGCTGGCGCGCATCAGCGCCAACGGCACGTCCGGCGATTCCATGAAGCCGTAGCGCACGATCGCCCTGTGGAAATCGTCGCCGATGGTGTCGATCTTCAGGCGATCCTCGGGCGCCACGAACGGCATCGCGCAGGTCTCGACGGTCAGCAGCACGTTGCGCGCGTGCAGCACCTTGTTGTGCTTCAGGTTGTGCAGCAGCGCCTTCGGCGCGATCCCGGTCTGCGAGGTCAGGAACACCGCGGTGCCCGGCACCCGCGCCGGCGGCGCCAGCATCAGCCCCGGCAGGAACGTGTCCAGCGCGATGCCGTCCTTGCGGATTTCCGCCTGCAGCAACTGGCGGCCGCGCGCCCAGGTGCGCAGCAGGGTGAAGGCGAGGATGCCGAGCAGGATCGGGAACCACGCGCCGTCCATGAACTTGACCAGGTTGGCGGACAGGAAGGCGAGGTCGACCAGCACGAACAGCGCCGCCAGCGGCCAGAACACGAGGGCCGGCAGCGCGCCGCGCGCGCGCATCGCCACGATCAGCAGGCTGCTGGTGATCAGCATGGTGCCGGTCACCGACACGCCGTAGGCGGTGGCCAGCGCGGTGGAATTGCCGAAGCCGACCACGGTGGCGATCACCGCCAGCATCAGCAGCCAGTTGACGGTCGGCACGTAGATCTGGCCGATGGTCTCCTTGGAGGTGTGGCGGATCGCCATCCGCGGCAGGTAACCGAGCTGGATCGCCTGGCGGGTGGCCGAATACGCGCCGCTGATCACCGCCTGCGAGGCGATCACCGTGGCCGCGGTGGCCAACGCCACCATCGGATACAGCGCCCACGCCGGCACGCCGAGGTAGAACGGATTCGCCACCGCGCGCGGATCCGCCAGCAGCAGCGCGCCCTGGCCGAGGTAGTTGATGGTCAGCGCCGGCAGCACCAGGAAATTCCACGCCGCGGTGATCGGCCGGCGACCGAAGTGGCCCATGTCGGCGTACAGCGTCTCGCCGCCGGTGACCGCCAGCACCACCGCGCCGAGGATGAACAGCCCGCCCCAGCCGTGGTCGATGAAGAAGCGCAGGCCCCACCACGGGTTCAGCGCCTGCAGCACGTCCGGGTTGCCGCCGATGTTGTGCAGGCCGAGCGCGGCCAGCGCGGCGAACCACAGCAGGATGATCGGGCCGAACGCCTTGCCGACGGTGCCGGTGCCGTAGCGTTGGGTGGCGAACAGCAGCAGCAACACGGCGATGGTGATCGGCAGCACGAAGCGCTGCAGCGCGGGCGTCGCCACCTGCAGGCCTTCCACCGCCGACAGCACCGAGATCGCCGGGGTCAGCACGCCGTCGCCGAAGAACAGGGCCACGCCGAACACGCCGAGGATGCCGACAAGGTAGGCGGCCTTCGATCCCGCGGGCAAGGTGCGTTGCGCCAGCGCGGTCAGCGCCATGATCCCGCCCTCGCCGTCGTTGTCGGCGCGCATGATCACCAGCACGTACTTGATGGTGATCACGATCACCAGCGACCAGAACACCAGCGAGAGGATGCCGAGCACGGTCGCGTGGTCCGGGCTGAGGCCGTAATGCGGCGAGAACGCCTCCTTGATCGTGTACAGCGGGCTGGTGCCGATGTCGCCGAACACCACGCCGATCGCGCCCAGCAGCATCGCGCCGAAGCCGGCGCGGCCGCGGTTGTGATCGGTCTCGGTGGCGGGGAGGGTGGCTGCGTGGTTCATGGCGATGCCTGGGGTGGCGTGGGGCCGGCATCGTCCGCCCGTCCGGCATAAAGGCGGAATCCCCGGCATGCGGCCGCGCGTAAATTCCGCGTAAATTCTCCGCGGCATGCGCGCGTGCGGCAGTGGCGGTCCGCACAGGCGGCGTCGCCATCGGCACAATGACGAGGTGGACACGCGACTTTCCAGCTTCGGCCATCCCGTCGGCGGTTACGCGTTGGCGGTGGCCGCATCGGTGCTGGCGGCCTTGTTCGCGGCGGCGGCGGAGCGCTGGTTCGGCCTCGCCGACCTGTCGCTGGTGTTCATGCTCGCGGTGGTGCTGGTCGCCACCCGCAGCCGCACCGGCCCGGCGCTGCTGACCGCGCTGCTGTGTTTCCTCGCCTACAACTTCTTCTTCATCGAGCCGCGCTACACGCTGTACATCAACGCGCGGCACGGCATGGCCACGGTGCTGCTGTTCCTCGCCGCGGCGCTGCTGGCCGGGCGGCTGGCCTCGCAGCTGGCGATGCAGGTGCAGGCGCTGCGCGACGCGCACCAACAGGTGCTGGCGCGCGAGGCGCAGGCGCAACGGCTGGCGGAGGACCTGCAAGCCGAGCGCGTGGCCAGCGAGACCGAACGCCTGCGCAGCGCGTTGCTGTCGTCGGTCTCGCACGACCTGCGCACGCCGCTGGCGGCGATCATCGGCGCCGCCGGCAGCCTCGACAGCTATGGCGAGGCGATGGATGCGCAGGATCGCCACGCCCTGCTGGACACCGTGCGCAGCGAAGGCGAGCGGCTCGACCGCTACATCCAGAACCTGCTGGACATGACCCGGCTCGGGCACGGCGCGCTGGCCCTCAACCGCGACTGGATCGGCGTCGACGAACTGATCGGCTCGGCGGTGGGCCGCCTGCGCCGCTACCAGCCGGGCACGCGCTTCGCGGTGTCGGTGGATCCGCAACTCGGCCCGATCTGGGTGCATCCGGCTTTGGTCGAACAGGCGCTGTTCAACGTGATCGAGAACGCGGCGAAGTTCTCGCCCGCGGGCGAGGCGGTCGCGATCGACGCGCGCCGGGTCGACGAGCGCCTGCGCATCGACGTCGTCGACCGCGGCCCCGGCATCCCCGAGGACGAACGCGCGCGGATCTTCGACATGTTCTACAGCGTCGAACGCGGCGACCGCAATCGCCACGGCACCGGCCTTGGCCTGGCGATCTGCCGCGGCATGATCGGCGCGCATGGCGGCGAGGTCGAAGCGCTGCCCGGCGGCGATGGGCGCGGCACCGTCCTGCGCATCAGCCTGCCGTTCCTCGAGCCTTCGTCGCCGCCATGAACGATGCGATGCCGCCAAGCCCGTCGTCCGCGCCCGCGCGCGTGCTGGCGGTCGACGACGAACCGCAGATCCGCAGGTTCCTGGAGATCAGCCTGCGCGCGCAGGGCTATGCGGTCGCGCTTGCCGACACCGCGCAGGCGGGCATCGATGCATTGGCCACGCGCGGCGCGGACGTGGTGGTGCTGGACATGGGCCTGCCGGATCGCGATGGCCTCGACGCCCTGCGCGAAATCCGCCGGTGGTCGCAGGTGCCGGTGCTGGTGCTGACCGTGCGTTCGCACGAGTCGGAAAAAGTCGCGGCGCTGGATGCCGGCGCCAACGACTACGTGACCAAGCCGTTCGGCGTGCCCGAGCTGATGGCGAGGATCCGGGTCCTGCTGCGCTCGCAGACGGCGCCCGCGGACGCCTCGCCGCTGTTCGACGATGGCCGCCTGCGCGTGGACCTTGCGCGTCGCGAGGTCGTGCTCGCCGGCGAGGCGGTGCTGCTGTCGCGCAAGGAATACGCCCTGCTCGCGGTGCTGGTCGCGCATGCCGGGCGGGTGGTGACCCAGCCGCAACTGCTGCGCGAACTGTGGGGCCCGACCCACCAGCAGGACACCCACTACCTGCGCATCCTGGTCGGCAAGCTGCGGCAGAAACTCGGCGACGACGCGGCCGCGCCGCGCTGGATCGCCACCGAACCCGGGGTCGGGCTGCGTTTCCTGCTGCCGGGTTGAGCGCGGGCGCCTAGGCCAGCGCGGTCGCCGCCTGGTACGGCAACACCCGCGCGCCGGCATGGACGATGGCCGGCTCGGCCACCGCCAGCAGCTTCGATTCGCCATCGATCACCAGCAGGATGTTGCCGGCCTGGATCTCGCCTTCGAACTTGCGGCGGATCGGATCCGGCAGCGAGGCGCCGACCAGTGCCGAGGCCCAGCAGCCGACCATCGCGCCGACCGCGCCGATCGCCGCAGCGCCGGCAAGGGTGATCCCGAGCGGGGGAATCGCGAACGCCAGCAGTCCCGCCAGCAGTCCGGTCGCGCCGCCGTAGCCGGCACCGCGCAAGGCGGCGGGCATCAGGTCGGTATCCGCTTCATGGCGGTCGTCGGGGATCGATTCCAGCTCGATGTCCGAGCGCGCGACCAGCAGCAGGTCGTGGTCGTCCACGCCGGCATCGCGCGCGGCGGCCAAGGCGGCCTGGGCGGTGTCGAGGTCGGGGGTGATGAACACGTGCCGGGTCTTCATGGGCGGCTCCTCGCGTGTGCGATCAGCGTCGTCCCGCGGTGGTGATGCGGACGTGATGCCGGCGTGCCCGGCAAGAAGGCGCCTTGCGGCGCCTTCTTGGTTGCGGATCGCCGGATCGGGCGCGTTTCAGTGGCGCGAGGGTTTGGAGGCGTCGCCGAGCAGCGCCCGCTCGCTGCGATCCCAGGCCGCGCGCACCGCCTGTTTCGCCTGCGCCCAGTCCAGCTGGGTCTGCGCCTTCTGGTTGGCCTCGTAGCGCATGCGCAACTTGTCCTCGATTTCCGGGAACTGCTTGCCCGGGTATTCGCCATGCGCTTCGACGCCAAGCCGGTAGGCCGGTTCGTACGCGCCGAAGTCCCTGCCTTGCGCGTAGTACGGCTCGCTCTGGAAATGCTCGCGCCAGTAGCGCTGCTGGGCATCGAGTTCCTGCGCCGGGATCCTGGCCTGCATGTTGTCGTTGTTGCGCGATTTGTCCTGCTGTTGCTGGGTTGCCATCTGCGTCGTTCTCCTGTGGCCGTGGGGGGAGGCCATGGACGAAGCTACGCGGCATGGCGTAAGCGGCCGGCAACATCCCGTTAGCGCATTGCTAAGCCGGGTTCATCGCGATGAATGCGACCGGCACATCGATCCGGCACACTGCGCGCCTGTTTCCCGTCTGGTACCGCCATGCGTCCGCTTCGATGCGCGTTGTTCTCCGTCTGCATCCTGCTGTGCGGCCACGCCCCCGCGGCCGAGCCCGAAGCGGAGAAGATCAAGCTGCCATTGCCGTGGAAGCAGGGCGAGGTGCTGCATTACGCGGCCGAGCGGGTGAAGACGGAAACCGCGCCGGGCAAGCGCGAGAAATCGGTGGCGACATCGAAGGGAACCGTCGCCACGCTCGAGGTGGGCAAGGACGGTTACCTCCAGCAATGGTCGTGGAGCGAATCGAAGGAAGAGGTGCTGGAAGGCGACAAGTCGCGCCAGGCCGCGTTCGCGCAGGCCGCCGCCGAACTGGAGAAGATCGCGCTGCTCGTCGAGATGGACGCCGAGGGCCATTATTCGCGCCTGCGCAACGTCGACGGGATCGGCCAGCAGATGCTCGGCGCGCTGGGGCCGATCCTGCTGAAGCAGGTCGACGACGAGCTGCAGAAGCAGTCGGCGGCGATGGACGCCGCGCAACGGGCCAAGGCCAGGCAGGCGTCGATGGACATGCTCGACGCCTTCCTCAAGCGCTTTGCCGAACCGCGGATGCTGGAGAACCTGCTGACCAAGGACATCCAGAACGTGCTCGCGTTCAGCGGCGCGGAACTGGAGAACGACCAGGCCTACGAGATCGAGACCCAGCTGGAAAACCCCACCGGCGGCGCGGCGTTCCCGGCGAAGCTCAGCTTCGGCCTGTACGAGGACGAGGAGCAGCCGGAGGACGTCTGGCTGGAATGGACGCTGGAAATCGATCCGGTCAAGGGCGCCGCAGCGGTCTGGGACACGGTCGAGCGGATGTACGGCCGCAAGATCGGCGACGCGGAACGCAAGGCGCTGCCGGCGCAGGTATCGATCGTGGACAAGGGCTTCATGCTGTTCGAGCGCGCCTCCGGCCTGCCTGAGCTGTACCAGAACGTGCGCACCAGCAAGCTCGGGGAACACGCGAACTACGAGCGCAACCGGATGCGGCTGCTGGAGCGCGGGCATGGCCACGAGTGGCTGGAACAGAACCCGCAGGAGACCGAGCCGGAGATGACGGCGATGGAGCGCGACGCGCAGCTTTGCGCGGACGAGCAGGCGGACGACCAAGCCGCGATCGCGGCCTGTTCGCGCATGCTGGAGGACGCCGGCCTGGCGCCGCAGGAGCGGGCGCGCTGGCACGCCAGCCGCGCCGCCCATCGCAGCCGCATGCGGCAGCACGCGGAAGCGGTCGCCGATTTCGACAAGGCGATCGCCTTGCAGCCGCAACGGCACGATTACTACATCGGCCGCGCGCGCGCGCATGGTGCGGGCGGCGACCACCAGGCCGCGTTGGCCGATGCCGGCAAGGCCGCCGCGCTGGCGCCGGAGTCAGCGCAAGCCCAGTTGCTGCTCGGCGCCGCGCATGAAGGGCTGAAGGACTACCCGCGCGCCGCGGAAGACTTCGGCCGCGCGATCGCA
Source organism: Thermomonas aquatica (assembly GCF_006337105.1). Taxonomy (NCBI): domain Bacteria; kingdom Pseudomonadati; phylum Pseudomonadota; class Gammaproteobacteria; order Lysobacterales; family Lysobacteraceae; genus Thermomonas; species Thermomonas aquatica. The sequence goes on along the minus strand of NZ_CP040871.1, from coordinate 1,487,721 downwards.
CTGGCGCCGCAAGATGCGCGTGGCCACGACGTGCGCTGCTGGGTGCGCGCCATGGCCGGCGATCTGGCGGGCGCGAAAGCCGACTGCGATCGCGCGCTGGAACTGGATGCGGGATCATCGAACAGCTACAACTCGCGCGGATACGTGAATTTCCGCGCCGGGCGTTTCGCCGAATCCGTGCACGACTACGACGCGGCATTGGCCGCGCAGCCGGCCGTTGCCTCCTCCTGGTACGTGCGCGGCCTGGCCAAGCGCGCGCTGGGGGATGCCGCGGGCGCCGAGGCGGACATCGCCAAGGGGCTGGCGCTCGATCCGAAGGTCGCCGAGCGCTATGCCGGCTACGGGGTGAAGTAGCGCCATGCCCCGCCTCGCGGCCAGCGTGGTTGCGATCGTCGCATTCGCCTGCAGCGTCGACGCGCCGGCGCGCACCGTCTATCGCTGCGTGCGCGCAGGCACGGTCAGCCTGTCCACCGCGCCGGAACCCGGCAGCAAGTGCGAGGCCAAGGCCATCGACGACAACGCCGCGATGTTGCCCAACCTGTGGGGCGAGCTCGGCGTGTTCAGCGGCACCCTCTACGAATGGCGTGCGCCCGACGGCCGCATGGTCTACACGACGCGGCGCATGCCGGGCGCGGTGCAATACCTCAAGTTCACTGTGGAGACGCCGAAGGCCTCGCCCGCGCACCCGGGCCTGGGCAGGCTCGGCCCGCCGAAGCTGGATGCGCACGCCAGGGAATTCCGCGCGGCGGCGAAGGCGCACAAGGTGGACGACGCCTTCCTGCGCGCGATCGCGCATGCGGAAAGCGGCTTCGACGCGCGGGCGGTGTCGCCGAAGGGCGCGCAGGGGCTGATGCAGCTGATGCCGGACGTGCAGAAGGAATACGGCGTGGTCGATCCGTTCGCGTCGAAGCAATCGATCGACGCCGGGGCGAAGTTCCTGCGCGCCTTGCTGCGCCGCTACAAGGGCGACTTCAACCTGGCCGCCGCCGCGTACAACGCCGGCATCGGCGCGGTGGCGAAATTCCGCGGCGTGCCGCCGTACGCGGAGACGCTGGCCTACGTCGAGAAAGTGCACGCGCTGCACGAACGCTATCGCAGCGCGATGGGCCTGAAGCCGCTCGATCCGCCGCTGCGGCCGGCGCAGTAAGCGCGCGATCCCTGCGCATCCGCATGAATGCGTCGCGCGAATAGCGCGCGCGGCGATGCTTGTTGTTAAGCGCGCGTCGACATTCAGATTGGGCGGCGGCACCGATTCAGATCGCATCCGTAAGGTGCCAGTTGCGTGCCGCTCCGGTCCTGTCAGCGGCGCGGCACGCAACGCGATTCTGATCCCCCGCAGAACGAAAACGACGAGGTGCCAGCATGATGGATTCGAAGAAACTCCTGCCGATGTCGATCGCCATGGCCGCGTGCCTGGCGACGCCGCTGGCCTTTGCCCAGAGCGCGGGCGCCGGCGTGGCTGCCGGCGCCGCCGCGCATGTCGAGACCCCGGCCGCCACCGTGCAATCGCAGGGCGGCGTCGATGCGCAAGCGGTGCCGCCGGCGGCACCGGCCACGCCGGCCGTCCCGCCGGTGAAGCCGGACGCCACGACGGCTGCCGGCGCGCAGGCGGCACCGGCCAAGAAGAGCTGGTCGGAGCTGGATGCCAACGGCAACGGCAGCCTGAGCGCGACCGAAGCGGCACCGATGGACAGCCTGTCCAAGGTGTTCGCCAAGGCCGATGCCGATGCCAACGGCGAACTCACCCAGGACGAATACAAGACCTGGCTGGCGGCGAACGGCAAGGCCAAGGGCAAGGCGAAGGCCGGCGGCTGACCGGCGGCAAGAACAACAACGAGGTTGTGGCACGAGGGGCGGCGCGAGCCGCCCTTCGTATGTCCGGCGGCACGCGCTCCACGTAGACTGCGCGCATGGACAACACCCGTGGCGGCATCGCCCTGGTCGGCTTCGATGCCGACGACACCCTGTGGCGCAGCCAGGATTATTTCGACCAGGCGCAGGCCGAGTTCGAGCGCATCGTCGGCGCCTACGTGGACCTGGCCGATGCCGGCGAACGCCTGTACGCGGTGGAGAAGCGCAACCTCGCGCTGTTCGGCTACGGCGTGAAGGGCATGGTGCTGTCGATGGTCGAGGCGGCGGTCGAGATCACCGATGCGCGGATCAGCGCGGCCGACGTGCATCGCATCGTCGAGCTCGGCAAGGGCCTGTTGCGGCATCCGGTCGAACTGCTGCCCGGCGTGCGCGAGGCGGTGCAGAGCATCGCCGCGGAGTGGCCGGTGGTGCTGATCACCAAGGGCGACCTGTTCCACCAGGAAGCCAAGGTCCGCGACAGCGGCCTGTCCGACCTGTTCCGCCGCATCGAGATCGTCAGCGAGAAGGACGCGCATACCTATGCGCGGCTGTTCGCGGAGTTCGGCGTCGCCGCCGCGCAATTCGCGATGGTCGGCAATTCGCTGCGTTCGGACATCGCGCCGGTGCTCGAGCTCGGCGGCTGGGGCGTGCACGTGCCCTACCACACGACCTGGGCGCACGAAACCGATGCGCAGCTGCGGCATGGCGGCGAGCGCATGCGCAGCATCGCGGCGATCGGCCAGCTGCCGTCGGCGATGCAGGAGTTGAGCGCGCTTGCGCGCAGCTGAACGTTCGATGCGCGGCGGCGGCGCGCAGCGGCGGAATTGGCAAAGCGTTCATGCGCTGCGGCGCAAGGTCGTATCCGGATCCGCGATGGCGCGGATGTCGAGGAGAATGCCATGAGCCTGACCCGTTATCTCGCCCCTGCCGTGCTGGCCGCCAGTCTCGGCGCCGCCGCATTCGCCGCGCCGACGCCGGCGCAGGCCCAGTCCGACGATTGGGTGCGCGTGCTGGTGAACGTGGCCGACGTGGTGATGCGCGGCAATATTCCGTACTACCGCTACGGCGACTACGGCTACGACGACCGCCTGGTGATGCAGCGCGACCGCTACGGGCGCCCGGTCTATTACCGCTACGTCCCCCGCGAGGCCTATTACGATCGCGGCCGTCCGCCGCATGGCAATGCCTACGGCTACAACCGCAACCGCGGCTATCCGGTCACCGGCCAGCGCAGCATGAAGTGCGACAAGCACGGCAAGTGCAGGCTCGAGTACTACGACGCCCGCTACGACCGCGATGGACGGTACGGCTACGACGACCGCCGCGGGCATGGCTACCGGGATGGCCGCCGCTGGCGCGATCGCGACGATTGATCCCTCGCGGGATCGCCGATGGAATGCGACGAACGGCGCCGGGCGGCGCCGTTCGTTCGCCTGCGCCTGCAGGATTGCGCCACAATCGGCGCATGCTGCGGATTCCCCTGCTCCTGCTGTCGGCGACCGGCTTGCTGGCCGGCTGCGGGCCCGCCGCGCCGACCGGCGGTTCGGGTGCGGCTGCTCCCGCACCGGGCAGCGCGATGGAGTTCCGCGGCGAGCGCCCCTGCGCGGATTGCAACGGCATCGAGGCCTGGTTGCGCTTGGAGCGGCGAGCCGGGAAACAGCCGTACCGGCTGGTCGAGGATTACCGCGGCGAGGACCACGATCGGCGCTACGACGACGAGGGCGAATGGCTCGCCGAAGGCGACCTGCTGCGCTTGCATTCGCGCGACGGCGGCGAGCGCGTGTATGCGCGCCTGGCCGACGGCGCCTTGCAGGCGCGCGATGCGCACGGCCAGGCCCTGCCGGCCGCCGCCGACGACGTGCTGGTGCCGGTCGCGTTCGACGCCGGCCGCTGAGTGGCGTCCCTGCGGCAACGCAGCCATCATGCCGTGGGCATGCCGCCACGGGAGGACAGGATGCGACCTGGTTTGCTGCAATCGCTCGCGCTTTGCGCCGTCTTGGCCGCAAGCGTCGGCAGCGCCTCCGCGCAGGAGGCCGGCCTCGACTGGAACCCGCGCAGCGGCGACGCCTGGATCGATGCCAGCCTGGCGGACATCAACCGCTACGGCGCGCGCTATCGCGATCCCTTCATCGACGAGATGGCGCGCTACCACGCCGCGCCGCGCGACCTCGTGGCCGAACTGCTGGTCAACCGGCACTGGGCGCCGGGCGACGTGTACTACGCCTGCAGCATCGCCCAGGTCATCGGCCGCCCGTGCCGCCAGGTGGTCGACGACTGGGCGGTGAACCACGGGCAGGGCTGGGGCGCGGTGGCCAGGCGCCTCGGCATCAAGCCGGGTTCGGCCGAATTCCAGCGCCTCAAGAACGGCTTCGTGCCGACCTACGATCGCTGGGCGCGGCCGATCGGCCTCGATGCGGAGCTGCAGCGGGCGTATCCGAACCACGGCAAGCCGGAGCAGGGCCCGAAGCGCGGCACGGGTTCCGACGCCGCATCGGGCAAGGACGGCAAGGGCAGGCATTGACCCGCCGGGCGGGCGACTAGAATGCGCGGATGACCGAACCCGCGCTTTCGCCGAACATCACCCATCGCGGCGGCTGCCATTGCCGCCGCGTGCGTTTCGAGGTCGACGCGCCGGCGGCGCCGGAAGTGCTGGAGTGCAACTGCTCGATCTGCACGATGACCGGCTTCCTGCACCTGATCGTGCCGGCCTCGCGTTTCCGCCTGCTGTCCGGCGCCGACGACCTGGCCGAATACACGTTCAACACCGGCATGGCGAAGCACCTGTTCTGCCGCCACTGCGGGATCAAGAGCTTCTACGTGCCGCGCAGCCACCCGGACGGCTTCAGCGTCAACGGCCGTTGCCTGGATGCCGGCAGCGTGTCGTTCTTCCACATCACCCCGTTCGACGACAACGACCGCGATGCCGCCACCGCGGCGGTGGCGCACCTCACCGACGCATGAGCGGCGATACGGTCCGCGTGGTCGGCTTCGAGCCGCGCTGGCGCGCGGACTTCGCCGCGCTCAACATCGAATGGCTGGAGCGCTGGTTCGAAGTCGAAGCCTACGATCGCGAGGTGCTGGGCAACCCCGAGCACCACATCCTCGCCAACGGCGGGCATGTGTTGTTCGCCGTCGACGGCGCGGATCGCGCGCTTGGCACCGTCGCGCTGAAGCACGAAGGCGACGGCGTGTACGAGCTCACCAAGATGGCGGTGGCGCCCGAAGTGCGCGGACTCGGCATCGGCCGGCTGCTGATGGACGCCGCGCTCGACCTGTATCGCACGCTCGATGCGCGCGAGCTGTTCCTGGAATCGAGCAGCAAGCTGGCGCCGGCACTCCGGCTGTATGAGCGCGCGGGCTTCCGCCATCATCCCGCGCCGCGCGCGGGATCGCATTACGCGCGCGCCGACGTGCACATGATCTGGGAACCCGTGCTCGACTAGCCGGACGCGATCTGTTCCTGCGGCACCCGCACGGCGCCTTCCATCAGCACGCGCGCGCTGCGGCTCATCACGGCCTTGGTCGCGACCCACTGGCCGTCGGCCTGCTTCACCTCGGCGCCGACGCGCAGCGTGCCGGACGGATGGCCGAAGCGCACCACGTCGCGGGTACCGCCACCAGCGGCCGCGTTGACCAGCGTGCCCGGCACCGCGGCCGCACTGGCGATGGCGACCGAAGCCGTGCCCATCATCGCGTGGTGCAGCTTGCCCATCGAAATCGCGCGCGCCAGCAGGTCGATGTCGTTGCCCGCGACATGCTTGCCGCTCGACGCAACGTAATCCTTCGCCGGCGCGACGAAGGCGACCTTCGGCGTCAGAGGCCGCGCCGCGGCTTTCGACGCATCATCGACCAACCCCATGCGCACCGCGCCGGCCGCGCGGATCGCTTCCAGTTTCGCCAGCGCGGCCTTGTCCTCGTTGATCGCCGGCTGCAGTTCGGTGCCGTCGTAGCCCAGCGCCGCGGCCTCGACGAAGATCGTCGGCACGCCGGCATTGATCAGCGTGGCCTTGAACGTGCCGATGCCGGGCACCTCGAGTTCGTCGATCAGGTTGCCGGTCGGGAACATCGCGCCGCCGTCCTCGCCTTCGTCGGCGGGATCGAGGAATTCCAGCGCGATCTCGGCGGCGGGGAAAGTCACCCCATCGAGTTCGAAGTCGCCGGTTTCCTGCACCTCGCCATTGCTCATCGGCACGTGCGCGACGATGGTCTTGCCGATGTTGGCCTGCCAGATCCGTACCGTGCAGCTGCCGTCGCGCGGCACGCGTGCGGGATCGATGAAGCCGTTGGCGATCGCGAACGGCCCGACCGCCGACGACAGGTTGCCGCAGTTGCCGCTCCAGTCGATGAAGTCGCCGTCGATCGGCACCTGGCCGTACAGGTAGTCCACGTCGTGCTCCGGCACCGAGGACTTGGCGATGATCACCACCTTGCTGGTGCTGGAGGTCGCGCCGCCCATGCCGTCGGTGTGCTTGCCGTACGGATCCGGCGAGCCGATCACCCGCACCAGCAGCGCGTCGCGCGCCCTGCCGGGCTGTTGCGCGAACTCGGGCAGGTCCTGCAGGCGGAAGAACACGCCCTTGCTGGTGCCGCCGCGCATGTAGGTGGCGGGGATGCGGAGTTGGGGCAGGTGGCTCATGGGCGTTCCTGGGAAGAGGCGTCAGAACAGGCTGGTTTGGGTGACGATCGGATCGCGCTCGGGCAGCAGCGGCCAACGATCGATGATGTCGTAGTGGTACGGGTTGCCGTTGCCAAGCACCAACAACAGTTCGTTGATTGTCCAGTCGATGGAAGGGGCGATGTCGATCTTGTCGATCAGCGATGGCGCGTCGTAGCTCAGGGTGGTGTGTGCGGTCACGCCGGTGGCCATGTCCGGATAATCGGCGGCGAGCAGTTCGCGTTGCAGGGCTTGGTTGATGGCCTCGAATGCCTTCGGTTTGCCCTTGGCGCGCAAGCTGAGGTAGTGCTTGCCGGCCGGCGTCAGGCTGCTGTCGATCCGGTTGTACTGCAGGGTGAAGGCGTGCGCGCGGATGCGTTCACCGACCGCGCGCAGCAGCGCCATGTCGGCGCGGGTGGCGTCGCGCTTGCGCTCCGAGAGCGACTGATGCCAGTTTTCGGGGGCGAACAGCCTCCGGCCCAGCCATTGTTCGAGGCCATGCGTGTGCACGACCTCGCGAATGGCCGCCACGACATCCGGAGGCGGCATCGCGGCGAAGAAGAGCCGGGTCTCGCTCACGCCGCCTTGTTCGCCGCCAGGAAATCCTGCGCGAAGCGCTGCAGCACGCCGCCGGCCTCGTACACCTCGACTTCCTCGGCGGTGTCGAGGCGGCAGGTCACCGGCACCTCGACGGTCGTGCCGTCCTTGCGATGGATGACAAGCGTCAGCGTCGCCCGCGGCGTGCGTGCGCCGACCACATCGAAGGTCTCGGTGCCGTCGATGCCCAGCGTCTTGCGCGTCGTGCCCGGCTGGAATTCCAGCGGCAGCACGCCCATGCCGATCAGGTTGGTTCTGTGGATCCGCTCGAAGCCCTCGGCGACGATGGCCTCCACGCCGGCCAGGCGCACGCCCTTGGCCGCCCAGTCGCGCGAACTGCCCTGGCCGTAATCCGCGCCGGCGATGATGATCAGCGGCTGCTTGCGATCCATGTAGGTTTCGATCGCCTCCCACATGCGCGTCACCTTGCCGTCCGGTTCGATGCGCGCCAGCGAGCCTTGCTTGACCGCGCCGTCGACCACCGCCATCTCGTTGACCAGTTTCGGGTTGGCGAAGGTCGCGCGTTGCGCGGTGAGGTGGTCGCCGCGGTGGGTGGCGTAGGAATTGAAGTCCTCTTCCGGCAGGCCCATCTTCGCCAGGTATTCGCCAGCGGCGCTGTCGAGCAGGATCGCGTTGCTCGGCGACAGGTGGTCGGTGGTGATGTTGTCCGGCAGCACCGCCAGCGGGCGCATCCCGCGCAGGGTGCGTTCGCCGGCCAGCGCGCCTTCCCAGTACGGCGGGCGGCGGATGTAGGTGCTTTGCGGGCGCCAGTCGTACAGCGGTTTCGCACGCTCGCCATGTTCGACGCGCACCGCGAACATCGGGTCGTACACGCGGCGGAACTGTTCCGGCTTCACCGCGGACTTCACGATCGCATCGATCTCGGCATCTGTCGGCCAGATGTCCTTCAGCGTGACCGGCTTGCCCTCGGCATCAAAGCCCAGCGCGTCCTTCTCGATGTCGAAGCGCACGGTGCCGGCGATGGCGTAGGCGACCACCAGCGGCGGCGAGGCGAGGAAGGCCTGCTTCGCATACGGATGGATGCGCCCATCGAAGTTGCGGTTGCCCGACAACACCGCGGTCGCGTACAGGTCGCGGTCGATGATTTCCTGCTGGATCGCCGGATCCAGCGCGCCGCTCATGCCGTTGCAGGTGGTGCAGGCAAACGCGACGATGCCGAAGCCGAGCTGCTCCAGTTCCGGCAGCAGGTTCGCTTCCTCCAGATAGAGTTGCACCGCCTTCGAGCCCGGCGCCAGCGAGGATTTCACCCACGGCTTGCGGGTCAGGCCCTTCGCATTCGCATTGCGCGCGAGCAGCGCGGCGGCGATCACGTTGCGCGGGTTCGATGTATTCGTGCAGCTGGTGATCGCGGCGATGATCACCGCGCCATCCGGCATCAGCCCGGCTGCTTCCTCGGCCTTGCCGGCGGCGAGCTTGGCTTCGTCGGCGATGCCCTTGGCGGCGAGGTCGGTGGTGGCGACGCGTGCATGCGGGTTGGACGGGCCGGCCATCGTGCGCACCACGCTCGACAGGTCGAACTGCAGCGTGCGTTCGTACTGCGCGGTCGCCAGCGCATCGGCCCACAGGCCGGCGGTCTTCGCGTAGGTCTCGACCAAGGCGACTTGTTCGTCGCTGCGGCCGGTCAGGCGCAGGTAATCCAGGGTCTGCTGGTCGATGAAGAACAGCGCCGCGGTCGCGCCGTATTCCGGCGCCATGTTGCTGATCGTCGCGCGGTCGCCCAGCGTGAGCGCGGCCGCACCTTCGCCATGGAATTCGAGGTAGGCGCCGACCACCTTCGACTTGCGCAGGAATTCGGTCAGCGCCAGCACGATGTCGGTGGCGGTGATGCCGGGCTGCGGCTTGCCGCTGAGTTCGACGCCGACGATCTCCGGCAACCGCATCCACGAGGCGCGGCCGAGCATCACGTTCTCCGCTTCCAGCCCGCCGACGCCGACCGCGATCACGCCGAGCGCATCCACGTGCGGCGTATGCGAATCGGTGCCGACGCAGGTGTCGGGATAGGCGACGCCGCGCTCGATGCCGATCACCGGCGACATCTTCTCCAGGTTGATCTGGTGCATGATCCCGTTGCCCGCGGGGATCACGTCGACGTTGTCGAACGCGCGCTTGGTCCACTCGATGAAGTGGAAGCGGTCCTCGTTGCGGCGGTCCTCGATCGCGCGGTTCTTGGCGAACGCATCGGGGTCGTAGCCGCCGCATTCCACCGCCAGCGAGTGGTCGACGATCAGCTGCACCGGCACCACCGGATTCACCGCGGCGGGATCGCCGCCCTGCTCGGCGATCGCGTCGCGCAGGCCGGCCAGGTCGACCAGCGCGGTCTGGCCGAGGATGTCGTGGCAGACCACGCGCGCCGGGAACCACGGGAAGTCGAGGTCGCGGCGGCGTTCGATCAATTGGCTCAGGTAGGCATCGCGCATCGCCGGGTCGGCCTTGCGCACGATGTTTTCGGCGTGGACGCGGGCGGTGTAGGGCAGGCCGGCCCAGGCGCCGGGCTGCAGTGCCTCGACCGCCGCGGGCGCATCGAACCAGTCGAGTTCGGTACCGGCTAGCGGCTTGCGGAACGGGGTATTCGAAGCGAGGGTGTTCGAAGCGGGGGTGTTCATCGCGCATGGGCAATCGGTGGGGTCGCCCATTGTCGCGCATCGCCCGTTGCGCCGCAGTCGGACGATCCGCGTCGCCCGGCTGCGTCGGCCCGCTACGCCTCAGCCATCGGCCTCGGCGAGCGCGCGCACGCAGCCGGCGAGGAAATCGAAATACAGGTCGATGTAGCTGATCCCGTTCTCGCGGTCGATCAGGTACGGGTTCATCAGGGTATGGCGCAGGATCACCAGGTGGTCCTCGCCTTCGCCGTCGCTTGCCGGCGCCAGCCCCAGCGCATCCAGGATGCGTTGCATCCCGGCCGGGCCCAACGCCTGCGGGCGCAGGGTGGTCACCGAGCCGAAGAAGCTGCGGTCCTGCAGCGGCAGGCCGGGATCGACCCGCAGCCGGTCGTGCAGCCGTCGCGCGAACGCATTGGCGGTGGCGATGTCGCGGTTGCCGGCGGGGTTCAGCGCGATGCACACCAGGTTGCTGTCCGGCGGGAACGGCACGCAGGCGCGCGCCTGCGCGCGGATGCGTTCGGCGAAGGCCTGCGCGGCGGCGTGGAAGGCTTCGGCGGAGAGCACGGTCTGCGCCGGCAGGCGGCCGAAATTGGCGTGGTCCAGCGGCAGCACCTTGTGGGTGACGTACACCGCGGCGGCGTTGGCGCCGGGCTTGGAGCCTTCCGGGATGAACTGGCCCAGGTTGCGGTAGCGCGCGCGGTAGCCGCGCGGCGCTTGGTCGTGGAACACGTAGTCGGCGGATTCCGCCAGCAGCGCCATCGCGCGGTGGTCGCGGCACAGGAAGGCGCCGGCGCCGTAGGGCAGGTAACCCAGCTTGTGCGGGTCGATGGTGATGGAGTCGGTGCGCGCCAGCGCCGCCGCCGCCGCATGCACGTGCGGCTGCGGGAACTGGCGGAAGCCCTGCGCCACTTCCGCGCGCGGGCGCAGGCTGCCGTCCGGGTTGCGGAACAGGGTGGACAGGTAGCCGCCCCAGGCCGCGTCCACGTGCACGCTGAAGCCCAGCCCGCGCGCCTGCGCGGCATCGCGCGCATCGACCAGGGCGTCGATCGGGTCGACGGTGCCGAATTCGGTGGTGCCGAACACGCCGACCGCCATCAGCAGCGGCTGGCGCGCGCGTTCGCATGCCGCCAGCGTGCTGCCCAGCGCGTCCGCGTCCATCCGCATCTCGCGCTCCGGCATCAGCCTGAGCTGGTCGCGGCCCAGGCCCAGCAGCTTCATGCCCTTCGACCACGAATAGTGCGCGGTCACCGGCGCCAGCACCCACGGCACCTTCAGTTGCGGATGGGCGGCGAAGAAATCGACCAGGCCGCGGCGTTCGATGCGTTCGCCCTCGACCCTGGCCTTCCACGCGCGATGCTCGCGCGGGGTCTGCGCGGCCAGCCACGCCTTCCAGCGCACCACCAGCGCGGTGGCGCCGGCCGGGCCCAGGTTGAAGGCCTGCCAGTCGTCTTCGGGAAGCGCGATGCCGGGTACCTGCGCGGCGCGCAGCGCCACCGGGAACGCCTTCAGCGCCAGCGCCAGGCGCAGCGCCTGGTAATTGGCCAGGGTGCCGCCCGAGGTGAGGTGGCCGAACGCGCAGGGATCGCGCTCGGGATCGTGCGGATAGCCGACCATGCGCGCCAGCTGCAGGCCGGCCTCGACTTCCAGGTCCACCGTGACCGGCGCGGCGTCCTCGCTGACGTTGTTGGGGTTGTACGGCAGGGTCAGGATCTGCGCGACCAGCCCGGGCAGCAGCAGGTCGGAGGCCATGTGCCCGATGTAGCGCGGGCTGTGGAACGGCACCGATTTCTTCAGCGCCGCCGACAGCTGGTGCAGCTCGCGGCGCATGCGCGCCTCGAACGCGCGGTAGTCCGGCGCGAACGCGGCGTCGGTGGCGATCGCCGGCGGATCCTCCGGATGGAAGTTGCGCCGCCAGTAGACGTGGTCGCGCAGGAACTCGACGACCAGCCGTTCCAGCAGGGCGTCGTTCTCGCCGTACGGGCCGAGGAAGCAGGCATCGAGCAGGCGGTCGCGGGCCGCGGCGTCGCCGGGCTGCGGTCCGGGTTCGGTGGTGTGGGCGGGCATGCGGGTCCTTTCAGTCGCGCAGGATCGGCCGCGCCATCGCGGCCAGGCGTTCGCGATCGAGCAATTGCACGTCGCGCTGGCGGATGTCGATCAGGCCTTCGCTGCTGAAGCGGCGGATGATGCGGCTCACCGTCTCCGGCGCCAGCCGCAGGTGGTTGGCGATGTCGGTGCGGCTCATGGTCAGCAGGAACCGCGACGGCGAAAACCCGCGCGCGGCGTAGCGCGCCGACAGCAGCAGCAGAAACGCGGCGAGGCGCTGTTCGGAACTGGAGTCGCCCGCCAGCAGGTTGGACTTGCCGATGTCCTGGCTGAGCAGGCGGAACAGCTGCTGCTGCAGGCCCGGCATGCGTGCGGCCAGCAGCGACAGCTTGGGGAAGGACAGCCGGCACAGGGTGACCGTGTCCAGCGCCACCGCGCTGCAGGGAAAGCGCGAGCTGTGGATCGCATCCAGCCCGATCACTTCGCCCGGCAGGTGGAAGCCCAGCACCTGTTCGTTGCCGGCATCGTCGAGGATGAAGGTCTTGACCGTGCCGGCGCGCACCGCGGCGATCGCATTGAAGGCATCGCCTTTCTTGAAGATCGGCCGCCCGGGAGGAAACGGCCCGATGTGCTCGACCAGCACGTGCAGGGCGGCGAGGTCCTGCTTCGCGTAGCCCTCGGACAGGCAGGCGTGCGAGAACGCGCAGGTGGTGCAGAACGTGTAGTCGTCGCCATCGTCGGACGAGGCCGCGTTCGGGCTGGGCCCGCCTGGTCCGATGGGTTCGAGGGGCCGCATCGGGGCTCAGCCGGGGCAATCGGAGGCGGCGGAACGGGGATCGAACTGCGAGGCGATCGAGCGCGACGCCAGCCGGGCGCAGCGATCCAGCACGATCGCGTCGGCATCCCAGCGCAGGCTGCCGGCCTCGAACAGCGGCGCCAGCCGCAGCAGGTCGTCGGCGAAATACTCGCGGAAGCGGATGTGGTGGTGATGCTCCAGTTGCCGGGTGTCGATCCGGCCGTAGCACAGGATGCGTTGTAGCAATTCGGCGCGTACGTCGTCGTCCGGGCACAGGTCGATGCCGCGCTGCACCGCGCGCTTGCCCTGGTCGATGCGCGCTTCCCAGGTCGCCAGGTCGAGCGGGTTCTGCGCATGGCAACCGCCGAGCTGGCTGATCGCGCCCACGCCGAAGCCGACCAGGTGGGTGGCGCCGTGCGCGCCGAAGCCGAGCGCGTCGCGGTGCAGGCGCTGGTGGCGCTGGGCGACGACCAGCGGATCGTTCGGCCGCGCGAACAGGTCGACGCCGACGTGCAGGTAGCCGGCGGCTTCCAGCGCATCGGCGCCGGCGATCAGCATGCGCGCATGCGCCTGCAGCCGCGCCGGCGATTCCGCCACCTGCTCGTCGTGTTCCGGCGCCGGGCAGTGGCGCAAGCCGACCCGTTCCGGTTCCGCCGCGAGCACCGCCGCCAGCAACGCTTCGAACGCCTCCGCGGACTGGCCGGGCAAGCCGTACGGCACCTCGACGCGCAGGTTGGCGAAGCCGGCGTTGCGCGCGCGTTCCACGTGCCGTGCCACTTCGGCCGCCGGCCGTTCGCTGCCGGCGATGGCGGACAGGCTGATGCTGACCCGGTTGAAGCCGAGTTCGGCCCATGCGCGCAGCGGCGGGGCGGTCGGGTCGTCGAGGTCGAGGGTCATCGCCAGGTCGACGCCGTGGCGATGCACGTGGAAATGCCGGCCCAGGCTCTCCAGCAATTCGGCGACCTGCGCCGGCGACATCCAGCGGGTCATGCCCGGGGCGAGGCTGACGCCGACCACGTCGCGGTCGCGGTCGAACAGGTCGCCGACCAGGCCGACTTCGCGCACCAGGCGGTCGCGGTAGGCGTGCGCGCGCGCGCGATCGCGCTGGCCCAGCGGCGCATCCGCGCCGCAGAAGCCGCTGCGATAGGCCGCGGGCACGTCGAAATGCAGCGCCAGCTGCGGCGGGATCGGGTCGCCGTTGCTGGCGCAGATCGCCGCGGTGAACTGCGCATCGGTGAAGTCGGCGAACGTGCGCGGCGGCGGGTACAGCGCGTAGCGCCCGCCGCCGAATTCGAGGCAGCGGACCAGGCGGTCGATGGGGCTGGGCGATGCGGGGTTCATGGCGGCGGTAGCGCGGGCCGGCATCAGCCGCAGCCGCAACTGCCGCAGCAGTCGCCACCCTCGGGCGCGACCACGCGCATGCTCAGCCCCGCTTCGCGGATCGCCGCGTCCAGTTGCGCGGGATCGATGTCGCCGCGCACCAGCCACTCGCCGCCGTCGGGATCCACCAGCAGTTCGCTGTCGGGGTCGAGGCGGGCCAGCAGTCCGCGCAAGGTCTGCAGGGCGGCGTCCTGCGTGGAGTCGGCGTGCGGCGTGCTCATGGACGGATCCGGAGTGTGGCGAATGGAGGCGCAGTGTCCGTGCGTGCGCGGACGGCCGCACTGACTCAGGTCAAGAACCGCGGGATGCGCAGGCCGTAGACTGCGGCCCCCACGGGAGCGCATGCGCATGGACCATTTCGACGACCTGCTCGCCGCCGCCGCGCGGCAACCGCAGCCGCAACGCCTGCTGCTGGTGTTCGCCCGCGCCGAATGCCCGCCCGACGCCACCGCGGCGGAACGCGCGGCGTTCGAGCGCGGCGAGGGCGGCGCGCTGGCGCCGGCGGTGTGCGTGGACAAGTTGCCGGAAGAGATCGCCTCGTTCGCGGCGCTGCGCGAGGAATCGCGCGCGGCGCTCCCGGACTGGCGGATCCTGTTCGTGGCGGCGATGGATGGCCGTGGCGGCCACGCCCCCAACAGCGACGAGGCGGTGCAGCCGCTGCAGATGATGGTGGAGCAGATCAAGGGCGGGCGGATCGGCAACTTCCTCGCGGTGGACCGCGACGGCGCGCTGGTGTCGCTGGCGCGCGGCTGACCGGCATGGGCCGCGGGAGCTGTCCTTCCACCAGGCGCTGACCGCTTTGCGGCAATGCCAGGTGGGCGGGGCGTGGCGGCAATCCACGCGGTGCGGTGAACAGCGAGGTCGCCCCGGTCTAGACGACGGCGATCGCCTGGCCGCGATCATCAGCACCGCAGCGTGGAGGAACTCGGGTTGGCGCCTGGGCGCAGCGCGGTCGCGCCGGTGAGGTTCTCGTTCGCGATCTACGCCGAGGTCGAGTTGCAGCTCGCCGGCGCCCCCGCGCCCCCGGCTTGACCTGCGTCATCGCGCCGCGCCGCGCGGCGGGGAATGATCGTCGCCGTCGCCGCCGGGGAAGCGCATGGCCCGCCGCATTCCATTGAAGTCGCCCGCCGTGCCGCTGCCTGGCCGGGCGCCGGGCCCGCACGCCCCGCCTGCCCCGTGCCGGCGCATCGCGCCTTTCGATGGCGGTGCCTGCGCGATCCAGCGGCCTGCCGGCTGATGGTCGCGCGCGTTCCGGGCCTGGCGTCGGTCCGCACGGCGATCGATGGGGTCGACGATGGCCTGATCCTGCTGCTGGCCGCGCGGGCGCGGCTGGCGCGAGTGGCGGGACGGCTCAAGGCGCACGCCGGCGCGCGCGGGCGCGATCCCGGGCGCGAGCAAGACGTGCGCGAACGCGCCGCCGCGCTCGCGACGCGGGTGGGCGTGGCCCCCGAGGTCGCCAGCGGGGTGCTCTCGCTGGCCATCGGCGAGGCCTGCCGGGCGCAGGCACTGGCGACTGACATGGATCAAGGCCAAGCCGGTGCGATGCGACGCATGATGCCGGCCACCATGGATGCCCAAGCCCAGCCACTGCCGCCGGTCGGCGAATCCCTGCTGCGCCTGTTGCCGCCGCCGCGCCGCCTTGCGCCGCTGCTGCGGGCGCTGCCGCCATCCATGCAGAAGCGCCTGCTGGAACGGGCGATGGCGAAGGTGCTGGCCGGGCCGATGCAGGACGGCACGCTCGACTTCATGGCCGGACGCCGGTTGGGCATCGAGGTCGGCGACCTCGGCCTGCGCTGGGTGGTGGCGCTGCAGGGCCAGCGGCTGGCGGTGGTCGATGCGCCGGCCGAGGCCACCGTGCGCGGCAGCGCCACCGACCTGCTGCTGCTGGCCGGGCGGCTGGAGGACGCCGACACCCTGTTCTTCCAGCGTCGGCTGGTGCTGACCGGCGACATCGAGCTGGGCTTGACCGCGCGCAACCTGCTGGACCGGCTGCCGTGGGAAAAGGTGCCGCTGGGCCTGCGCATTGCCCTCAACCGCGGCGCCCGCTTCGCCCGCGCGGCGCGCGGCGCCTACCACGCCAAGACCTGAGCGCACCGCCCCCGACCCGTTGCCGCCCGCGACGTGCCGCCGCGGGGGCGGCGCATGTTCCCGATCCAGAGGCCGCATGAACGCAATCCCCGCACCGTCCTGGCATCCCGCACTCGAAGCGCGCCACGCGCCGTTGGTCGAGAAGCTCGAACGGCTGATCCCGTGCATGGAGGTGCCGCTGCACCTGCCGTGGATCGACGCCATCCTCGAACTCAAGCGCCGGCGCGGCGCGACGATCATGGCGCACAGCTACCAGTCGCCGGAGATCTTCCACGGCGTGGCCGACGTCACCGGCGACTCGCTGGCGCTGGCGCAGGCCGCAGCCCAGTGCGACAGCGAGCTGATCGTGTTGTGCGGGGTCCACTTCATGGCCGAGAGCGCCAAGATCCTCGCGCCCGGCAAGACCGTGCTGATCCCGGACCTGGAAGCCGGCTGCTCGCTGGCCTCCTCGATCACTGCCGCCGACGTGCGCGCGCTGCGCGCACGGCATCCGGGCGTGCCGGTGGTCAGCTACGTCAACACCAGCGCGGCGGTGAAGGCCGAGTCCGACGCCTGCTGCACCTCCGCCAACGCCGCGCAGGTGGTGGAGGCGATCGCCGCCGAGTTCGGCGCGGACAAGGCGATCTTCCTGCCCGACCGCTACCTCGGCGCGTGGGTGGCGCAGCAGACCGGCATCGAGCTGGTGCTGTGGAATGGCCAGTGCGAGGTCCACGAGAAGTTCACCGCGATGCAAGCGCGGCATACACGCGAGCGCTTCGACGCGAAGATCGTGGCGCATCCGGAATGTCCGCCGGAAGTGCTGGCCGAGGCCGATTTCGTCGGCTCCACCAGCGCGATGGGCGCATGGCTGGAAAAGGAGAAGCCGTCGCGGGTGGCGATGATCACCGAGTGCTCGATGGCCGACAACCTGCGCAACCGCTTCCCGCAGGTGGAGTTCATCAAGCCCTGCAACCTGTGCCCGCACATGAAGCGGATCACCCTGCCGAACATCCACGCCTGCCTGCGCGACCTGCGCCACGAGGTGACGGTGCCGGCCGAGACGGCCGCCGCCGCGCGCCGCGCGCTGCAGCGCATGCTCGCGGTGGGCCGGCGCGACCGGGTGTGAGCACGCCCGCCCGCGTCGTCATCGTCGGCGGCGGCGTCGCCGGGCTGGCCACGGCGCTGGCCGCCGCGCCGGCGCCGGTGCTGTTGCTCGACCGCGGGCGCGGCGGCGAAACGGCGGCCAGCACGCTGGCGCAGGGCGGCATCGCCGCGCCGATGGCGGTGGGCGACACGCCCGAGGCGCACGCGCGCGATACCTGCGTGGCCGGCAGCCACCACAACGACTGCACGGCGGTCGAGGCGCTGACCCGCGGTGCGGTCGAAGCGGTCGAATGGCTGCAGCGGCAGGGCGTGGCCTTCGATCGCGACGGCGACGGCCGCCTGCAGCTCGGCCGCGAAGGCGGCCACGACCGTCCGCGCATCGTCCACGCCGGCGGCGACGCCACCGGGGCGAAGCTGATGGAGGCGCTGGTGGCGGCCGCGCGCGTCGCACCGCATATCGAACGGCACGCGGGCGTGGACGTCGATGGCCTGGTGCTGCGCGACGGTCGCGTCTGCGGCGTGCGCGCGACCGATGCAGGCGGCAACCACGAGGCGCTGCACGGACGCGCGGTGGTGCTGGCCACCGGCGGCATCGGCGGCATGTTCGCGCAGACCAGCAACCCGGCCGATGCCGACGGCGGAGGGCTGGCGCTGGCGCTGGCCGCCGGCGCGGACGCGCGCGACCTGGAGTTCGTGCAGTTCCATCCCACCGCGCTGGCCCTGCCGGGCGTGCACTGCCTGCCGCTGGTGACCGAGGCATTGCGCGGCGCCGGCGCCCGCCTGCTGGATGAGGCTGGTGGTTCGCTGATGGACGGCGTGCATCCGCTGGCCGACCTGGCCCCGCGCGACATCGTCGCGCGCCGGGTCTGGCGGGCTTGCCGCGACGGCGGCGCCTGGCTGGATGCGCAGCGGGTCGGCGCGGCCTTCCCGACGCGATTTCCCACCGTCTTCCGCGCCTGCATGGATCACGGCATCGACCCGCGCGTGCAACCGATCCCGGTGGCGCCGGCGGCGCATTTCCACATGGGCGGGATCGCCGTCGATGCCGATGGCCGCAGCTCGCTGCCGGGCCTGCATGCGGTGGGCGAGGTGGCCTGCAACGGCGTGCACGGGGCCAACCGCCTCGCCAGCAATTCGCTGCTGGAAGGCGTGGTGTTCGGCCGCAGGCTGGGCCGCTTGCTGCGTACGCTGCCCGGATCCGGCAACGACAGGGGCCGGTTCGCACTGGTGCGCCGCAAGCCGTCGCTGGACGCGCCGCGTCTTGCTGGCCTGCGCGAACTGATGATGCGGGCGATGGGGCCGGTGCGCGAAGGAGAGGCGCTGCGCGCGGCCCGGGACGAATGCGAGGCGCTGGCCGGGCATGGCTGGCAGGGCGGATTGGCGCGCACGATGGTAGGGGCCGCATTGCGGCGAAGGCAAAGCCTCGGCGCGCATTTCCGGATCGATTGAATCGCGGCAAGCCCGCGGTTGGACACCGCCCGGGCGGCCACGGATCCGTGCGTCCGCCAGCGCGATTGCGTCGCCCCGGGCGCAGCCGGGCGCCTGCCTGTTCGCGCCATCGACAACAGGCGCGGATCCTTCGCCCAGCCCGGGACGACAGTCTCAGGCCGGCATCCGCATTCCCGGTTCCCCGTGCCAGTAGCCGTTGCGCTCGCCGATCCGCGGCGGAATCTCGATGCCTGCGCATGCCGCATCGAAATGCCGCACCACCGCTTCCATCCCCTCCGCCTGCGGATACAGGCGCAGGATGTTCACGCCCAGCGCGCGCAGCTGGTGGAGCTCGGGCCCGAGGTCGGTGGTTTCCTCGCCCTGCACCGAGATGCCGTTGATGCGCAGCAATGGCCGGCCCTCGCGGGTGGCCAGCGGCATGCCGTCGGGGTAGTCGATGCAGCGGAAGCCGCACTGATCCTTGGGCACGTCGAGCGCGCGCGCGGTGAAGCAGCGCGCCGAGTACGACAGCGGCAAGCGGCCCCAGGCGATCACCTCCAGCTCCGGCATCGCGCCGCCGTCGGCGACGAAGGCGTCCTTCAATTCACCAATCAGCGCGCGGCCCTGTTCCACGCCCGGCACCCAGCGGCGCAGGCCGTCTTCGGCCAGCATCGCCAGCGCGCGGTGGTTGTAGACGTTGAGCGAGGGGCCGGCCACGAACGGACGGCCCTTTTCCCTGCACGATTGCACCGCGGACAGATCGTTGGCCTCGATCCAGAAACCGCCGTGCGAAACCTGCCGATCGAGCACGCTGAGTTCGGCTTCGGCCTCGATCAGCGCCAGCGTGGACAGCACGATCTGCTTGCCGGAGGCGGCCAGTTCTTCGGCCAGCGCCAGCCATTCCAGGGTGCGCAGTTCGCGGCGCTTGCTGCACACGGTTTCGCCGAGGTAGACGATGTCGACGGGCCAATCGATCGCCTCGCGGTAGAACGCCAGCGTGCGTTCGCGCGGCCAGAAGTATTGCAGCGGGCCCAGGCTGAGTTTCATCGGCGTTCCTTCAATGCCAGGCGCGGTGGTAGGGGCCGAGCGTGGTCTGGTGGCCTTCGGCGTGGCGCGACAGCTCCGCCTGCCATTCCGGCCTGAGCTGCCAGCGCGCGTCGTCGGCCATGACCTGGTCGATCGCCTTGCGCCAGGTGCGCGTCACCGAGTCGACGTAGGCCACGCCGCGCTGGCGGCCCTCGATCTTCAGCGCGACCACGCCGATCTGCCTGAGGCGTGGCAGCAATTCCATGGTGTTGAGGCTGGTGGGTTCCTCCAGCGCGTGGAAGACCTCGCTGCCGACCTTGAAGCGGCCCTTGCACACGGTCGGGTAGCCGGCCGGTTCCTCCGGCTCGAATCGGTCGATCAGCACGCCATTGAGGCGCACGCTGCGGCTGCCGTCGGCCTGTTCGTCCCAGCGCACGAACTTGGCCGGCGAGCACACGCCATGGCGGTTGGGCGACGCGCCGGTGACGTAGCTGGAGAGCTGGCAGCGGCCTTCGACCATGATGCACAGGCTGCCGAAGGCGAACACCTCCAGCGCCACCGGCGATTTCTCGCACAGCCGCTCGACCTGCTGCAGCGACAGCACCCGCGGCAGCACCGCGCGGCTGATGCCGAAGCGTTCGTGCGCATAGCGCAATGCCGGCGCGGTGGTGGCGCTGCCCTGCACCGACAGGTGGCGCGGCAATGCGGGATGGGTGCGCGCGGCATAGTCCAGCACCGCCATCTCGGCGGCGATGATGGCGTCGGCGCCGAGTGCGGCGGCCTTGTCCACCGCGGCGTGCCAGTCCTTCAGGCGCGCGCTGTCGGGGTAGGTGTTCAGCGCCAGGTAGACCCTGGCGTTCCTGGCGTGCGCGTAGCGGATGCCGGCGCGCAATTCGTCGTCGGAGAAGTTCAGGCCGGGGAAGGCGCGCGCATTGGTCTGGTCGCGGAAGCCGGCATAGACCGCGTTCGCGCCCGCGTCCACCGCCGCCTGCAGGGCCGGCAGGTTGCCGGCGGGACACACCAGTTGCATGCGGAAGCCTCCGGCACGGGGAAGCAGGCATGGTCATGCGCACGGGCGTGGCCGTCATTGATTTTTGTCAAACGCCGCGGGATGCGCGCGTTGACGTGGGTCATGGCTGGCCGCGCGGGGGGATGCGATGGTGGCGGCAGGCGCGGGCGGAGTGCCTGCGAAGCATTGGAGCCTAGGCATGCAATCCGGCAAATCCGTTTTCGTTCTCGCATCGGCGATGCTCGCGGCGCTGGCCGCGATACCGGCGATGGCGCAGTCGGCGCACGATGCGCGTGCGGCGCATTCGCATGCGGCGCCCGCCGCTGAGCCAGCGCCGGCGCCCGCGCGGCGCTGGGCCACCGATGCGCCGCTGCGCGCGGGCATGCGCAGCATCCGCCAGGCGGTGCAGGCGCTGGAGCATTACGAACACGGTCACATGGACGCCGTGCAGGCCCGCAACACCGCGCAGCGCATCGACGATGCGGTCAAGGGCATGGTCGCGGCCTGCAAGCTGAAGCCCGAGGCGGATGCCGCGCTGCACGGCCTGCTGGCGACGTTCATCGCCGGCGCGCAGGCGGTGCGCGAATCGGGGCATGCGCCATCGGCGGCGATCGCGGACATGCGCACGGCGCTGGCGCGCTATCCGCACCTGTTCGACGACGCGGAGTGGAACACGCCGGCCGATTGAGCGGCAGGCCGCAGGCACGCATGGGGGACGATGGCCGCTTGAAGTGCGGATCCGGCATCTCCGCGAAGGCCGCCATCCGGCGCCCGGACATGCCCGGAAAACGCCAAGGCTGGAGTCCCGCCTTGGCGCGGATGGCGGGCGGGAAGCCTGCGCAGGGACCTTGCGTGGCCGCAGTCCGCGTCGGTGGGGCGATCCGTGCCCTACGCCGTCGAACCGCTCGCTGTTCCCTGGCCGGCCGCCACCTGCCGCCATAGCGCATCCACCCGCTTCTCCACCGATGGATCGAGCTGGATCGGCTTGCTCCAGGTACGCGTGGTCTCCGCCGGCCATTTGTTGGTGGCGTCCAGCCCGAGCTTGGAGCCGAGGTTCGGGGTGGGGCTGGAGAAGTCGAGGTAGTCGATCGGCGTCTTGTCGATCAGCATGCTGTCGCGCGCCGGGTCGACGCGGGTGGCGATCGCCCAGATCACCTGCGACCATTCGCGCACGTCGATGTCCTGGTCGGTGACGATCACGAACTTGGTGTAGGTGAACTGGCGCAGGTACGACCAGATCCCCATCATGATCCGGCGCGCATGGCCGGGGTATTGCTTGCGGATGCTGACCACCGCGATCCGGTAGGAGCATGCTTCCGGCGGCAGGAAGAAATCGACGATTTCCGGGAATACCTTGCGCAGCAGCGGCACGAACACGTCGTTCAGCGCCATCGCCATCACCGAGGGTTCGTCGAACGGCGCGCGCCCCATGTAGCTGCCCTGGTAGATCGCGTCGCGGCGCAGCTGCATGCGCCGGATGGTCATCACCGGGAACTGGTCCTGCGCGTTGTAGTAGCCGGTGTGGTCGCCGAACGGGCCTTCCAGCGCGGTTTCGGCCGGATCGATGAAGCCTTCCAAGAGGATCTCGCAGCCGGCCGGCGCGTCCAGCCCGGTCAGCGCGCTGGGCCAGACGCGGGTGCGCTGGCCGCGTAGCAGGCCGGCGAATTCGTATTCCGAAAGGGTGTCGGGAATCGGCGCGACCGCCGCCAGCAGGGTGGCGGGATCGGCGCCGATCGCCACCAGCACCGGAAAGGGTTTGCCGGGGTTCGTCGCCTTCCAGTCGGCGAAGTCCAGCGCGCCGCCGCGGTGCGGCAGCCAGCGCATGATGATGCGGTTCTTGCCGAGCACCTGCTGGCGGTAGACCGCCAGGTTCTGGCGCGGCTTGCGGGTGCCGCGGGTGACCACCAGCCCCAGCGTGATGAGTTTCGCCGCATCTTCCGGCCAGCAGCGCTGGATCGGCAGGCGGGCGAGGTCGACCTCTCCGCCTTCCAGCGTTTCGTACTGGAATGCGGCTTCGCGCACCTTCTGCGGCGCAACGTGCGCCAGCTGCGCCAGTTCCGGCCAGGTCCCCAGCGCCTCGCGCAGGCTGGATGGCCAGCGCGGCTCGCGGATCGCCGCCAGCAGTTCGCCGAGTTCGCGCAGGCTGGCGAGCGGGCGACCGGCCAGCGCCGCCTCGATGCGCTCGCGGTGGCCGTAGAGGTTGCCGAGGTAGGCGTGGCCGCTGCCGACGGGATGCTCCATCAGCAGCGCGGGCCCGCCGTTGCGCAGCGCGCGCAGGCTGAGCGATGTGGTTTCGAGGTCGGGGTCGACCGGCTCGCCGACGCGCTGCAGGCGTCCATTGCGTTCGAGGACGGAGAGGAAGCCGCGCAGGTCGTGGAAGCTCATGCTGCGCCGCCCTTGGCCGCGCCTATGCCTGCCTTGCGCTGCATCTGGCGTCCTTCCTGCGATCGTGCACGACGTGGGCGAGTGCCCCGCAGTATCGGCAGCGGATGCCTGCGACGCCTTGACGCATGTCAGGCGTCAGCCGCGCGCGCTCGCCGACCAGTGCCGGCGCAGCGCGCGCAGCTGGCCGATGAACAGCAGCGTCCACGCGGTCATGCCCAGCGCGAACATCGCCTGCGGCAGCTTGCCCAGGAACGGCAGGTCCAGCGCCTCGATCATGCGCAGCGTGCTCACCGCGTACATGCCCAGCGGGAACACCGCGCCCCAGTACATCGGGTCGTAGGCGAACGGAAAG
Source organism: Thermomonas aquatica (assembly GCF_006337105.1). Classification (NCBI taxonomy): domain Bacteria; kingdom Pseudomonadati; phylum Pseudomonadota; class Gammaproteobacteria; order Lysobacterales; family Lysobacteraceae; genus Thermomonas; species Thermomonas aquatica. Next base: position 1,464,408 of record NZ_CP040871.1, on the reverse strand, counting down.
CGGCGGGCCACGTGCCGCCAGACCGCCAACACCACCAGCATCGGGATCCACCAGGTGCCGGTGGCCCAGTAGAAGACGGTGAAGCCCTTGAGGAAGGGCAGCATCGAATTCAGGAACGGCGCGTGCGGAGTGTTGAGGATCAGCAGCGAGCCGGCGAGTGCGGAGATCGCCATCGCGCCCATGTTGATCCAGTACGGCGGCGACAGGTCCGCCGGCGAAAACGCGAAGAAGGTGTAGCGGTAGAAGATCAGCGACATCATCCAGATGTAGAGCATGCCGCCCCACAGCCACATCGACAGCGCGAAGAAGTTCAGTTCCAGCCGCAGCGGTTGCGGCAGTTCGTTGGAGACCAGCGCCGCCAGCACGCTCATCGACTGGGTGGCGACCACCGCCAGCAGCCAGCCGCCGTTGATGCCGCGGTCCAGCGGCGGCTTGTCCCGCTTGATCGTGAGCACGGTGAAGATGGTGTAGGTCAGGACCACCCACGCCAGCAGGCCGGTGCCGCCCAGCGCGAGCGCCAGCCGCAGGCTGCCGCCCAGCACCAGGCTCTGCCCGCCGAGGATCGCGCAGGCGGCCACCAGGGTGAAGAAGCCGGGCGCGCGCAAGTGGTCGAACAGGTCCGCCAGCACCCGTCGCGGCTGCCACCACAGATGCAGCAGCGCCAGCGTGCCGATGCTGGCGAACAGCAGCCAGTTCAGCGCGAACAGCGCCAGTGCCAGCCGAGGCAGCTGCAGCAGGTGCGCGGCCAGCGAGAGGATGCCGGTGGCCATGACCATGCTGAAGTAGCCCGGCGAAAGGCCTTCGACCGACGCCTGTGCGCGGCGCAGCAACCTGCCCATGGATCGTCTCCCGGCATGCTGGAATCCGGCCGCTGCGGCGCGCGTCGGGACGGGCCGGCGCACGGCGGGATGTGCCCACGTTGGCCGGCGGCGGTTCGCCTGTCACTGACCGGGGTCAAGCCGGCGGCATCGCCAGCGCCGCATCGGCTCAGGCCAGCAGCGCCACCGCCTTCACCTGCGCCCACACCGCCATCCCCGGGCGCAGCGCCAGCCGCTCCAGCGAGCGGTGCGAGATCCGCGCCAGCAGCGGCGCGCCGCCGGCCTCCAGGCGCAGTTGCACCTGCCCGCCGGGCAGCGCGGCGATGTCGGCCACGGTCGCCGGCAGCAGGTTCAGCAGGCTGGAATCGTCGTGGCGCTGCAGCGCCAGGCTGACGTCGCGGGCCTGGATGCGCAGCCGCAACGCGGTGCCCGGCGGCTGTTCCGGCCCGTGCGCATACAGCAGCCCGGCGGCGGTGCGCAGGCTGAGCAGGCCGTGCGCGTCGCGTTGCTCGACGCGCGCCTGCAGCACCACGCCGGCATCGTCGCGCAGCGCCAGCGGCAGGTCGGCACGGTTGAGCACGTCCAGCGCCGGGCCGGTGGCGAGCACGCGGCCGGCGTCCATCAGCACCAGGTGGTCGGCCAGCCGCGCCACTTCCTCCACCGCGTGGGTGACGTAGAGCACGGGGATGCCGGCATCGCGGCGCACCGCTTCCAGGAACGGCAGGATCTCGCCGCGGCGTTCGGCGTCCAGCGCGCTCAGCGGCTCGTCCAGCAGCAGCAGCCGGGGCGCGCTCACCAGCGCGCGCGCCAGCGCCACCCGCTGGCGTTCGCCGCCGGACAGCGAGCCGGGCTTGCGCGCCAGCAGCGGCGGCAGTGCCAGCCGTTCGATCCATTGTTCCAGCAAGGTGGCGGGCGCACCGGCGCGCTGCCAGCCGTAGCGCAGGTTGGCCAGCACCGACAGGTGCGGCAGCAGGCCGCTGTGCTGGAACACCATGCCGACCTCGCGGCGGTGCGCGGGCACGCGGGTGGCGGCGTCCTGCCAGGTGCGCCCGGCCACGCGCAGTTCGCCGTGCGCGGCCGGTTCCAGTCCGGCGATGCAGCGCAGCAGGCTGCTCTTGCCGCAGCCGGACGGCCCGAACACCGCGCTGCAACCGCGCGCGGGCAGGGCCAGGTCGACGTCGAGCCGGAAGCCGTCGCGCGCCAGCGCCTGGCGGACGCGGATGCTGTCGTGGCCGGCGGCGGGCTCAGCCATGCGGCAATACCGTGCGCCGGCCCAGCCACTGCATCACCAGCAGCAGGGCGAACGAGAACAGCAGCAGGCCGGCCGCCAGCGCGTGCGCCTCGCCGTAGGCCAGCGCCTCGACCCGGTCGTACAGCAGCACCGACAGCACCCGGGTTTCGCCTTCGATGTTGCCGCCGACCATCAGCACCACGCCGAACTCGCCCACCGTGTGGGCGAAGCCGAGCAGCGCGGCGGTGACCAGCGACGGCCGCGCCAGCGGCAGCACCACGCTGGCGAAGCGGTCCAGCGGGGACGCGCGCAGGGTCGCCGCGGCATCCAGCACGTCGGCCGGGATGGCGGCGAAGCCGGCCTGCAACGGGTGCACCACGAACGGCAGCGAATACAGCACCGAGGCCAGCAGCAGGCCTTCGAAGGTGAAGGCCAGGGTGCCCAGCCCGAGCGCGGTGGTCAGTTGCCCGACCGGCCCGTCCGGGGCCAGCCCGATCAGCAGGTAGAAGCCGACCACGGTGGGCGGCAGCACCATCGGCAGCGCCACCACCGCGCCGATCGGGATGCGCCAGGCAGAGCGGGTGCGCGCCAGCCACCACGCCAGCGGCATGCCCAGCGCCAGCAGGATCGCGGTGGTGAGGCCCGCCAGTTTCAGCGTCACCCAGGCGGCGGCGATCCAGGCGGGCGTGGTCGGGTCGGGGGCCACGGCGGTTCAGTCGTAACCGAAGCCCCGGATCGCCTTGCGCGCCTGCGCGCCGCGCAGGTACAGCAGGAAGCCGCGCGCCGCCGGGTTGTCCTTGCCGTGCGCCAGCAGCACCGCGCTCTGCACGATCGGCGCGTGCCAGCGGGCCGGCACCTCCCAGCCGGAACCGGGCCTGGTCTTGCGTGCCTCCAGCACCAGCGAGCGCGGCAACAGCCCCAGCGGCGCCGCGCCGCTGGTCACGAACTGCGCCGCCTGGCCGACGTTCTCGCCCAGCACCAGGCGCGGCTGCAGCTCGTCCCAGCGCCGCAGGTATTGCAGGGCTTCGCGTGCGGCCACGCCGTACGGGGCGAACTCGGGATTGGCGATCGCCAGCCGTTCGATCCGACCGCGGCGCAGCAGCGCCTCGCCGTCCTTCACCGCGGCCGGGTCGCGGCTCCACAGCACCAGCCGGCCGACCGCGTAGTCGTGCAGGGTGGCGCCATCGGCCTGGCCTTCGTCGACCAGCTTGCGCGGGGTGGCGGCATCCGCGGACAGCAGCGCATCGAACGGCGCGCCATTGCGGATCTGCGCGTACAGCTTGCCGGTGGAGGCGGCGCTGATCTCGATCCGGTGCCCGCTGCGCCTGCCGTAGTCGGCGGCCAGCGCGCGCGCGGCATCGGCGAAATTGGATGCCACCGCGATCCGCGCCGTCGCCGGTTTGGGCGTCTGCGCCGCCGCCAGCAGCGGCAGCGCGGCGAGCAGGACGAAGGTCGCGAGCAATCGCCGGATCTGCATGAGGGGCTCCAGGGCGGGGATCGGCAGTCTAGCCCTTGCGCCAATGCGGGCGCATCGCGCCGGCGTCAGCGCCCGAGCCCGGCGCGCGCGAACGGCCGCGGCAGCCGCGGCATGCCGCCGCGATCCAGCAGGCCGCGCGCGACCAGCTGGCGGAACCCGGGCAGCCGCGAGGACGCGCCCAGCACCGCCTTGCGCAGCACGCGCGTCGGCAGCCGGTCGTCGGTGAACAGGTCCACCACCAGCCGCGTGGCCGCGTACAGCGGCGCCGTGGCCAGGCGGTGCCCGCGCTGGTAGCGCGCCAGCAGCGCGGGATCGCCGGGATCGCGGCCGGCGCGCGCGGCGTCCTGCAGCAGGCCGGCCAGCCGGGTTGTCCCGGCCAGGCCGAAGTTGAAGCCGTGCGCGGTGACCGGGTGCATGCCGACCGCGGCATCGCCGACCAGGGCGAAGCGCGGGCCGACGAAACGGCGCGCGTACACGCCCACCAGCGGATACGCATGCGGCGCGGCGGCGATCCGGATCGCGCCCAGGCGGTGCTCGAAGCGGCGGGCCAGATCGAGGCCCTGCTCCTCCGCCGATTTCGCCATGAACGCCGCGGCTTCGGCCGGCACCAGGGTCAGCACCGCCGACGAAGTCTGCGGGTCGTGCAGCGGCAGCAGCGCCAGGGTCTGGCCGTAGCGGAACCACTCCCAGGCGGTGGCCTGGTGCGGCTGCTCGTGGACCACCTTGACCACCACCATGACCTTGCCGAAATCGTGGTGGTCGGCGCGCAGGCCCATCGCCCGCCGGCAGCCGGAGAAGCGGTTGTCGGCGGCGATCGCCAGCCGCGCGCGGAACCGGCGGCCGTCCTCCAGCCGCACCTCGATCGCCTGCGCCGAAGGCGCCAGCGCAGCGACCCGCGCGCCGCCGACGATGGCCACGCCCTCGGTGCCGCTGGCGCAGGCGAAGGCGGCGCGCCGGATCGCATGGTGCGGCACCATCCAGCCCAGCGGACCATCGTCGCCGGCGGGGGGATCGAACTGCAGGCCCTCGCGGTCGTCACCGTCGATCACCAGCGCGCGCCGCAGTTCGCCGATCTCCTCCGGCGCAAAGGCCTGCCACATCCCCAGCCGTTCCAGCGCGGCGCGGCTGGCATGGGTCAGCGCGATCTCGCGGCCATCGTCGGCCGGGTCCGCCAGCGCGGCGGCATCGCCCTGTTCCAGCACGATCACGCGCAGGCCGGACCCGGCCAGCGCGCGCGCCATGCACAGGCCCGAGGGCCCGGCGCCGATGATCAGGATGTCGTGTTCCATGGGTGTGCTTCCGTCTCGAAGAAATCCACCGCGCCGCTGGCGAGGTCGTAGTCGGCGCCGACGATGCGCAGGCCGCCCTGCGCTTCGGCGTAGCGCAGGTAATCCGATTGCGCGCGCAGGTGGGCGATGGTGGCGCGCACGTTGGCGCGGATCGCGCGCGGCATGCAGGCGTCCTCGCCGCCGTCGCCATCCGCCAGCACCGGGCCGACCCCGGGGGCGATGCGGTCGACGATCGCGCGCAGCGCCGGGCTGGTCTCGGCCGGCGCCTGCAGGTGGGCGAGGGTGGCGCGCACCGCGCCGCAGTTGGAATGCCCCAGCACCACCACCAGCCGCAGCTGGAACTGCTCCACCGCGAACTCGACGCTGCCCACCTGCGAGGGCGCGGCGATGTTGCCGGCGACGCGGATCACGAACAGGTCGCCCAGCCCCTGGTCGAACACGAATTCCGCCGGCGCGCGCGAATCGGAACAGCCCAGCACCACCGCGAACGGGCGCTGCGCGCGTGCGTGCTCGTCGCGGCGGGCATGGCTCAGCAATGCCTCCAGGCTGACCACGTGGTCGACGAAGCGGCGGTTGCCGGCGCGCAACCGCGCCAGCGCCTGTTCCGCGTCGAGCTGCGGGCCCTGCATCGCCGGCTCAGCGCCCTGCCTGCGGCAGCGCCATGATTTCCGGCAGGTCGGTTTCCCTGGCGAGCTGCGGATGGCGCGAGACCTCCATGCGGCGGATCGCGAAGTGCATCCACAGCAGCGCGCAAGCGACCAGCACGAACAGCAGCATGAAGCAGCTGGTCCATACGCCGATCGCATCGTTCATCGCGCCGAACGCGATCGGCAGCAGGAAGCCGCCAAGCCCGCCGATCATGCCGACCACGCCGCCGACCGCGCCCACGTTGTTCGGGTAGTAGACCGGGATGTGCTTGTACACCGCGGCCTTGCCCAGCGACATGAAGAAGCCCAGCACGAACACCAGCACGGTGAACGGCACCACGCCCACCGCCAGCCGGAACTGGATCGGTCCCTCGATGCCGTCGATGGTGTAGCTGGTGGCGGGATACGACAGCAGGAAGGTGCACGCGACCGCCACGCTGAAGGTCCAGTACATCACCCGGCGCGCGCCGATCCGGTCCGACAGCCAGCCGCCGACGATGCGGAACAGGCTGGCCGGGATCGAGTAGCAGGCCGCGATCAGGCCGGCGGTCTTCACGTCCAGCCCGTAGGCGCCGGTCAGGTAGTGCGGCAGCCACAGCGCCAGCGCCACGAACGCGCCGAACACGAAGAAGTAGTACAGCGAGAAGCGCCATACCTGCAGGTTGCGCAGCGGCTTCATCTGCTCGGCGAACGGCACCGGCCTGACGCCTTCGGCGCGGCGCCGGGCCAGGCCCGGATCGTCCTTGGCGAACAGGAAGAACAGCACCGCGACCACCGCCAGGCCCACCGCCCAGGCGCGCGCCACGCCGTGCCAGCCGTAGGCCGCCATCACCATCGGCGCCAGCAGCTTGGTCACCGCGGAGCCGACGTTGCCGGCGCCGAAGATGCCGAGCGCGGTGCCCTGCTTCTCCTGCGGGAACCACTTCGACACGTAGGCGATGCCCACCGCGAACGAGCCGCCGGCCACGCCCACCGCCAGCGCGGCCAGCAGGAACTGCGGATAGGTATGCGCGTAGGTCAGCATCCAGGTGGCGGTGGCGCCGGCCAGCATCACCAGGGTGAACACGATGCGGCCGCCGTACTGCTCGGTCCACACGCCCAGGAACAGGCGGATCAGCGAGCCGGTGAGGATCGGGGTGGCCGCGAGCAGGCCGAACTGGGTATCGCTCAGGCCCAGGTCCTGCTTGATCTGGATGCCGATGATCGAAAAGATCGTCCACACCGCGAAGCACACGGTGAAGGCGAAGGTGCTGCTCCACAGGGCCCGGTTCTGCTGGCCGCTGGAGGGAAGTGCCGGGGTGGCGTGCATGGGGTCGGTCTCCGGGGATCAGCAGGGATTGGCGGCGCCGCGGCGCGCGTACATCCGCCAGTTCAGCGCCACGTTGCAGGCGAAGAACGCGGCCAGGCCGAAGAACACCGGCCGCGCCGAATCGAAGGTGCCGAACGCCCACGCGAACAACATGCCGAACAGGAACGGGCCGTAGGCCGCGATCGCCGCGGTGAAACCGATCACGCCGGCCGCTTGCCGCGGCGCGAACAGCATCGGCATCTGCTTGAAGGTGGAGGCGTTGCCGATGCCGGCGAAGAAGAACAGCGCCAGCATCGCGGCGACGAACTTCGGGAACTCGGCCATCGAGTCGGGCGTCACGAACATCGCCACCAGCACCGCGCAGGCCACCATCCCGATGCCGGCCCACTGGGTCACGCGCGCGCCGCCCAGCTTGTCCGACAGCGGGCCGGCGGCGACGCGTGCGAGCGATCCCACCAGCGGCCCCCAGAACGCGTACTTGAGCGGATCCGGTGCGCCCTCGAAGCCGCCGAAGCCCTGCTTGATCAGCAGCGGGAAGGTCGCCGCCAGACCGGAGAAGCCGCCGAAGGTCATCATGTACAGCGAGGTCATCGACCAGGTGTGGCGCGACTTGAAGATGTCGAACTGCTCGGCGAAGTTGGCCTTGACCGGGACCGACTTCAGCAGCAGCCAGGCGGTGGCACCGAACGTCGCCACGAACGGGATGAGCACCGCCGCGGCGTTCTGCAGGTAGACCTGGCTCTGGACCCCGTTCTTGGTCAGGGTCTGGCTGTCGCCCATGAACGCGGCGCCGCCGAGCAGGGCGAAGCCGATGATCCACGGCGTCACGAACTGCACGATCGACACGCCCAGGTTGCCGATGCCGGCCTGGATCGCCAGCGCGGTGCCCAGCAGCCGCTTCGGGAAGAACAGGCTGGTGGACGGCATGAACGAGGAGAAGTTGCCGCCGCCCAGACCGGCCAGGAACGACAGCAGCAGCAGCACCCAGTACGGCACGGTCGGGTCCTGCACCGCGTAGAACCAGCCGAGCAGCGGCACCAGCAGCGAGAGCGTGGACAGGCTGACCACGTGCCGGGTGCCGTACATCGGGGTCAGGAACATGTGGATCAGGCGCAGCGTGCCGCCGGCCAGCCCGGGCATCGCGGTCAGCCAGAACAGCTGGCTGGCGCTGAAGTTGTAGCCGACCTGCGGCAGCCGCACCACCAGCGCCGAGACCAGGAACCAGGCGGCGAAGGCGAGGGTGAGGTTGACCGTGGTCAGCGCCAGCGTGCGCCATGCGATGGCGGTGCCGCCCGCGGACCAGAACGCCTGGTCCTCGGGTTCCCAACGGGACAGCCAGGTGCCGGTGGGCAGGAGGGTGGATTGGGGCAGCGAGGACATGGCGACTCCGTGGCGGATTGCGCATTCGGTCTTGGTTGCAGGCATCTTGGCAGCGCCGCGCGATGGCGGAATTGACGCCTATCAATCGCGCGCGCGCGCAGCTTGATCCAGGTCAAGCTGGTGGCGGCGATGCCGTTCGCGCCCGCCGGCGGCGCGCGATTCAGTCGTGCGGCAGCACCCGTCCCGGGTTCAACAGGCCCTGCGGATCCAGCGCGCGCTTGATCGCGCGCATCATCGCCAGCGCCACCGGCGACTTGCGCGCGGCCAGTTCGTCCGCCTTGAGCGCGCCGATGCCGTGTTCCGCGGAAAACGTGCCGCCGTGCGCCAGCGCCGCATCGTGCACGCAGCGGTTGAGCCCGGCTTCGTGCCGGCGCAGGAACGCTTCCGCCGGCATGCGTTCCGGCGCCTGCAGGTTGTAGTGCAGGTTGCCGTCGCCGAGGTGGCCGAACACCACCGGGCGCACGCCGGGCACGGCCGCCGCGAGCGTGGCGTCCATCTCGCGCAGGAAGGCCGGCACCGCCGACACCGGCAAGCCGATGTCGTGCTTGATGTTGAGGCCGTCGCGCGCCTGCGCCAGCGGAACCGCTTCGCGCAGCTGCCACAGTTCGCGCGCCTGCGCCGAATTCGCGGCGATCGTCGCGTCGCTGGCCAGCGCGCGGCTGGCGGCCTCGCCCAGCATGGCGTCCAGTGGCCGGCGTGCGTCTTCCTCGCTGCCGGCGGCCAGTTCCAGCAGCACCGTCCACGGCGCCTCGGGGAACGGTTGCCGCAGCTGCGGGAAATGGCGCGCGACCCGTTGCAGCGCGAAACGCTCGACGATTTCGAAGCCGGTGAGCGCGGCGTCGAAGCGCGCGCGGGCGAGCCGCAACAGGCCGATCACCGCCTCGATGTCCGCACAGGCGGCCAGCGCGACCAGGGTGGCCGCGGGACGCGGATACAGCTTCAGGGTGGCGGCGGTGATGATCCCCAGCGTGCCCTCGCTGCCGACGAACAGGTCGCGCAGGTCGTAGCCGGTATTGTCCTTGCGCAGGCCGGACAGGCCTTCCCACACCTCGCCGGCGGCGGTCACCACTTCCAGGCCCAGGCACAGCTCGCGGGCGTTGCCATAGCGCAGCACCTGGGTGCCGCCGGCGTTGCTCGCCAGGTTGCCGCCGATCGTGCAGCTGCCCTCGGAGCCCAGCCGCAGCGGGAACAACAGGCCGTGCGCGGCCGCCGCGTCCTGCAGCGCCTGCAGCACGCAGCCGGCTTCGACGGTGACGGTGAGGTTGTCGGCATCGAGCGCGCGGATCCGGCGCATGCGCGACAGGCTCAGTACCAGCTGGGTGCCGCTGGCGTCCGGCACGCCGCCGCCGACCAGCCCGGTGTTGCCGCCCTGCGGCACGATCGGCACCGCATGCGCGGCGCACAGGCGCACCACCGCCGCGACCTGGGCGGTGTCGGCCGGACGCACCACCGCCAGCGCACGGCCGCGGTAGCGCCCACGCCAGTCGGTTTCGTAGGCCTGCAGGCCGTCGCCGGCCAGCACATGGGCCTCGCCGAGCAGGCCGCGCAATGCCGCCAGCAGGGGCGCGTTCACCGGCTCACGCCGACAGGGCGATGCCCTCGACCCCGTAGCGCTCGGCCAGGATGTGCAGGTATTGGTGCAGGGCGTTCTGCCGCGCCTGGGTTTCCAGGTAGGCGGCGACGCGGCTGCGCGCGTCCTCGAACGCCAGCGGTTCGCCGTCGACGCGCTCCAGCACCTCGACCACGTGATGGCCGTAGCGGGTTTCCACGGTCAGCCCGGCCAGCCCGGGCTTGAGCATGAACAGCTGGCGGTCGAACTCGGGCACGGTGTCGCCGCGCTCGATCCAGCCCAGCTCGCCGCCCTGGTCGCGCGACGGGCAGGCGGAATGGCGCATCGCGAATTCGCCGAAGCGGTCGGGCTCCGCGCGCAGCGCCGCGACCAGTTCCTCGCCGCGCTGCTGCGCGCGCTGGCGCGCGCCGATGTCGGCCGGCGCCGCGGCCAGCAGGATGTGGCGCGCGCGGATGCCGTCGGGATGGTGCAGGCGCGCGCGGTTGGCCTCGTAGTACTGGCGCAGCGCGGCCTCGTCGGCGGCCGGCACGTCCAGCGCTTCCGCGACCAGCGCGCGCACCCGCGCCTCGTCTTCGGTTTCGCCGTCCTCGGCCGTCACCGCCAGCTGCAGGCGCGCGCATTCGCGCCGCACCAGCTCGCGCACGACCAGGGTGGTGGCCGCCGCCTCGCGCGCGGCGTGCGGGTCGTGCGCGCGGTGGAACTGCATCTCGCGGGCGATCTCGGCCTCGTCGATCGGCGTGTCGCCGACCTGCACGTAGACCGGCGCCGGGCCGGCAAGCGGCTTGCTGGGGTCGTCGTCGTGCGCGGCGTGGCCGTCGGCCGCGGCCCTGGCCGCCGCGTCCGACAGCGGGCCGGCATCCATCACGATCGGGATCGCACGCGTGGCCATGGCTCAGCGCGCCTTGTATTGCAGCGGGCGCTGGCGCTTGCGCACCAGCTGGTACGGCCGGGTCAGGTAGGCCAGCGGGATCGACCACACGTGGACCAGGCGGGTGAACGGCGTCAGCAGGATCAGGGTCATGCCGAGGAACACATGCGCCTTGAAGATCCAGTGCGCGTCGGCGATGTAGCCGGCGGCGCCGCCGCGGAAGGTGACGATGTGCTGCGCCCATTCGCCCAGCTTGATCATCTGGTCGCCGTCCATGTGCCCGCTCGACACGTAGATCGAGCACAGGCCCAGGATCAGCTGGATGTACAGCAGCGCCAGGATCAGGATGTCGCGGCCGCTGGAGGTCGCGCGGATGCGCGGGTTGAACAGCCGCCGCGCCAGCAGGATGCTCAGGCCGACGAAGCACATCGCGCCGAAGATGCCGCCGACCACCATCGCCAGCAGCTGCTTCTGCGGCGCGCTGATGAAATGCTCGTACACCGCGTGCGGGGTCAGCAGGCCGACCAGGTGGCCGCCCAGGATCGCCAGCACGCCGACGTGGAACCAGTTGCTGCCCAGCCGCATCCACTTGCCGGACAGCAGCTGGCTGGAACCGGTGCGCCAGGTGTAGGGGGCGAAGTCGAAGCGCGCCCAGCAGCCGACCGCGAACACCGCCAGCGCAATGTAGGGATAGAACTGGAACAGCAGGGTATCGATGTAGTTCATGGCGTCACCGTGGGTTCGATCCGCTTCGCGCCCGACGGCAGCCGGGTCGGGGGTTGCACTCTTCGCCTGGGGCCTCGGCCCCGAAACGCACCGCTTCTTCTTCCCACACGCGATCCATCGCCTCCGGCGTGTCGTCGCGCTCCTCGCCCGCCACGCGCGCGCGCAGCAGCGCCAGGTCGACCTTGCCGGTGGCGGTTTCCACCAGGGTTTCCAGTAGGACCGCATACGCGCTGCCGCGTTCCTGCGCGCGCGCGGCCAGCAGTTCGAGGATGTGGGCGACGTGGCCGAGCCAGTCGCGCACCTCCTCGACCGGCCGCAGCGACAGGTACTCAAGCACCACCGGCAGGTAGTCGGGGAGTTGCTTGGCGCCCAGCGCGAAGCCGTGCCCGCGGTAGGTCGCCAGCAGGTCCACCATCGCCTGGCCGCGGTCGCGCGATTCGCCGTGGATGTGCTCGAACAGCAGCAGGCTCATCGCCCGGCCGCGGTCGAACAGTTCCAGCCAGCGCTCCTGCGCCGCCATCGGTTCCTGCGCCATCAGCCCGTCGGCGAAGCCGCGCAGCGCGGCGCGGCGCGCCGGCGGCAGCGCCGGGTCGTCGCAGGCGGCGCGCAGCTCCCCGGCGTGTTCCCACAGTTCCTCCTGCGGGTAGTCCAGCAGCACCGCGATCAGCTTGAGCAGCTTCATGCCTTTTCCCTGACCGGCAACTGGCGCGCCGGCGGCACCTGGTAGGTCTGGGTCGAGCGGCCGCCGAACAGCGCTTCCGCCGGTGTCGACGGCGAGCAGCCGTTGCCGAAGGTGAAGCCGCAGCCGCCGCGCTCGCCGAAGGCGTCGTTGGCGTATTCGCGGTGCGCGCTCGGGATCACGAAGCGATCCTCGTAGTTGGCGATCGCGAGGTAGCGGTACATCTCCTCGGCCTGGTGCAGGCTCAGTCCGGCCTGCTGCAGCACCTCCAGGTCCTCCACGCCGTCCACGTGCATCGCCCGGCGCCAGGCGCGCATCGCCAGCATGCGTTCCATCGCCCGCACCACCGGCGCCTCGTCGCCCGCGGTCAGCAGGTTGGCCAGGTAGCGCACCGGGATGCGCAGCGACTTCACGTCCGGGATCTCGCCGTTCTTGCCGATCCGGCCGGCATCCGCGGCCGACTGGATCGGCGACAGCGGCGGCACGTACCAGACCATCGGCAGGGTGCGGTATTCCGGGTGCAGCGGCAGTGCCAGCTTCCAGTCGATCGCCAGCTTGTACACCGGCGAGGCCCGGGCCGCGTCCAGCCAGCTGTCGGGGATGCCTTCGGCGCGCGCGGCCTCGATGACCTTGGGGTCGGTCGGGTCGAGGAAGATGTCGAGGTGGGCCTGGTACAGGTCCTTCTCCGACGGCACCGAGGCCGCTTCCTGGATGCGGTCGGCGTCGTACAGCATCACCCCGAGGTAGCGGATGCGGCCCACGCAGGTTTCCGAGCACACCGTCGGCTCGCCCATCTCGATGCGCGGGTAGCAGAAGATGCACTTCTCGGATTTGCCCGACTTCCAGTTGTAGTAGATCTTCTTGTACGGGCAGGCGGACACGCACATGCGCCAGCCGCGGCACTTGTCCTGGTCGATCAGGACGATGCCGTCCTCCTCGCGCTTGTAGATCGCGCCGCTCGGGCAGGACGCCACGCAGGCCGGGTTGAGGCAGTGCTCGCACAGCCGCGGCAGGTACATCATGAAGGTCTTCTCGAACGCGCCGTAGATCTCGCGCTGCACGCCGTCGAAGTTGCTGTCCTTGCTGCGCTTGGCGAACTCGGTGCCGAGGATCTCCTCCCAGTTCGGGCCCCAGTGGATCTTCTGCATGCGCTCGCCGCTGATCAGCGAACGCGGCCGCGCGGTCGGCTGGTGCTGGCCCTCGGGCGCCTGGTGCAGGTGCTGGTAGTCGAAGTCGAACGGCTCGTAGTAGTCGTCGATCTGCGGCAGGTCGGGGTTGGCGAAGATCTTGGCCAGCAGGCGCAGGCGGCCGCCGGCCTTGAGGCTGATCCTGCCGTTGGCGCCGCGCACCCAGCCGCCGTTCCACTTGCGCTGGTTCTCCCATTCCTTGGGATAGCCGATGCCGGGCTTGGTCTCGACGTTGTTGAACCACGCGTATTCCACGCCTTCGCGGCTGGTCCACACGTTCTTGCAGGTGATCGAGCAGGTATGGCAGCCGATGCACTTGTCCAGGTTCAGGACCATCGCGATCTGGGCACGGACCTTCATCACACCACCTCCTTGGCGGCCGCGGGCACGGCTTCGCCGTCCAGCCAATCGACCTTGTCCATCTTGCGCACCACCACCAGTTCGTCGCGGTTGGTGCCCACCGTGCCGTAGTAGTTGAAGCCGTAGGCCAGCTGCGCGTAGCCGCCGATCATGTGGGTGGGCTTCACCACCACCCGGGTCACCGAGTTGTGGATGCCGCCGCGGGTGCCGGTGACCTCGCTGCCGGGCGTGTTGATGATGCGTTCCTGCGCGTGGTACATCATCGCGATGCCGTTCATCACGCGCTGGCTGACCACCGCGCGCGCGGCGATCGCGCCGTTGACGTTGAACAGTTCGATCCAGTCGTTGTCCTCGATCCCGGCCGACTTCGCGTCGTCCTCGGACAGCCACACGATCGGCCCGCCGCGCGACAGCGTCTGCATGATCAGGTTGTCGCTGTAGGTGCTGTGGATGCCCCATTTCTGGTGCGGGGTGATCCAGTTGAGGACGATCTCGCGGTTGCCGTTCGGCTTCTTGCCGTGGATCGGCTTGATCGTCTTGGTGTCGACCGGCGGCCGGTAGCCCATGAAGGCTTCGCCGAAGTCGCGCATCCATTCGTGGTCCTGGTAGAACTGCTGGCGGCCGGTGAGGGTGCGCCACGGGATCAGTTCGTGGACGTTGGTGTAGCCGGCGTTGTAGCTGACGTTCTCGTCTTCCAGCCCGGACCAGATCGGCGAGCTGATGATCTTGCGCGGCTGCGCCTGGATGTCGCGGAAGCGGATCGCCTCGTGTTCCTTGCCTTCCGCCAGGTGGGTGTGGCTGCGCCCGGTGAAGCCCTCGAGCGACTTCCACGCCTTCACCGCCACGTGGCCGTTGGTCTCCGGCGCGAGGTGCATGATCGCCTCGGCGCAGTCGATCGCGGTTTCCAGCTGCGGGCGGCCGTGGCTGATGCCGGCTTCGTCCACCTCGTGGTTGAGCCGGCCGAGGAATTCCACTTCATGGGTGGTGTCCCAGGCCATGCCCTTGCCGCCGTTGCCCTGGTTGTCCAGCAGCGGGCCGAGCGAGGTGAACTTCTTGTACAGGTTCGGGTAGTCGCGCTCGACCACCACCATGCTCGGCGCGGTCTTGCCCGGGATCAGTTCGCACTCGCCCTTCTTCCAGTCGGTCACGCCGTAGGGCATGGCGATCTCGTTGGGCGTGTCGTGCAGGGTCGGCACCAGCACCAGGTCCTTCTCCACCCCCAGCACGCCGGGCGCGAGCGCGCTGACCGTGCGGGCGATGCCCTTGAAGATGTCCCAGTCGCTGCGCGCTTCCCACGCCGGGTCCACCGCCTTCGACAGCGGGTGGATGAACGGGTGCATGTCCGAGGTGTTGAGGTCGTTCTTCTCGTACCAGGTCGCGGTGGGCAGCACGATGTCGCTGTACAGCGCGGTGGTGCACATGCGGAAGTCGAGCGTCACCAGCAGGTCGAGCTTGCCTTCCGGCGCTTCGTCGCGCCACGTCACTTCTTCCGGCTTGGTCGCGCCGCGCTCGCCCAGGTCCTTGCCCTGCACGCCGTGGCGGGTGCCCAGCAGGTGCTTGAGCATGTACTCGTGGCCCTTGCCGGAGCTGCCCAGCAGGTTGCTGCGCCAGATGAACAGGTTGCGCGGGAAATTCTCCGGCGCGTCCGGGTCGGCGAAGGCGAAGTCCAGGCTGCCGTCCTTGAGCTTGCCCACCGCGTAGTCCACCGGCGCCATCCCGGCCCGTTCGGCGTCGCGCACCAGCTGCATCGGGTTGGCGTTGAGCTGCGGGATCGCCGGCAGCCAGCCCATCCGCACCGCGCGCAGGTTGAAGTCGGCCAGCGAGCCGGTGTACTTCGCCTTGTCGGCCAGCGGCGACAGGATTTCCTCGACGCCGAGCTTCTCGTAGCGGTACTGGCTGGAGTTGAAGTAGAAGAACGAGGTGCCGTTCATCTGCCGCGGCGGCTTGCTCCAGTCGGTGGCGAACGCCAGCGGCGCCCAGCCCGACTGCGGGCGCAGCTTCTCCTGGCCCACGTAGTGCGCCCAGCCGCCGCCGGTCTGGCCGACGCAGCCGCACATCACGAGCATGTTGATCAGCCCGCGGTAGTTCATGTCGTTGTGGAACCAGTGGTTCATCGCCGCGCCGACGATGATCATGCTGCGGCCGCGGGTCTTGTCCGCGGTGCGCGCGAACTCGCGGGCGATGGCGATGACCTCGGCGCGCGGCACGCCGGTGATGCGTTCCTGCCAGGCCGGGGTGCCGGGCATGTCGTCGTCGTAGCCGGCGGCCACGTTGCCGCCGCCGAAGCCGCGGTCCACGCCGTACTGCGCCAGCAGCAGGTCGTACACGCTGGCCACCGCCCATTCCCGGCCGTCGGCCAGGGTCAGGCGCTTGACCGGGATGTTGCGCTCCAGCACCTCGTCGAACTTCGACTCGGTCCAGTAGTCGTTCTCGATGCCGCCGAAGTAGGGGAAGCTGACCGCCTCGATGGCGTCGGCATGGTCCTTCAGGCTCAGGCGCAGGCGGGTTTCGCGGCCGCCGCTGTCCTTCTCCTCGATGTTCCACTTGCCCTTCTCGCCCCAGCGGAAGCCGACCGAGCCGTTGGGCACGGTGATCTCGCCGGTGGCGTCGTCGTAGGCCAGGGTCTTCCATTCGGGGTTGTTGGCCTCGCCCAGCCCGCCGAGGTCGGCGGCGCGCAGGAAGCGCTCCGGCACCAGCCGGCCGTCGGCGCGCTTTTCCAGCCGCACCAGCAGCGGCATGTCGCTGTACTGGCGGCAGTAGTCGGTGAAGTACTGCGACGGCGCGTCGACGTGGAACTCTTTCAGGATCACGTGGCCGAACGCGAACGCCAGCGCGGCGTCGGTGCCCTGCTTGGGATGCAGCCAGTGGTCGGTGAGCTTGGCGACTTCCGAATAGTCGGGGGTGATCGCCACCGTCTTGGTGCCGTTGTAGCGCGCCTCGGTGAAGAAGTGCGCGTCCGGCGTGCGCGTCTGCGGGACGTTGCTGCCCCAGGCGATGATGTAGCGGCTGTTGTACCAGTCGGCCGATTCCGGCACGTCGGTCTGCTCGCCCCACACCTGCGGGCTGGACGGCGGCAGGTCGCAGTACCAGTCGTAGAAACTCAGGCAGGCGCCGCCGAGCAGGGAGAGATAGCGCGCGCCGGCGGCGTAGCTGACCATCGACATCGCCGGGATCGGCGAGAAGCCGACCACCCGGTCCGGGCCCCAGCGCTTGACCGTGTACAGGTTGGAGGCGGCGACGATTTCGTTGACCTCGTCCCAGCTGGAGCGCACGAAGCCGCCCATGCCGCGCTTGGACTTGTAGGTCTTCGCCTTGGCCTCGTCGCCGGCGATGCTGGCCCAGGCGTCGACCGGCGCCTTGTCCTTGCGCGCCTCGCGCCACAGCTTGAGCAGCGCGCTGCGCACCAGCGGGTACTTCACCCGGTTGGCGCTGTACAGGTACCAGGAATAGCTGGCGCCGCGCGGGCAGCCGCGCGGTTCGTGGTTGGGCAGGTCGGGGCGGGTGCGCGGGTAGTCGGTCTGCTGGGTTTCCCAGGTGACCAGGCCGTTCTTGACGTAGACCTTCCAGCTGCAGGAACCCGTGCAGTTCACCCCATGCGTCGAGCGCACGATCTTGTCGTACTGCCAGCGCTGGCGGTAACCGTCTTCCCAGCTGCGGTCGTCGCCGCGGGTGGCGCCGTGTCCCTCCGAAAAGGATTCGGGCGCAGGCTTCAGGAAGTTCAGCCGGTCGAGGAAATAACTCATGTCGTGGATCCCGTGCGTTGGCCGCGGCAGTGTGCGGGCAACGCCGGGTTCCGCTATTGACGTGCGTCAACCCGGGGCGAATTACCCGGATCGCGCGGCATCGCGGCGGACCCGATGGCTGTCGCGCACGTCGACCTCCACCGAGATCCGCAGCGGGCCCTGCGCGAAGGCGAAGCCGTCGCGGCGCGGGCGTTCCGCGGCGAAGGCCAGGAACGCCGCGCGCGGCAGCAGCAGCTGCAGGTCCATCAGGTCGCCGCGGCACTGGCCGGCCTCGGCCTGCGCGTCCAGGACCAGGCGGCACTGCGCGGCACGCCCATCGGGGCAGGGCATGGCCTGCGCGAAGCTGCCGTGCGTGGTCAGCAAGGCCAGTTCTTGCTCGGACAGGCGCAGCCGCAGCTGGCCGCAGGCGACCTGCAGCTTCATGCGCGCACCGCCGCGGGCTCCGCGTGCGCGTGGCCGGCCGCATCGCCCGCCTGCGCATGCGCGTCGCCGCACAGCGAGCAGCCCTCGCTCCATTCGCTGAGGCCGTCGACGAAGTGCTCCTGCTTCCAGATCGGCGCCTGGTGCTTGACCGCCTCGATCACTTCGCGGCAGCCGCGGAAGGCCTCGTCGCGGTGCGGGCTGCCGAACGCGATCACCACCGCCAGGTCGCCGACCGCCAGCCTGCCCTTGGCGTGGGCGACGTAGCATTTCGCGGCCGGGCCGTAGCGTTCGACCGCCGCCGCGGCGGTGGCGCGGAACACGTTCAGGGCGAGCGCGTCGAACATGTCGTAGTGGATGCCCACGCACTGGCGGCCGTGGCTGGACGCGCGCACGCGGCCGATGAACACGTCGATGCCGCCATGGGCATCGTCGCCGACGAAATCGAGGGCGGCCTGCACGTCCAGCCGGCCTTCGGCGATGTCGACCACGGCGCAGGCGATGCGCGGGTCGCTGTGCGGTTGCTCGTGCATGCTCAGCCTCCGCTCACCGGCGGCAGCAGCGCCAGCCGGCCATCGGCGGGCAGGGCGCTGTCCGCGCGCAGCAGGCTGGATTCGGTGGCGATCGCCGAGGCCTGCAGCAGGCCGGGCGGGTAGCCGGGCCAGTGCGCGCGCGCCCAGGCGTCGAACGCGGCGCGGAAGTCGGCCACGGTGGCGATGCCGGGGAATTCCAGGGCGATCTCGGGGGCGGCGCCGAAGTCGCGGAAACGGCCGAACAGTTGCAGGGAAATCTTCATCGCAGCAGTCCATCGAACGGGGCTCCGCCGGGGCGGAGCGGGTACACCGGCACCGGCGTCCCGGCGGGAAGCTCGGCGGAGGCCTCGGGCAGCACGGCCCAGGCGCGCGCCGCCAGCAGCGGCGCGGTCTTGAAGCTTTCCTGGCCGTGCAGCAGGCGCACCTGCAGGCGGCCCTGCGCGTCCAGTGCGAATGCCGCCTTCTGCAGCATGGAAAAGCCCGGCTTCTTGCGCACCGCGGCGGCCAGCGGCAGCGCCAGCGGCGGTTCCGGCGGCCGCCCGGCCAGCGCGCGCAGCGCGGCATCCACGAAGAAGCGCGCACCGACCGCGCTCGACACCGGATTGCCGGGCAGGCCGAACACCAGGCTGCCGCGGCCGGCGGTGGCGAACAGCAGCGGTTTGCCCGGACGCATCTTCAGCTTGTGGAAATGCAGCACGGCGCCGGCAGCGCGCAGTACGTCGGGGACGAAATCGTAGCGGCCCATCGACACCGCGCCGGTGGTCACCACCAGCTCGATGCCGGCCTCCAGCCAGCGCGCCAGCCAGGCCGCGAAGGCCGCGGGCTCGTCGGGCAGGGTGACGCGTTCGACCAGCTCGGCGCCGGCCTCGGCGAACAGCTGCTCCAGGTAGGGGCCATTGGTGTTGGCGATCTGCCCGGGCGCGAGTTCGGCGCCGTCGGCGTCCACCAGTTCGCGGCCGGTGCAGGCCAGCGCCAGCCGCGGCCGGCGGCGTACCGCCAGGCGGCCGATGCCGATCCCGCGCAGCACCAGCAGCGCTTCCTCGTCCAGCCGCGCGCCGGCCTCCAGCACGCGCTGGCCGGCCGCCACGTCCTCGCCGGCATGGCGCACATGCTGGCCCCGCTGCGGCGCGCGCGACAGCACGATCGCCGCCGGCCGGCCGTCGCCGGTGCGTTCGAGCACGCGGCAGTCCTCGACCGGGACGACCGTGTCCAATCCGTCCGGCAGGCGCGCGCCGGTCATGATGCTGCAGGCGCCGTCGGACTGGCCGGCGATGCCGTCGCCCGCGGCCTGTTCGGCCAGCACCGCGATCGCCGTGCCTTCGGCCAGGTCCTCGCGCCAGCGCAGGGCGAAGCCGTCCATCGCCGAGTTGTCGAACGGCGGCAGGTCGCGCGGGGCGTCCACCGGCGCCGCCAGCACGCGGCCGCGGGCCTGCGCCAACGCCACGGTTTCCGCCGGCAGCGGCGCGCAGGCGGCGCGGATCAGCGCCAGCGCTTCGTCCACGGCGAGCATGGTCTTCATGCGTGCGGCCGCCCGCGCATCATCGCCAGCGCATGCGGCAGCAGCGGGCCGAGGATGTCCATGCCCTGCGCCACCGCCTTCGGGCTGCCGGGCAGCAGCAGCACCAGGGTGCCGTCGCCGACCAGCGCGCTGGCATTGCGGCTCAGCCAGGCCAGCGGGGTATGCGCGCTGCTGGCGCCGCGGAACAGTTCGGCCAGGCCGGGCACCGCGCGGGTGGCGACCTGGGCCAGGGCTTCGGGGGCGAGGTCGCGCGGGCCGAAGCCGGTACCGCCGGTGCACAGGACCAGCGGCGTGCCCAACGCGGCTTCCTCGCGCAGGGCGGCGGCCAGCGGCGCGATGCCATCGGCCAGCAACCGCCGGCGCACGTCTGCGCCCATTGCCTGCAACAGCTGTTCCAGCAGTGCGCCGCTCCTGTCCTCGTACACGCCCGCCGCGGCGCGGTCGCTGAGGGTGATCACCGCGACCGCTTCGCCATCGAGCCTGGGCGCGGATTGCGGACGGTAATGCGCGCGTTCGTCCTCGCCCATTCCCGCCGGATGGAGCCACAAACCCTTCTTGCCGCCTTCCTTGAACAGCAGGCGCACCGCTTCGATCGACAGCGCCGGCTCGACCGGCTTGGTCAGGTCGTACAGGGTCAGCAGCGCCGCGCTGGCGCCGGCCAGCGCCTCCATCTCCACCCCGGTCCGGGCGGTCAGCGCGGTCTCGCAGTACACCCGGATGGCGTGGCGTTCGGGGACCGGCACGCAGCGCACGTCCACGTACTCGAGCGCCAGCGGATGGCACAGCGGCATCAGCTGCGCGGCGTGCTTGGCGCCCTGCAGACCGGCCACTTCGGCCATCGCCAGCGCATCGCCCTTGGGCAGGGTCTTGCCGACCAGGGCCGCGTAGCCGGCCGCGCCGGCGCGCAGTTCGCCGACCGCCACCGCGCGGCGCGGAACGGGGCGCTTGCGGCGCACGTCGGCCATGTGGAAACCGGAAGCGGACGCGTCCATTCAGCCGCCGATGGTCGACAGGTTGGCGGTCATGCCGGTCTCGCCCTGCTGCAGGCGGTGGCCGATCGCCTTCAGGCCCAGCTGCGCGCGCAACGCCGCGACCAGGCGGTCGCGGTCGGCATCGTCCTGCAGCCAGGGCCGCAGCGGGATGCCGACGTTGCCGAACAGGCACAGCCGCAGGTCGCCGGTATGGGTCACCCGCAGGCGGTTGCAGCCGGCGCAGAAATCCTTCGAATAGGGGGCGATGATGCCGATCCGCCCGGCATAGTCCGGATGCGCGTATTCGCGCGCCGGGCCGGCGTCGGCGGCGCGCGCCAGCAGGGACCAGCCCGTCTCGCGCAACTGCGCTTCCAGCGCCTCGGCGCGCAGGTGGTGGCGCTGGAAGTAGGCGGCGTTGTCGCCGGTGCGCATGAGCTCGATGAAACGCAGGCTGACGTCGCGCTCGCGCAGGTAGTCCAGCCAGGCCGGCAGCTGGTCGTCGTTCAGGCCCTTCAGCAGGACCGCGTTGAGCTTGATCGCGGCGAAGCCCAGGCCGCGCGCCAATTCGATGCCGCGCAGGATCTCGTCGAGCCGGTCGTGACCGGTGATCGCGTGGAAACGGGCGCGCTCCAGCGCGTCGACGCTGACGTTGAGATTGGTCAGCCCCGCCTCGCGCCAGCGCGCCACCCGGCGGTCGAGCAGGGTGCCGTTGGTGGTCAGGGCGATGCGTTCGATGCCGCCCACCGCCGCCGCGGACGCGATGATCTCGGGCAGGTCGCGGCGCAGGCTGGGCTCGCCGCCGGTCAGCCGCAGCTTGCTCAGCCCGACCTCGGCGAAGCCGCGCAACAGGCGCGCGATTTCCTCGCGGCCCAGCGGTTGCGGCCGCTCCGGCCGCGCATGGAAGCCGTCCGGCAGGCAATAGCTGCAGCGGAAGTTGCAGGCCTCGATGACCGAGAGCCGCAGGTAGGGGAAGGTCCGGCCGAACCGGTCCTCCAGGACAGCCATGTTGTGCTCCTTTCCAAGCGCGGGCGGCGGCACCGTTTCCAGCAACGCCGGGTGGCGGCAACCGCCACGGTCGGCGGCCATGCCCGTGGGCGAAGGCCGCGCGACTCGGAGTGCAGTGCGAACTGCCGGCGCAGTCTAGCCACGGCGTGGCACAGGCCGATTGACCCGGATCAAGCGCGGTGCATGCGGCGATGCGGTCGCGGCCGCAAGCTCGCCCGTGGAGCCTGTGCGCTCCGCTCCCGCCTTGCGGGTCTCAGCAGGATCGCCGGCGCCGGCGGGCGCCGCTTATTGCAGGAACTGGAGGGGCTGCCCGCCCAGTTTCGCCAGCACCAGGAACACGCACACGGTGACCGCGTTGATGGTCCAGCCGATGGTGAGCACGCGCGCCATGGTGCCGAGCTCCGCACGCGACACGTTGAAGGCGTTGAGCCAGATCCTGCGCATGATCCATGCGGTGTAGGCGATGAACGCCGCAACGGCAAGCACCAGCACCGTCGCATTGCCGTACTGGAAAGCGGCCAGCAGCGCCAGGAACAACAACTGGCTCGCCAGCACCCCTTCCAGCCAGAACACCCGCGAGAGTCGTTGATGCCCAAGAACGCGATCGTCGAAGTATTCACGCAGCATGGAAACCTCCTCGGGTGTGGCGCGGCCTGGCGCTGCCGTCACGTTAGTCCTGCTGCAGCGGCGGTGCAACCGCGGCTGCCCGGCCCGCCGGAAACGGGGCCGGGCAGCGTTTCCGTCGTCGTGACAATGCCCGCGCGGTGCGGCCGGGCGATGGCCATCCGTACAATGCCGGCTCCATGCGTGCGTCCCCCGCCATCGCCGTCGAGCAACTGCGCCTGTCCGTCGCCCCGATGATGGACTGGACCGATGCGCACTGCCGCGCCTTCCATCGCGTGCTGGCGCCGCATGCGCGGCTGTACAGCGAGATGGTGCACGCCAATGCGGTGATCCACGGCGACCGCGCGCGTCTGCTGGCGATGGATCCGTCCGAGCATCCGGTTGCGCTGCAACTGGGCGGCAGCGAGCCGGCGCTGCTGGCGCAGGCGGCGCGGATCGGCGCGGAACACGGTTTCGACGAGATCAACCTCAACTGCGGCTGCCCGTCCGACCGCGTGCAGGCCGGGCGCTTCGGTGCCTGCCTGATGCGCGAGCCAGCGCTGGTGGCGGATAGCGTGGCGGCGATGATCGACGCCATCCCGGACACGCCGGTCACGGTGAAGTGCCGGCTCGGCGTCGACGACGACCACGAATGGTCGCGCTTCCTCGCCTTCATCGACACGATCGCCGACGCCGGTTGCCGGACCTTCGTGGTGCATGCGCGCAATGCCTGGCTGCAGGGCCTGTCGCCGAAGGAAAACCGCGAAGTGCCGCCGCTGCGCTACGACTGGGCCTACCAACTCAAGCGCGAGCGGCCGGAGCTGCAGGTCATCGTCAACGGCGGCATCGCCGACGCCGCGGAAGCGACCGCGCACCTCGCGCATGTGGAGGGCGCGATGCTGGGCCGCGCGGCGTACCACACGCCGTACCTGCTGCATGAACTCGATGTGGCCTGGTTCGGCGGCGAATCGCGCACCCGCGGCGAATTGCTGCGCGCGTATCGGCCCTACGTCGAAGCGCAATTGGCGCGCGGCGTGTTCCTCAAGCACATCGTCCGCCACATCCTCGGCCTGTTCGCCGGCCAGCCCGGCGGGCGCGCATTCCGCCAGGTGTTGAGCGAAGGCGGGCACAAGCGGGGCGCCGATTGGTCGTTGGTCGAGCAGGCGTTGGCGCTGACCGAACGGGAGCGGGCCGCCGCATGATCACCCGCGATCCGGATGCGTTCTTTTGCCTTGCGCGCAGCCTTGATGCCGATTTCGGCCCGGCCACCGCACGCGCCGCCTTCCTGGTCGCGCCGGACGGCTTCGCCCTGGCCGAGCAGTCGGCGCAGGACAACGCCTACATGGCCGATGCCGCGGCGTTCGACGCGGCGCGCGCGTCGGCCGAGCATCGCGCGTTGCAGCGGGCGATTTCCACGGTACTGCCCACGGTCTGCTTCGCCGGCAATCCGGACACGCCGGACGCGGTGTTCCCCAACAACGTGTTCGGCACCGCCGCCGGCCGCTATGTGGTCGGCCGCATGCGCCACGAAGTCCGCCAGCGCGAGGCCGCGCGCGACGACATCCGCGGCTTCTTCGGCGGCGTGCTCGATTACGCCGAGATCGACCTGTCCACCCAGCCGCATCCCTGCGAACTGACCGGCGCGCTGGTGATCGACCGCGCCCGCGGCCTCGGCTTCTGCGGCCTGTCCGAGCGTTGCGACGAAGCCGGCGCGCGGCTGATGCACGAAGCGTTCGGCCTGCGCGCGACGCTGCTGTTCGATCTCGCCCCCGGCGAGTACCACGCCAATGTGGTGCTGGCGGTGCTGGCCGGGCGCGCCGCCGTGGTCTGCCCGCGCGGGTTCGCCGATCCGGCGGTGGCAGCCGCCATCGCCGGGTTCTACCCGCATGCGCTCAGCTGCACCGAGGCCGAGCACGCGGCTTTCGTCGGCAACTGCATCGCGCTGTCGGCGGACAGCGTCTGGATGAGCGCACAGGCCGGCGCCGCATTGGCCCCGGCGCAGCGCGCGCGGCTGCTGGAGGCGGGCTTCCGCATCGAAACCGTGGCCCTGGATGCGGTCGAAGCGGCGGGCGGCTCGCTGCGCTGCTGCATCGGCGAGATCTTTTGATCTCCGTCACGCCTTCACCACGAATCTGAACGTCGCGGTATCCTGTTCAGGAAACTTCAGGGGCGATTCACCGGGTTTGCCCAGAATTGCGTCATCGAATCCGAGGTGCTGTTGCCATGTCCCGCCGTCGCCCCCCCACGCTGAAGCTGCTGGCCATCGCCATCATGGCGGTGCTGCCGGCGCTGTCCGCGCAGGCGCAACAGCAGCAGGATCGCGGGCGCGGCCAGCAGCGCGACGACAGCCGCGGCGACCAGGATTCGCGCAGCAGCCTGTCCGATGCGGTGCGCCGGGTCGAGCGCGATACCCGCGGCGAAGTGCTGTCCGCGGAGCGCGTGCAGTACGACGGCCGCGACATGCACCGGGTCAAGGTGGTCGACGACCAGGGCCGCGTACGCGTCTTCATGCAGGACCCGCAGCGCCGCAACGACAACGATGGCGCGGCGGCGCCGTCGCGCCGCGACAGCGGCAGCCGCGATCGCCGGCCGCCTGCACGCGACGACGACGATTGATCCTGCAGCCTGAGTCCGACCGCCACACCCTGCGGCATCCCATTTCGTAAGGAGTTCCCATGCGTATCCTGCTCGTCGAAGACGAAGCCCCGCTGCGCGAAACCCTCGCCGCCCGCCTGAAGCGCGAAGGCTATGCCGTGGATGCCGCCCAGGACGGCGAGGAAGGCCTGTACATGGGCCGCGAGGTGCCGTTCGACGTCGGCATCATCGACCTCGGCCTGCCGAAGATGTCGGGCATGGAGCTGATCAAGGCCCTGCGCGACGAAGGCAAGAAGTTCCCGGTGCTGATCCTGACCGCGCGTTCCAGCTGGCAGGACAAGGTCGATGGCCTCAAGCAGGGCGCCGACGACTACCTGGTCAAGCCGTTCCACGTCGAAGAGCTGCTGGCGCGGATCAACGCGCTGGTCCGGCGCGCCGCCGGCTGGAGCAAGCCGACCCTGGAATGCGGCCCGGTGATGCTCGACTTGGCGGCGCAGACGGTCAGCGTCAACGGCGGCAACGTCGACCTGACCAGCTACGAGTACAAGGTGCTCGAGTACCTGATGATGCATGCCGGCGAGCTGGTCTCGAAGGCCGACCTCACCGAGCACATCTACCAGCAGGACTTCGACCGCGATTCCAACGTGCTGGAGGTCTTCATCGGCCGCCTGCGCAAGAAGCTGGACCCGGACGGCGCGATGAAGCCGATCGAGACGGTGCGTGGCCGCGGCTACCGCTTCGCGATCCCGCGCAGCGGCGACTGATTCGGCGCCGCCGACGCGGATGGCATCGGCCACTCCCGCAACGCCCCCCAACGACGGCGCCGCAAGGCGCCGTCGTTTGCGTATCGCCCAGCCGCGTTCGTTGCAGTCGCGCCAGCTGTGGGCAGCCAGCCTCGGCCTGATCGCCTTCCTCGCGCTGGCAGGCTACGCGCTCGACTTCGCCTTCCAGAGCACCGCGCGCAGCGGCATGCGCGAGCGCCTGCACAGCTACGCGCTGGCGTATGCCAACAGCGACTTCGCCCGCGACGGCAGCGTGGTGCCGCCCTACGATCCGCCGGATCCGCGCTTCAAGCGGCCGGGCAGCGGCCTGTACGCGCAGATCGTGCTGCCGGCCGGGCGCTGGGAATCGGATTCCGCGCAAGGCCCGCGCCTGCCGGTCGGGCCGATGCTGAAGGCGAGCGAGCAGGTCTTCGAAGGCCCGTTGCCGGTGATCCGGATCAACGGCGAGCGGGGCCAGGTCTATCGCTACGGCTACGGCCTGGTGTTCAGCGGCAGCGACGACGCCAGCCGCGAATTCCCCTACACGGTCTACATCCTCGAGGACACCACCGCGCTCGGCCGGCAGCTGGCTGCGTTCCGTTCCGCGCTGTGGATCAACCTGGGCGGCGCCGGCGTGGTCCTGCTGTTGCTGCAGATGCTGGTGCTGCGCTGGAGCCTGCGCCCGCTGCGCGACGTGATTTCCGAACTCAAGCGCGTGCAGGCCGGCGGCGCCTCCGGCATGAGCGAGGCGCACCCGCGCGAACTCGAGCCGCTGACCGAGAGCATCAATGCCTTCATCGAAAGCGAGCGCGAGAACCTCGACCGCCAGCGCAATACCCTGGCCGACCTCGCGCACAGCCTGAAGACGCCGCTGGCGGTGCTGCGCTCGCGGCTGGACAGCGACACCGGCGAAAGCGAGCTGCGCGAGGAAGTCGACACCCAGTTGCGGCGCATGAACGACATGGTGTCCTACCAGCTCGCCCGCGCCGCCCGTTCCGGCCACCAGCTGTTCGCCGCGCCGATCGAGATCGAGCCGCATGCGGAGCAGATCGTCACCGGCCTGGAGAAGGTCTATGCGTCCAAGCGCGTGCTCTGCGAATTCGAGATCGCCGCGCAGGCGCGCTTCCACGGCGAGACCGGCGACCTGCAGGAGCTGCTCGGCAACCTGCTCGAGAACGCCTTCAAGTGGGCGAAGTCGCGGGTGTTGCTGACCGTGGCCGAGGGCGAGAGCGCGCCGAACCGGCGCCCGGGCCTGTCGATCACGGTCGAGGACGACGGCCCCGGCATCGCCGAGGACCGCATCGCCCACGTCCTGCAACGCGGCGTGCGCGGCGACGAACGCGTGCAGGGCCACGGCATCGGCCTGGCCATCGTGCAGGACATCGTCAAGAGCTATCGCGGCGAACTGCACGTGTCGCGTTCGCAGGAACTGGGCGGGGCGAAGTTCGAGATCGTGTTGCCGCCGGGGTTGTAAGCGGTTTTTCCTCGCGCAGGGACGATTCTGCTAGCCGAGCAAGGGCGCCCCATACAGCCGCTGCAGATGCGCCGCCACTTCCGGCATCGCGCGGCGCAGCGTCTTCGCGTCGCTGAAGTGGTATTCGCTGCATACCGCGAAGAACTCCTCCGGCGATTCCGCGGCATAGGCATCGATCGCGGCGTCGCGGCCGGCATCGACCTCCAGGCACAACGCGTCGTAGGCGCGCTGGAAATCCGCGGCCCATTGCCGCTGCCATTCGCGCGGCAGCGGCGGGGTGCCGTCCATCGCCCCATCCAGCGCATCGAGCTTGTGCGCGATCTCGTGCGCGACCACGCAGTAGCCTTCGCTGGGCGTGGCGATGTCGGCGCGCACGTCGGCCCAGGACAGGATCACCGGGCCGCGTTCCCAGGCTTCGCCGATCAGTTCGTCGTCCCATTCGTGCAGCACGCCATGCGCGTCCTGGTGGCTGCGCTGCACGCGGAACGCGTCGGGATACACCAGCAATTGCGACCAGCCGTGCAAGCCTTCGCGGCCGAATTCCAGCAGCGGCAGGCAGCACAGCATCGCCAGCCGCAGGCGCTGCACCTCGTTCAAGGCGAGGCCATGCAAGGGCGTGATCGCGATGCGTTGCAGGAACTCCGCGGCCAGGGCATGCAGCCGCGCATCACGGCCTGCGTCCATGCCGCGCAGCCACGGCAAACCGGCGGCGGCTTGCCGCCAGCGGGACGGATCGATCTCGGGGGCGGCCGCCTTGCGGCGCGGCCAGGGCCAACGCACCGCTTGAGCGCTTAGCGGAACATGCCCGGCAGGAAGCTGTGCCAGCGCGGCGCGCTGTTGCGATTGCCGCTGCCGCCGCCATTGCTGGCACGCGGGGTGACCGCCGGCTTGGCTTTCTGGGTGCGGCGCACCGGGGCCGCGGCGGCATCGCTGTCCGCCTCGTCGGCGGCTTCGCTGTTGGCGGCCGTGCTTTCCGGGCAGCTGCCGCTGCCGTCCGGACCCAACTGGCGAGCTTCGCTGGCAAAGGCCTGGCCGGCTGCGCAAAGCAGGGCAACGCTCAACAGGATCGGGCTCAGGCGCATGGGGTCACCAAGGAGGGGGGCGGAAGGTACGGGAGGCACGTTTCCACCTCCCACTATAGCGTGGATGCGGACACGACGCGAAAGGTTGCGATGTTGCGTCGCAGCAGGTGTTGCGACGTGGCCGGCCGCAGACTGCGCGGCATGCCAGACCCCGCCTTGCCCGCGCCCGCCGTCACTGCCGCCGCCCTGCGCCGCGCCTTCATCGCCGGCGCCCGCCGGGTGATCGCCGCGCGCGACGAACTCAACCGGATCAACGTGTTCCCGGTGCCCGACGGCGACACCGGCAGCAACCTGTCCTCGACCCTGGGCCATGTGCTGCAGGGCGCGCTGAGCCGGCGCAGCCGGCACATCGGCGAACTGCTGGTGCGGATCGGCAACGACGCCATCGACGGCGCGCGCGGCAATTCCGGCGCGATCATGGCGCAGTTCCTGTACGGGTTGGCCGAACACGCCCGCCATGCGCCGGCGCTGGACGCGCAAACCCTGGCCGACGCGGTGCGCCGCGGCGCCGACAGCGCGCGTTCGGCGTTGGCGCATCCGGTGGAAGGCACCATCGTCAGCGTGATCTCCGCCTTCGCCGATGCGCTCGGGGAAGCGGCGCGCCAGCATGCCGCCGACCCGCAGGGCGGCTTCGCCACGGCCCTACAACGCGCGCGCGGCGCGCTGGCGGACACGCCGAAGCAGATGGCCGTGCTGCAGAAGGCCGGCGTGGTCGATGCCGGCGCGCGCGGTTTCGTCGACTGGCTGGAAGGCATCGCCGAATACGTCGATGGCGGCCCGCGCGCGCTGCGCCTGCGCGGGGCGCTGCCGGCGGCCAACGATCCCGGCGAGATGCCGGCGCATGTGCACGAGGACGTGGACCCGGCGCGCCGCTACTGCACCGAATGCCTGGTGCTGGGCGAGGGCATCGACCGCGCGGCGATGCAGGCCGCGCTGGGCGCGCTCGACATCGATTCGCTGGTGGTCGCCGGCGGCGCGACGCGGGTGCGCGTGCACGGCCACGTGGGCACGCCGCAACGCCTGTTCGACGCCTGCGCCGCATTCGGCAGCGTCGAGGCGATGAAGGCGGACGACATGGTGTTGCAGCAGCGCAGCACGGAATCGCCGGGCAAGGTCGCGGTGGTCACCGACAGCGCCGGCGATTTGCCGCTGGCGGTCGCCGAGCGCCACGGCATCCACATCGTGCCGGTGCGGGTCAGCCTGGACGGCCGCGATTACCTGGACCGCCTCGGCCTGACCGCCGGCGAGTTCTACCGGCGCATGGCCGCGTCGGACAAGCTGCCGCAGACCAGCCAGCCGCCGGCCGGCGATTTCCGCCGCCTGTTCGAGCACGTGCTGGCCTACCAGCCGGGTGCGGTGTACGTGGGCCTGTCGCGGCCGCTGTCCGGCACCCTGCAGGCCGGCGAGACCGCGGCGCGCGGCTTCAGCAAACCGGCGCGGGTGTTCGATAGCGGCCATGCCTGTGCCGGCCAAGGCCTGCTGGCCTGGCGTGCGGGCGAGCTGGCCGATGCCGGCGCGGATGCCGACGCCATCGAAGCCGAACTCGTGCGCCTGAAACCCTTGACCCGCACCTGGGCGATGGCGCGCGACATCTCGCACGCGGTGCGCGGCGGGCGCATCCCGCGCTGGGCGGAACCGGCGGTGCGCTACAGCGGCCTGCTGCCGATCGCCGCGATCAAGCCCGACGGCAGGCTGTCGATCGCCGGCGGCCTGTTCGCGCGCAGGCGGGCGCCGGAAGCGTTCGCCCGTTACATCGGCAAGCGCACGCCGCCGGCGCCGGGCTGGCGATTGATCGTCGGCCACAGCGATGCCCCGGCCGATGGCGAACGCCTGTTGGCCGCCTTGCGCGAACGCCTGCCGGTCGTCGAAGCGCACCTGGTCGAAGTCGGGCCGGCGGTGGGCGCGCATGCGGGGCCGGGCACCCTGGTCGTGGGGCTGCAACCCGCACCGTTATGATCCCGGCATGTCGCCGCATCTCCTGACCGCATCGCTGTTGCTGTTCGCCTACCTGCTCGGCTCCGCCTCCGGCAGCCTGCTGCTGGGGCGTTTGCGCGGCATCGACATCCGCAAGCACGGCAGCGGCAACGCCGGTGGCACCAATGCCTTCCGCACCCTGGGCTGGAAATTCGCGCTGGGCGTGGCCGCGTTCGACATCGGCAAGGGCATGCTGGCGACCTGGATCGCGTTGCGTTACGCGCCGGTGGGCCAGCCGTTGAGCGTGACCGCGCATGGCTACCTGGCGGCGACGGCGGCGGTGCTCGGCCATGTCTGGCCGCTGTGGCACGGCTTCCGCGGCGGCAAGGGCGCGGCCACCGCGGTCGGCGGCCTGCTGGTGCTGTGGCCGTGGTCGATCCCGCTGCTGCTGCTGGTCTGGCTGCTGGTGCTGACCAGTAGCGGTTATGTCGGCCTGGCCACGGTCGTCGCCGGCGCCTGCCTGCCGCTGCTGGCCTGGTGGATCGATGCCGAGGCGCCGCGCCTGTGGTTCGCGATCGGCATCGCGCTGTACCTGGTGTTCACCCATCGCAGCAACCTGCAGCGCCTGTGCAACGGCAACGAATCGCGTTTCGAGCGCGCGCGCCTGCTGCATCGCCTGTATCGCGGACAAGGCCGATGAGCGATGCCGCCGGCGAGCGCGCCCTGCTGCAACGGCTGGCCGCGGGCGCGGTCAGCGGCGACCTGCTGGCGCGCGAAGCCGGCCTGACCCGCGCGGCGGTATGGAAACGCATCGATGCCCTGCGCGCCGCCGGCATCGCGATCGCCGCCGCGCCCGGCCGCGGCTACCGGCTCGAGCAGCCGCTCGACCTGCTGCAGGCCGATGCCATCGCCGCCGCGCTGCCCAAGCCCGTGCGTGCGCAACTGGCCGCGCTCGAAATCGCCTGGTCGCTGGATTCGAGCAACAGCGAACTGTTGCGGCGCGAGACCCCGCAGCGCGGTTGTGCGGTGCTGCTGGCGGAGCGCCAGACCGGCGGCCGCGGACGGCGCGGGCGCAGCTGGTCGTCGCCGCTCGCCGCGCATGTCTATCTTTCGGTCGCGCGTCGTTTCGATGGCGGGCTGGCGCGGTTGGGCGGGCTCAGCCTGGTCGCCGGGATCGCCGCCTGCGAGGCGCTGCGCGGACTCGGTTTCGGCGATGTCGGCCTGAAGTGGCCGAACGACCTGGTGGTTGCCGACGGCGACGGCTTGCGCAAGCTCGGCGGCCTGCTGGTGGAGGGCGGCGGCGAGGCGGCCGGCGCGGCGCGCGCGGTGATCGGCCTGGGGATCAATGTGCGCATGCCGGCCGAAGCCGCGGGCGGCATCGACCAACCCTGGATCGACCTGGCCG
Organism: Thermomonas aquatica; assembly: GCF_006337105.1. Lineage (NCBI taxonomy): Bacteria > Pseudomonadati > Pseudomonadota > Gammaproteobacteria > Lysobacterales > Lysobacteraceae > Thermomonas > Thermomonas aquatica. The sequence goes on along the minus strand of NZ_CP040871.1, from coordinate 1,432,842 downwards.
CGATGTCGCCGCAGCCCGTGTCGCGCAATGCCGTCGTCGCGATGCTGCTGTCGCGGCTGTTGCCGGCGCTGCAGCAGTTCGACGCCGAAGGCCTGGCGCCGTTCCTGCCGCGCTATGCGGCGCTGGATGCCCTGGCGGGCCGCGCGCTGCGCGTGCACGAGGGCGATGGCGCATGGCCGGCGAGCGCGCTCGGCATCGCCGCCGACGGCGCGCTGCGGGTGCGCGACGGCGAAGGCCGCGAACGCCAGGTGCATGCCGGCGACGTGAGCGTGCGCGCATGAGCCGTCCGTCGTGAGCCGTCTGTGATGAGCCGTCTGTGATGAGCATGTGGTTGTTCGACCTCGGCAATACCCGGCTGAAGTTCGCCCGATCGTGCGCGGACGGATCGCTGGCCGATGCCGGCGCGGTCGCGCACGAGGACGGCGAGGCATGGCTGCGCGCATTGCCGCGCGGCGATGCCGCCTGCATCGCCAGCGTGGCGGCGGACGAACGCCGCGTGGCCCTGCTCGATGCGTTGTGCGCGCGTTTCGGACGCCTGCACCTGGTGCGCACGCAGTCGCGCTGCGGCGGCCTGCGCATCGCCTACGAAAACCCGCGGCACCTGGGCGTGGATCGCTTCCTCGCGCTGCTGTCGGCGCTGGATGCCGGCGACGTGCTGCTGGTCGGGATCGGCACCGCGCTCACCATCGACCTGCTCGATGCCGGCGGATGGCACCATGGCGGGCGCATCGCGCCGTCGCCGATGCTGATGCGGCAGGCCTTGCATGCGCGCGCGCCGGTGTTGCCGGAATCCGGCGGCGCCTACGCGGAATTCGCCGGCGATACCGGGCACGCGCTGGCCTCCGGCTGCGAAGGCGCGGCGTTGGCGCTGATCGAACGCAGTCTGGAACGCGCGCAGGGCCTGCTCGGCGCTGCGCCCGCGCTGTGGCTGCACGGCGGCGGCGCCATGGCGTTGCGCGATCGCCTGCCGCCGCATCGCCATGTCCCGGATGCGGTCCTGCGCGGCCTCGCCCGTTGGCAGGCGCAGGCCTTCGCATAAACTGGCCGCATGATCCTGCGCGCCGCCATCGTGTTCCTGCTGGTCCTCAACATCGGCATCGCCGCATGGTGGGTCAGCGGCGGCAATGCGATGCCGGCCGCCGCCACGCCGCCGCCACCGGCAGGCGTGCCGGGCTTGCGCCTGGTGGGCGAACCGCTCGCCCCCGCCGTGCGCGCAGCAACCGCGGCGGCATCCGCCGCGCCGGTCGCCGTCGCGGTGCCGGTGCAAACGCCGGCGAAACCCGCCGCCGTCGAGCAGTGCCTGCGCTTCGGCCCGTTCGTCGACGGCGCCGCGCGCGATGCCGCACGCGCCGCGTTGTCCGCGGCGGGCCTCGCCGCGCTGCCGCGCGACACTCCTGCGCGTTCCGCGCGTGGCTGGAAGGTGCACGTGCCGGCCTTCGCCACCCGCGCGGAGGCCACTGCGATGGGCGAGAGGATCAAGGCCGCCGGGATCAGCGACTGGTACGTGATGAACGAAGGCGACGCCGCCAATAGCATCGCGCTGGGGCGCTACGGCGGCGAGGAGGCCGCGCGCCGGCGCGAGGCCGAGCTCAAGGCCAAGGGCATCCCGGCGGTCGCCGAAGCCTTGGGCGATACCGCCGCGCAGGCCTGGCTGGACGCGCGGTTGCCGGCGCACGCCAATCGCACCGCGCTGGCCGCCATCGCGGCATCGAAATCCGTCGACTGCGCCACGCTGCGCTGATCCTCAGGCAGGAAACACCCGGTAACGCAGGATCCGCACGCGGACCCGGTCGCCGATGGCGGGCGGATGTCGATCCGGGCGGTCGGCCAGGTCGAGTTCCAGCACACGCTCTTGCCCGTCCACCGCGAGTTCGAGGGTGATGCGGTCGGCGCGGCGGTGCTGCGCCCGTACTTGCGCGGGCATGCCCTCGTCGTCGCCGTCGGCCAGGGCAAGATCGTGCGGGCGCACATACAGGCGGGCGGCGCCATTCGCCACGCCGGCAGCATCCAGCAGCAGGTTGCGCGCCTCGAAGCGGCCATCGCGCACCTCGCCGGCCAGCGCATTGGCGCGGCCGATGAAGTCGAACACATAGGGCGAGGCCGGCTCGCGATAGATCTCGCTTGGCGTGCCGACCTGTTCGACCCGGCCTTCGCGCATCACCACCACCCGGTCGGCCAGTTCCAGCGCTTCCTCCTGGTCGTGGGTGACGAACAGCGTGGTCTGCCCGGTCTGTTCGTGCAGCCTGCGCAGCCAGCGGCGCAGTTCGACGCGCACCTTCGCGTCCAGCGCGCCGAACGGTTCGTCGAGCAACAGCACCGAAGGCTCGATCGCCAGCGCGCGCGCCAAGGCCACGCGCTGTTTCTGCCCGCCGGACAGCTGTTCCGGATAGCGCCCGCCGAGTTCCGGCAGCTGGATCAGCTGCAGCAGCTCCTGCACGCGGCGCGCGATCGTCGCCTGGTCCGGGCGGGTGCGCCGCGGCCGGCTGCGCAGGCCGAAGGCGACGTTCTCGGCCACGCTCATGTGCCGGAACAGCGCGTAGTGCTGGAACACGAAGCCGACGTTGCGCTCGCGCAGGCTGAGCTTGGTCGCATCGATCTCGCCGAAGCGCACGCTGCCGCGGTCGGCATGCAGCAGCCCGGCGATCACCCGCAACAGGGTGGTCTTGCCGGAGCCGGACGGGCCGAGCAGGGCCACCAGTTCGCCGGAGGCGATGTCGAGGTCGACCGCATCGAGCGCGGCGACGCCGGGATAACGCTTGCCCAGGTTTCGGAGTTGCAATTCCATCGGTCAATGCCTTCTGTGCGACTGCGCGATGGCGTCGCCGTGACGTGCTTCCAGCCAGAACTTCAGGACCAGGGTGACCAGCGCGAGGCCGGCGAGCAGCGACGCCGCCGCGAACGCCGCGGTGCCGTCGAATTCGTTGTAGAGGATCTCGATGTGCAGCGGCAGGGTGTTGGTCAGCCCGCGGATGTGGCCGGACACCACCGACACCGCGCCGAACTCGCCCATCGCCCGCGCGCTGCACAACAGCACGCCGTACAGCAGGCCCCACTTGATGTTGGGCAGGGTCACCCGGCGGAACATGGTCCATGCGCCGGCGCCGAGCGAACGCGCGGCCAGTTCCTCGTCGGCGCCCTGCTGCTGCATCAACGGCAGCAGTTCGCGCACCACGAACGGGAAGGTGACGAACAGCGTGGCCAGCACGATGCCGGGCCGCGCGAACAGGATCTTGACCTCGTGACGCTGCAGCAGTTCGGCGAACCAACCCTGCGCGCCGAACAGCAGCACCAGGCACAGCCCGGCCACCACCGGCGAGACCGCGAACGGCAGGTCGATCAGCGCCAGCAGCAGCTGCTTGCCGCGGAACTCGAAGCGCGCCAGCGCCCATGCGGCGAACAGGCCGAAGATGGCATTGACCGGGATGACGATGGCGGCGGTGAACAGGGTGAGCCGCAACGCGGACAGGGCATCGGGTTCGCGCAGCGCGGCCAGCCACACGCCGGGGCCCTTGGCGAAGGCGGCGGCCAGCACCATGCCCAGCGGCATCGCCACCAGCGCCAGCATCGCCAGCACCGCCAGCGCGATCAGCGTGCGCCGCAGCCACGCCGGTTCGTGCAGCACGTCGTGCGCCTCAGCCATCGCTGCGCTTCCCGTGCGAGAGCAACGCCGGGATCGCGTTGATCGCCAGCAGGCAGGCGAACGAAGCGACCAGCAGCAGCGCGGCGATCGCCACTGCGCCGTCGTAGTCGTATTCCTCCAGGCGGATGGTGATCAGCAGCGGCGTGATCTCGGTCTTGAACGGCAGGTTGCCGGCGATGAAGATCACCGAGCCGTATTCGCCCAGCCCGCGGGCGAACGCCAGCGAGAAGCCGGTGAGCAGCGCCGGCAGCAATTCCGGCACGATCACCCGCCGCAGCGTGGTGAAGCGCGATGCGCCCAGCGAGGCGGCGGCTTCCTCCTGCTCGCGGCCCAGCGTTTCCAGCACCGGTTGCAGGGTGCGCACCGCGAACGGCAGGCCGATGAAGACCAGGGCGATGACGATGCCCGGCGTCGCGTAGGCGATCTTGATGTCGTGTTCGGCGAACAACCTGCCCACCGACCCGTTCGGCGCGTAGATCGCGGTCAGCGCGATGCCGGCGACCGCGGTCGGCAAGGCGAACGGCAGGTCGACCAGCGCATCCAGCAGGCGGCGGCCGGGGAAGCGGTAGCGCACCACCACCCAAGCCACCAGCGCGCCGACCAAGGCAGCGATGAAAGCCGCGAGCAAGGCGGCGCCGAAGCTCAATTCCAGCGCCGCCTGCACACGCGGGTCGCCGATCGCGCGCAGCCAGCCGTCGGCGCCCAATCCCGCGGCGCGCACGCTGAGCGCGGCCAGCGGCAACAGCACCACCACGCCCAGCCAGGCGGTGCCCAGGCCGAGGCTGATGCCGAAGCCGGGCAGTGGCCGGCGATGCCTGCGTGCGATCGACATCGCCCGCTCAGCTGCCCGGCCTGTAGATGCGGTCGAAGAAGCCGCCGTCGGCGAAGTGCTCGGCCTGCGCCTTCTTCCAGCCGCCGAACGCGCCGTCGATGGTCACCTGGTCCACCGCCGGGAAGCGTGCCAGCGCGGCCTTGTCGGCCACCTTGTCGGGTTCCGCCGGGCGGTAGAAATGCTTCGCCGCCAGCGCCTGCCCCTGCGGCGAATACAGGAAGCGCAGATAGGCCTCGGCCTGCTTGCGGGTGCCGTGGCGGGCCACGTTCTTGTCCACCCAGGCCACCGGCGGCTCCGCCTTGATGCTGATCGAGGGCACCACGATCTCGAACTTCGCGCGGGTGTCGGCATCGTTGAGGGTGAGCAATGCTTCGTTCTCCCATGCCAGCAGCACGTCGCCGATGCCGCGCTCGACGAAGGTCGTGGTCGCGCCGCGCGCGCCGGTATCCAGCACCGGCACGTTCTTGAACAATCGTGTGAGGAAATCGACCACCTTGCCGCCTTCGCGGTATTCCTTCGAGGCCCAGGCCCACGCCGCCAGGTAGTTCCAGCGCGCGCCGCCGGAAGTCTTCGGGTTCGGGGTGATCACGCCCACGCCGGGTTTCGCCAGGTCGCCCCAGTCGCGGATTTTCTTCGGGTTGCCCTTGCGGACCAGAAACACGATCGTCGAGGTGTAGGGCGCGCTGTTGTGCGGCAGGCGCGATTGCCAGTTGGCCGGCAGCAACTTGCCCTTGTCGGCGATGGCGTCGATGTCGGCGGACAGCGCCAGCGTCACCACGTCGGCCTCGAGGCCGTCGATCACCGCGCGCGCCTGCTTGCCGGAACCGCCGTGCGAGGCGCGGATGGTCAGGGTCTCGCCGGTCTGCCGCTTCCATTGCGCGGCGAAGGCGCGGTTGACGTCTTCGTACAGTTCGCGGGTCGGGTCGTAGGACACGTTGAGCAGGGTCTTGTCGGCGGCGTGCGCGGCGCCGAAGGCCAGCACCAGCGCGGACAGCAGCAACGAATGTCGAATCTTCATGCGGGGTTCTCCGGATGCGTTGCGGACGATTTCAGAACGAGAATTGCGCGCGGGTGAAGACGATGTCCTCGTCGTCGCGGGCGGTCGCGCCCGGCGCGGCGTCGAACGCGGTGCGCGCGTAGTTGGCGACCAGCTTGACGTTGGCGTTGAGGTACCAGTTCAGGCCGATGCCCCAGCTGCGCGCGGCGCTGCTGGCGACGTTGGGGTCGGCGAACAGCGGGAAGGCGTCATGGTCGATGTCGAGGCGGCCGTAGCGGCCGACGACCTCGAACGCACCCCAGCCCTCGCCGCCGAGGGTGAAGGCGTTGCTGGGCTTGAGCACGCCCCTGTAGCTGGCGTCCTCGCCGGTCAGGACGTAGCCGGCGGTGACTTGCCAGGCGGTGTTTTCCAGGTCGGCGCGCGTCCCGTTGGCGGCGCGGACCTCCTGCCGCGAACTGATGTATTCGCCGAGCAGGCCCAGGCGCCCGCCGTAGTAGTAGGCCTGCGGCGAGACGCGCAGGTGCTCGCCATCGGCCAGCACCGTGCTGCGGTAGTTGAAGAACTGCACCTGCCCCGGCGTGCGGTAGCGCGGCAGGAAGTTGTTGCCGCTGCCGTGCTTGTCGCCGTGGCTGGCGGCGATGCCGAAGCCGAGCCCGGACAGCGCATTGGCGCTGTTCTTCCAGGGTTCGGCGAACACGCGCGCGGCCAGTTCGAAATCGCCGTCGGGATTGGTGGTCGCCGCATCGCGGCCGTCCGGCGCGCCGTTGAACACGCCGGCCGCATAGCTCAGGCCGCCACCGGCGAGTTCGCCCTGCAGCTGCACGCCAAGGTCGCGGTTGGGCGCGAGTTCGGTGGGGAAGCCGCGCTCGATGAAGGCAGTGGCGCCGCCGGATTGCAGGCGTTCCAGCCCGATCGGCCCCTTGAGCTTGCCGATGCGCACGGTCGCGCGCGGATCGAACTTGAGGTCGACATAGGCATCGACGATCGTCGCCGAATCGCCGGCGAATTCCGGGGTGAGGCGGAAACCGACCAGCTTGCCGAAGCTGCCTTCCAGGGTCGGGCGGATGCGGCGGAACAGGAAGGTGTCGGTCTGGGCGGCCGACGTGTCGCCGCCGAAATGGCGCGCGTCGGCCTGCACCAGTCCGCGCAGCTTCACTTCGAAATCGCCGGCGGCCGATTTCACCGACAGGCCCTTGTCGTTGAGGCTGAGCGCGGGCGCGCTGGCGGCCTTGGCGGCGTCTGCTTCGGCATCGAGTTCCTGCCGGCGCTCGACCACGCGCAGGCGCTGGTCGAGTTCATCCGGTGCAACCGTCGCGACCGGCGCGGCGTTGGCGGCCTCGACCGCGGCAAGGCGTTGCTCGAGCGCGGCGATGCGCGCCAGCAGTTGTTGGGTGGTGGGATCGGCGGCGTGCGCCGGCAGGGTGCTCAGGGCCAGCGCGATGGCAAGGCCCAGTCGAGTGGGGCGGGTCATGGCGGTTCCTTGGGACGTGGGGGGTGGAGGGCGCGCGGTCAGGCGCGCATCGGGGATTCGTGAGGTTCGCGTTCGCTCAGGGCCTGCAGGCTGCAGCCGTCGAGGACGCCGGCCAGTGCGCTGCGGGTTTCCCGCATCAGGGCGCGGATCGAACATCGCTCGGGATCGGCGCAGTCGACGCAGGGTTCGTAGGCGCTGATGCTGGCGCAGCGCACCGGCGCCAGCGGGCCGTCGATCGCGCGGATCAGGTCGCCGACCGCGATCTCGCCGGCCGGCCGGGTGAGGGCATGCCCACCGAGATGCCCGCGCCGGCTGTCGATGAAGCCGGCCTTGCGCAGCTCGACCAGGATCGCCTCCAGGAACTTCTCCGGCACGCTGGCGCGGCGCGCGATCGCATGCGCCTGCAGGCGCTCGCCATCGGCCTGCGCCAGTGCGCACATCGCCCGCAATCCGTACCTGGCCTTGTTGGTGAGCATTCCTATCGGACCGCTGGGAATTGCGGCCAGTCTCGGCGCGTGGCCGACGGCAGGGAACGTCGGGTCCGTCATGCGGCCAGAACGCCCGGTTATGACCGGTCCGGCACAGTCGCTAGAATGGCTGCCTGCGCCGCTTTAGCTCAGCAGGTAGAGCAACCGCCTTGTAAGCGGTAGGTCGTCCGTTCGATTCGGACAAGCGGCACCACTTCGAGACCCGCCGATGAGCCGCAGTTACCCGCCCGTGTCCGTGTTCGGCGTGCCCACCGACATCGGCGCCTCGCGCCGGGGCGTGTCGATGGGGCCGGAAGCGCTGCGGGTGGCCGGCCTGGTCGAGGCGATCGCCGACCGCGGCATCGACGTGCGCGACCTCGGCGACGTGCACGGCCCGCGCAACCCGACCAGCCCGCCGGTCGACGGCTATCGCCATCTCGAGGAAGTCGTGGCCTGGAACCGCGCCGTGTTCGAGATGAGCACGCGCGAACTGCAGGCCGGGCGCATGCCGATCCTGCTCGGCGGCGACCACTGCCTGGGCATCGGTTCGATCGCCGCGGTCGCCGCGCATTGCCGCGCCACCGGCAAGAAGCTGCGCGTGCTGTGGCTGGACGCGCACGCCGACTTCAACACCCGCGAGATCACCCCCTCCGGCAACATCCACGGCATGCCGGTGGCCTGCCTGTGCGGCCTCGGCCCGGAGCCGCTGACCACCATGGCGGGCCACGTGCCGGCGATCACCCCCGACCAGGTGCGGCAGATCGGCATCCGTTCGGTGGATCCGGGCGAGAAGAAGCTGGTGCAGGAACACGGCCTCGACATCTACGACATGCGCTACATCGACGAAGTCGGCATGCGCCGGGCGATGGAGGAGGCGCTGGAAGGCGTGGATGCCGACACCCACCTGCACGTCAGCTTCGACGTGGACATGCTGGATCCGAGCATCGCGCCCGGCACCGGCACCCGCGTGCCCGGCGGCATCAACTACCGCGAAGCCCAGCTGATCATGGAAATGGTGGCCGATACCGGCTGCATGGGCTCGCTCGACCTAGTCGAAGTGAACCCCGCATTGGACAAGCGCAACGCCACCGCCAGGCTCGCGGTGGACCTGGTGGAAAGCCTGTTCGGCAAGTCCACCTTGATGCGCGATTGAGTGCACCGCCGCCTGAACGGGGCGGCCGGTTCACCTGCGGTTCCGCAAATCCGCACGCAGTCCACGCCGGCTTCACGGCTGGATGGGGTTTCATCGTCCGCGTGGATCGGCATCGTCGATCCCGGCCGAATCCCCACATGCGAGGAATCCCCATGAAACGCCTGTTCGCTTTGCTGCTGCTCGCCGCGTTCTCGATGACCCACCTGACCGCCTGCAACACCATGGCCGGTGCCGGCAAGGACGTGCAGAAGGTCGGCGAGAAGGTCGAGGAAAAGGCCGAGGACTGCAAGGACGCCAAGTGCTGATGCCCTAGCCGCGCGTTCGCCAGGACACGGAGGGAGCGAGGCAGGGATGCCTGCGGGCCGGGAGCGATCCCGGCCCGCTTCGTTTCCCGGGTCCGCGTTTGCGCCGCATGGGGCCGCTCGCTAAGCTCTGGCGCAGTCTTCCCGGGAGAACGTCCGATGTTGCGCAAGGGTACGTGGAGCGTGATGGTGCTGGCCTGCATGGTCGCGCTGGTGGGTTGCAACACCATCGCCGGCATGGGCAAGGACGTGCAGAAGGTCGGCGAGAAGGTCGAAGAGAAGGCGCAGGACTGCAAGGACGCCAAGTGCTGACCGGCGCGCGCCGCCGACACGCGTGAACAACGGGCCAGGGACACCTGGCCCGTTGCGTTTTGCAGCGCCCGATGCGCTCACCAGCGGTTCGGCGGATCGGCGACGAAGCCTTCCGGGAACGCGCGCGGCGCGGTGCGCGCATACGGCGTGTACGGCCGCGTCAGCACGCCGATCGCGGCCAGGGTGTCGGCATCGTCATAGCGCAACTGGCTGAGCTGTTGCGGGCTGCGCGATGCGCGCACGAATTCGGTCTGCCCGACCGGCGCCCATTCGCGCTGGCCGTGGCCGGTGCCGAGGCGCTGCGGGGCGGATTCCGCCATCGCGCTGTCCGCCGCCGCCGGTGCCGCGGCTTTCGATGCGGCCTGCTCGCGCGCACGGCCTGACGCGACCGGCGGCGAGGGCATCGGCGAATACAGCGGCCGCAGCTGCCGCTCGCGGAACACGGCGATGCCGATCACGCCGACATCGTCCGGCCGCCCGGTGCGCGCGGCATAACTGTCCGGCAGGTCGGTGAACAGGAACTGGGCGACGTCGTCCAGCGACTTGCGCCAGCCGGCGATCTCCGCGGTTTCCCACGGCTCCAGCACGTAACCGGCCTGCGAAGGCGCGGCGGTCTGGCCGGTGACGGCATTCACGCCATCGACCGACAGCACCACCAGCACGCGCTGGCCAGTGGTATTGGTCAGGCGCACCGCATAGCGATGCCCGGGCACCCCGGCGATCCAGTCCTGGCCGCGATGGCGGTATTCGGGCAGCCATTGGCCGTTGTCGCGGTCGATGACGTCCATTTCGACGAGGTCGCTGGCCGACGATGGCATCGAGCAGGCGACGGTGGCGGCGATGGCGAGGCTTAGCAGGACGCGGCCGAACTTGGCGGTGATGGGCATGGCGGCTCTCCGGTGGATGCGCGCGGGGCGCGGGGCTTGCCGGATGCGAACGCGCGTCGCCGCGGGACGGGGTTGACGACGGCCCGGTTAAACTGTGCGCCGCATGAATCGCCAGCACCCCGCATGAGCAAGACCCGCGTCCTCACCGGCATCACCACCTCCGGCACCCCGCACCTCGGCAACTACGTCGGCGCCATCCGCCCGGCGATTGCCGCCTCGCGCGCGCCGGACGCGGAGAGCTTCTACTTCCTCGCCGACTACCACAGCCTGATCAAGGCGCAGGATCCGGCGCGCACCCAGCGTTCGACGCTGGAGATCGCCGCGGCCTGGCTGGCCTGCGGGCTCGATCCCGACAAGGTCTGGTTCTACCGGCAGTCGGACGTGCCGGAGATCCCGGAGCTGACCTGGCTGCTGACCTGCGTGGCCGGCAAGGGCATCCTCAACCGCGCGCATGCCTACAAGGCGGCGGTGGACAAGAACCGTGCCGAGGGCGAGGACGACGATGCCGGCATCACCGCCGGGCTGTTCATGTACCCGGTGCTGATGGCCGCCGACATCCTGCTGTTCAACGCGCACAAGGTGCCGGTCGGCCGCGACCAGGTGCAGCACATCGAGATGGCGCGCGACTTCGGCCAGCGCTTCAACCACGTTTATGGCGACGAATATTTCGTGCTGCCGGAAGCGGCGGTGGACGACTTTGTTGCGACCTTGCCCGGCCTCGACGGACGCAAGATGAGCAAGAGCTACGACAACACCATCCCGATGTTCGCGCCGCGTGCGGAACTGAAGAAGCTGATCGCCGGCATCCTCACCGACTCGCGCATGCCGGGCGAGCCGAAGGACACCGAAGGTTCGGCGCTGTTCCAGTTTTACCAGGCGTTCGCCAGCAAGGAACAGACCGCGGCGTTCGCGCAGGCGTTCGCCGACGGCATCGGCTGGGGCGATGCCAAGCAGCAGTTGTTCGAGCGCATCGATGCCGAAGTCGCGCCGCTGCGCGAGAAGTACGAGGCGCTGATGGCGAAGCCGGACGAGATCGAGGCGATCCTGCGCGACGGCGCCGCGCGCCTGCGTGCCGCGCACGCAACGCCGGCGCTGCTGCGCCTGCGTGAGGCGGTGGGCCTGCGCGACCTGTCGCAGGCCGCGACCGTCGAAGCGAAGTCGGCGAAGAAAGCGGCGGACGCCACGTTGCCTGCGTTCAAGCAATACCGCGACGCCGACGGCAAGTTCTATTTCAAGCTGGTGCAGGGCGAGCGCGTTTTGCTGCAGAGCGTGGGCTTCGCCTCGCCGCGCGACGCCGGCCAGCGCATCGCCGCGATCAAGTCGGGCGAAATCGGCGACGGCGCCAGCGATTTCTCGCTCGGCGAGGGCGTGACCGACGAGGACGTGAATGCGGCGCTGGCCGCCTTCGTCGCCGCGCAGCTGGAAGGCGAGGCCGGCAAGGCGTGAACAACGTCGCCGCGATGCCCGCGCTGGCGCTGGTCCTGTTCGCGCCGTGGTTCCTGATCCTGGCCGCGTTGTACTGGCTGTATCCGCGCCAGCCGCGCAACGTCGCGCGCGCGCGCTTCGATTCGGCCGCCTTGCTGCTGGCGTTTGCGGCCTGCCTGGCCAGCCTGTACTGGAGCTTCGGTTTCGCCGACCGCAGCCACGGCCAGCTGTGGCCGCAGATCCTGGCGACTTCGGTCGGTTACGGCGTGTTCCTGGCGGTGCTCACGACGGCGTTCTTCCTGCGCCGCAAGCTGCTGGCGAGCGCCTGATCAATCCCAGGTCTTCGGCGCCGCGCCGCGCTCGGGATATTTCATCCTGACCACGCAGAAGCGCTGCCCGGTCGGCGCTTCCATCACCCACCAGCGCTTCACGAAGGCGATCTTCCTCGCCCCGAGTCTCTGCAGGCGATCCGCTTCGGCATCGATGTCGTCCGCCTCGATGTCGAGGTGCACGCGCGACGGATGCTCGACCTTCTGCACTTCGATGTGCAGGTCGCCGGGCGTGTCGCCGAGCATCTGGTATTCCGCGGTCTCGTCGCCGGCAGCGCGGTCGGCGATGCGGCAGCCCAGCGCCTGCGCCCAGAAATCGGCGGCGGCATCGAGGTCGTCGGTCTTGCAGTCGCTGATGAAGCCGGACAGGCGGCTGCGATGGCTCATGGCGCAGCCTCCCTGGCGATCGGCTGGCCGAATTGCAGCAGGAAGCCGTTGCAGTCGTAGATCGCGAATTCGCGCATGCCGTAAGCGAAATCCTCGATCGGATAGCAGACGCGCGCGGCGCCCTGCAGCCGCGACCACCAGCCGTCGACATCGTCGCAGCGCAGGTACAGCGAGCCGGTGAACGCGGGCGCGGCGTCGCCTTCGTGCGCGTTGAAGGCGGACAGCATCAACGCGATGCCGTCGCGCTGCAGCGTGGCCCAGCCTGTGCTGCCATCTTCATCGCTGCGGAAGCCGAGCACCTCGCGGTACCACGCCAGCGCCGCCGGTACGTCCGGCACCCGCAGCATCGGCACCAGCGCCCGCAGCATCGTCAGCTCGGCTGGGCGAGGTCGTCCAGCAGCGCGGCGAGGAAGCGTGCCGCCTCGCCGCCGGTGCAGGCGCGGTGGTCGAAGGTCAGCGAGATCGGCATGCGCCGGTGCACTTCGATGCCGCCCATCACCGCGACCACGTCGTGCGACAGCTTGCCGGCACCGACGATCGCCACGCACGGCGGCACCACCACCGGCGTCGCGTAGCGGCCGGCGAGCATGCCGAAGTTGCTGAGCGAGATGGTGTAGCCGCTGAGTTCGCCGGAGGGGATCGAACGATCCTCGACCTGCGCGCGCAGGCGCTTGATCGCGGCGCGCACGCCGCCGGCATCCAGCATGTCGGCATTGCGCAGCGCGGGCACGAACAGGCCGTCGTCGGTGTCCACCGCGATGCCGATGTCGACGTGCGGGTGCAGGGTGCGGGTGAGGTTGGCGCCGTCGAACCAGGCGTTGAGCGCGGGTACCGCCTTGCAGGCGGCGACGATGGCGCGGACCAGCCGTGCGGTGATGTCCTGGCGACCGCTCCAGGCGTGCAGGTCGGCGTCATCGACCAGCGTGGTCGGCACCACCTGCGCGTGCGCATCGGCCATGACGCGGGCCATGTTGCGGCGCACGCCCTTGAGTTGTTCCGGCTGGCCGGTCGCGGCCACGCCCGGCGGCTGGGTGCGCATCGGCTTGCCGCTTTGCGAGAGCGTGCTGCGCGATGCGGGGACGGGTGCGGGTGCGGCGACAGGTGCGGCCGCGATTTGCGCGCCGGCACGAGCAGGCGCAGCGCCCGGTTTGGCCGAACCGTCGGCCGCGGCGCGCTTCACGTCGTCCATCGTCACCGTGCCGTCGGCGCCGCTGGGCGCGACGCGGGCGATATCGACGCCGAGCTTGCGCGCCATCGCGCGCACCGCCGGCATCGCCTTGACCCCGCCGACCGCGACCGCGGCCTGCGTGACGACCGCATCGCCGACCTGCATCGCGCCGACCACGGTGCCGGCATCGCCGTCCGCTTTCGCGGCAGGTGCGGGCGCGGCGGCCGGCTTCGGTGTGTCGTGCGACGGGCCGTGGTGGTGGCCGGTGTCCTGGCCTTCCGCGCGCTGCGGCAGGTTGGGATCGACCTCGAACTCGGCCAGCATCGTGCCGGTGACGATGATGTCGCCCGCCGCGCCGGCGAGCTTCAGCACCTTGCCGCTGACCGGCGAGGGCACGTCGACCACCGCCTTGGCGGTTTCCATCGACACCAGGTTGTCGTCCAGGCGGATGGTGTCGCCTTCCTTGACGTACCACTCGACGATGGTCGCGTCCGGCAGGCCTTCGCCGAGGTCGGGGAGCAGGAATTTCTTCGACATGCGGGGTCCTTACGAATGCGCCATCGCGCGCTTGGCGGCGGCGATGATCTTGTCGGTGCTCGGCAGGTACTTCATTTCCAGCCGGAACAGCGGGATGTGGGTGTCGTAGCCGGTGACGCGCTCGACCGGGGCGACCAGGTCGAACATGCATTCCTCGGCGCAGCGCGCGGCGACTTCGGCGCCGAAGCCGGCGGTCTTCGCCGCTTCGTGCACGATCACGCAGCGGCCGGTCTTGGCGATCGATTCGGCGATGGTGGCGAAGTCCAGCGGCTTGAGCGTGGCGACGTCGATCACTTCCGCGCTGATGCCGTCGGCGGCGAGTTTCTCGGCGGCTTCCAGCGTTTCCTTGACCTGCGCGCCCCACGTGACCAGGGTGACATCGGAGCCGTCGCGCAGCACGTAGCAGACGTCCAGCGGCAGCGCCTCGCCATCGTCCGGCACCAGTTCCTTGTACTGCCGGTAGATGCGCTTGGGTTCCATGTAGATCACCGGATCCGGGTCGCGGATCGCGGCCAGCAGCAGGCCGTAGGCGCGCTGCGGCGACGACGGCATCACCACGCGCAACCCCGGCACGTTGGTGAAGATGGATTCGTTGGCTTCCGAATGATGTTCCGGCGCGCGGATGCCGCCGCCCCACGGCACGCGCAGCACCATCGGGCAGGTCAGGCGGCCGCGGGTGCGGTAGCGCATGCGCGCGGCGTGGCAGACGATGAAATCGACCATCGGGTACATGAAGCCGTCGAACTGCGCCTCGGCGACGGGCTTCATGCCTTGCGAGGCCATGCCGACGGTGAGGCCGGCGATGGTGGTCTCGTCCAGCGGCGTATCGAGGATGCGCTCGGGGCCGAAGGTGGCGGACAGGCCGGCGGTGGCGCGGAACACGCCGCCGTTGACGCCGACGTCCTCGCCCAGCACGACCACGCTGTTGTCGTTGCGCAATTCATAGGCCAGCGCCTGGGTGATCGCCTCGATCAATGCAATCGGTTGCGCCTCGCTCATGCCCGGCCCTCCGCGGCGATGGCCTGTTCGCGTTGTGCGAGCACCTCGGCCGGCATGTCGCCGTACAGGTAATCGAACATCGCCTCCACCGGCTGCACCGGGGTTTCGAGGTAGGCATTGATCTCGACATCGACCAACTTGCCGCACTCTTCCACCCAAGTTTTTTCCTGTTCCTCGTCCCACAACTTCTGGTCGGTGAGGAACTTGCGCAGGCGCAGGAACGGTTCCTTCAGCCATGCCGCCTTCACTTCGTCCTCGCCGCGGTAACGGCGCGCATCGTCGGCGGTGGTGTGGTCGTGCAGGCGATAGGTCATGAACTCGATCACGCTGCCGCCCTCGCCGTTGCGCGCGCGTTCGTGCGCGCGGCGCATCGCTTCCAGTACCGCGACCAGGTCGTTGCCGTCCACCTGCAGGCAGGCCAGGCCGCCGGCCAGGCCCTTCTGCGCCAGCGTCTGCGCGCCGGTCTGCGCCTTGCGCGGCACACTGATCGCCCAGCCGTTGTTGATCACGCACAGCACCACCGGCAACGAGTACGCGCCGGCGGAATTCACCGCGGCGTAGAAATCGGTCTTCGACGAGCCGCCGTCGCCGCAGGTCGCCACCGCGACGCGTTTTTCGCCGCGCAGCTTGAACGCCAGCGCGGCGCCTGCGGCCATCAGGCATTGGGTGGAGATCGGCACGCACCACGGGTAGTCGTTGCGCGGGCCTTCGAAATCGTTGCCGCGCTCGTCGCCGCCCCAGTACAGCAGCACCTCGCGCGGGCGCACGCCGCGCATGAACTGCGCGCCGTACTCGCGGTAGCTGGGCGCGAACACGTCTTCCGGCTGCATCGAGGCGCCGATGCCGACGTGGGTGGCCTCGTGGCCCAGGCAGGCGGCGTAGGTGCCGAGCTTGCCGGTGCGCTGTAGGGCGATCGCCTTGCTGTCGAAGGTGCGCACGAACAGCATCTGCTTGAACAGCGGCAACAGCGCTTCGGCATTGGGCACGGCCGCAGGAAGCGGGGCGGCCAGGGTGCCGTCCGGCTTGAGGTATTGCAGGTATTCGATCTCGAAACTGGCCGCCAGGGTCATGCGTGTTCCCGCGTCTGCGAATGTTGCGGATGATACGGTCGGCGGGTTAATCGGCCGTTGCGCGCTGCAAAAAAACGCCAGGCGCATCGCCGGACGGCGCGCCGGCGACGGTCTGCCGGCGGCGGTTGCGGATGTCGGGCAAAAAAGAAGGCGCGGCCGGAGCCGCGCCTTCGGGGTGCCTCCGGATCGAGCGATCAGGGCAGCACGAGTTCCACGCTGTTGTCGCCGGAGATCGGGTCGGACAGCACGGTCGCCTGCGCCTTCAGGCGGATGACGTCGGTGCTGGCGAAACGGACCCGCGGGCGGACGTCGACGGTGAAGGACAGGGTGGCCCCGGCCGGGATCGGCTTGCCGGCGGTGCACAGGAACGAGGCATCGCCGAGGCGCTGGCAGCTCCAGCCAGACGGCGCGCCGACGGTGGCGATCGAATTGGCGGGGATCTCCATGTCGATGCGCACCTGGGCGCCGGCGATCGCGATCCCAGCGTTGTTGCGCAGGCTGAGCGTGTTGAACGCGCCGCGGGTGCTGAAGTTGCGGCTGGTCCATGCCAGCGACAGGTCGGCGCTGAGCGGGCGCACCACGCCGATGGTCAGGCGCACCGGATCGTGGTCGGACACGCGCAGCGGCGGGTTCAGCGCGGTGTACGGCAGGGAGAACTCGCCGTAGTGGGCCACGCGGAAGTCCGCGTTGATGCGCGCGTGCTCGACGCTGAGCCCGGTGACCGCCGGGTCGTTGACCAGGGCTTCGTTCACCACCGCGTGGTCCAGGGTCTGTGCATTGCCTTCGAACACGTAGGAATAGCGCTGGGCGGGATCGGCCACCAGTTCGTCGCCCAACACCAGCGGGGTCGCCACCGGGCTGGTGCGGTACTCGATGACCTGGTCTTCGGGCGCGGCGTTGCCGGTGATGATGCCCATCGAATCGACGTAGCCGTCGTTGAACGGGAAGGCGTTGAAGTCGCCGACCAGCACGATCTTCTCGCTCGGGTTGGCGGTCTGCAGGCCGTCGATCACGTTGCCGAGGAACATCGCCTGCTCGGCGCGCTTGTAGCGCACGCGGCCGTCGGCCGGATCGTCGTTGCCGTTCAGCGAGCGCAGGTGGTTGATGATCACGGTCAGCGGATAGCGGCGGCCGTCGGTGAAGTTCACCGCGGCGCGCAGCACCAGCGACGGACGGTCGTTCAGCAGCGACGAGGTGCAGCCCGCGTCGGCCGGGTTGCAGCCCAGCGGGGTGGTGCCGTAGCGGGTGTCCTTGCCGACCTGGGCGATCGAAGTCACCGCCACCCGCGACACGCCGGTGCGCACCGCGCGGGTGCTGAGCAGGAAGCCCACGTCGATGCCGCCGACGTCGTTGCCTTCGATCAGGTACGGCGCGTAGGCCGGGGCGCTGGCGCAGTTGCCGTTGATGTAGTTGGCGAGCTCGGTGAGGGTGGCGAGGTTCTCGACTTCGACCACGCCCAGGATGTCCGGCGCCTTCACCCAGTCGCAGATCGCCGCGCCGGTCTTGGCCAGGCGGTTGGCGAAGGCGGCGGGAGTCAGTACCGGTTCGCCGATGGCCGGATCGTTGACGGTGTCGAAGAAGCGCTGCAGGTTGAAGCCGCCGACGGTGATGTCGTTGGCGCCGGCGGTGCTGACCGCGGACGCGGTGGCGGTGCCGATCACCGGCGGGTTGGCGAGGTCGTACAGCAGTTCCCAGGAATCGCCGAAGTAGGTCAGCACGCCGGCCAGGTTGGTGACCGTGGCGCCGGCGTCCGCGACCAGGCGGGTGCCGGCCAGCGGGAACGCCTTGATGCGCTCCTGGTTCGCGTCGAAGTAGGGGATGGTGGCCTGCTTCGCCGGCGGCACCGGGAACGGATCGAGGATGCTCAGGCCTTCTTCGCGCAGCGGGCGCGGCACGCCGGCGACCACGAACTCGAACGCGCTGTTGGAGTCGCTGGAGGTGGCGCTGGCTTCGTTGATGTTGCCGTCGGTCTGCGCGGTGACCACGCCCGAGGCGACGCTGACGCGCATGCCTTCCAGGCGCTCAAGGGTGGAAGGCAGGCTGTCGGGTGCGGCCAGGGTGGCCGGGATCTCGAAGGCCGCCGGCAGCGGGTTGCCGGTCGTCAGCACGCCGACGCTGGGCGACACCAGCTCGGTGGTCGGGGTGGCGCTGCTGCCGGAGAACTCGCTGACGGTGGCGGTGACGCGGGCGCGGTCGCCCACGTTGACCATGCCCGGCACCGCCGAGGTGAACACGAAGATGCCTTCCGAGGTGGCGGGGTCGGCGTCGACGTCGGCATCGGCCGCTTGCAGGAAGAAGCCGTTGCCGCGCTTGGCGGTGACCACGCCTTCGGCCATCACCAGTTGTCCGTTCATCGGCGACAGTTCGCCGTTGCCCTGGATGTCGTGGATGGCGGTGATGACGATGTCGTCGTTGCTGATGGTGCCGGTGCCGCTGGCGTCGGCGATGCTGGCATTGGCCGACGGATTGCTCAGGGCGACCAGGAAGGTCTCGTTGATCTCCAGCGCGGTGTCGCCGAGCACGGGCACGGTGATCGTCGTGCTGGTGCTGCCGGCGGTGATCGTCGCGGTGCCGCTGGTCGCGGTGAAATCGACGCCCGAGGTGGCCGAGTCGCTGCTGGTGGCGTAATCGACGGTGACGTTGGCCGCCGCGGCCGCGCTGAGCGCGATGGTGAAGGTGAAGTTGGTGGTGCCGCTGTTGCCTTCGTCCGCGGTGACGTCGTTGATCGACAGCGACGGCAGGGGCGCACCGGCGACGGTGATCGAGAAGTCGTCGACGGCCAGGCCGTCGTCGGCGCCGGTGGCATCGACATCGTTCCAGCGCACGCAGAAGGTCGCGCCGTTGGCGATCGACACGCTGCTGACGGTGCTGCTGATCGCCGTGCGGTTGGCGGCGCCGTTGCCGTTCTTCACGCCGATGGTGCCGGTGTCGGGACTGCTGAAATCCAGCGCGTCGACGTCGGTCCAGGTGCCGGTGGTCAGCGAGGTCGCGTTGAGGCTGTACTGGAAGTCGATGCGGTCGGCGCGCCCGGTGGTACCGAGGCGCCACTGCTCGCCGGTGTAGGCCACCGCGAAGCTGCTCAGGGCGGCGCCGGTGCCATTCGTGAAGCAGGCGCCGAACACCGGGACCAGGCTGCCGCTGCGCAGGCCGCCGAAGGCGCGGTCGGTGCTGCCTGCTGCGCCGTAGCTGTAGGTGTCGCCGGTGTTGCTGCTGCCGGTATCGACCGCGTATTGCTCGTTGTCGCGCGCGCCGCCGCCGGTCTCGGTCATCTGCCAACCGATCGGGAACGCGGTATTGGTCGTGCTGCCGGCGGTGTTCGACAGCGTGTCGAAATTCTGGGAGTAGGTGCCGCCGGTCAGGTTGGCCTGCGCCTGCACCGCGAACGGCGCGGACAAGGCCAAGCCCATCAGCGCCAGGCGCTGCAGAAGTCGTTTCATCGTGGTTCCCCAAGTTGCCGCGAACCGGCCCCCGGCTCGCGTCCCGCGATTGTGCTGCATTTCCGTGACGGTTGCGTGGCGATGGGGCGGGAGGCCGGCCACCATGCGAAAATCCGCGCATGGCCATCGAAAACAACCAGCGCGACCTCGAATCCGGCATCCACACCGACCTGAATGGGCGGCTGACCTATGGCGGCTACCTGCAACTGCCGACCTTGCTGTCGGCGCAGCGGCCCTTGTCGAACCCGCCGCACCACGACGAGATGCTGTTCATCATCCAGCACCAGACCAGCGAGCTGTGGCTGAAGCTGCTGATCCACGAACTGACCGCCGCGGTCGGCCACCTGCGCAACGACCGGGTCTGGCAGTTCGGCAAGGTGGTGGCCCGCTGCAAGCGGGTGCTGGACCAGCTGACCGCGCAATGGTCGGTGCTGGAGACGCTGACCCCGTCCGAATACATGGAATTCCGCGACATCCTCGGCCCCTCGTCCGGGTTCCAGTCGCTGCAGTACCGCACCGTCGAATTCCTGATGGGCAACAAGAACGCGGCGATGCTGAAGGTGTTCGCGCACGATGCGGCCGGCCATGCCGCGCTGGAGTCGGTGCTGCGCGCGCCCAGCCTGTACGACGAATTCCTCGCCTACCTCGCGCGCTGGGGCCACCCGGTCACCGCCGACCACCTGCTGCGCGACTGGTCGCAGCCGCATGTGCTGGATCCGCGGCTGGTGGGCGTGTTCGAGCGCATCTACGAGGACACCGGCCGCTACTGGCGCGAATACGCCCTCTGCGAGGACCTGGTCGACCTCGAGACCCAGTTCCAGCTGTGGCGCTTCCGCCACATGCGCACGGTGCAGCGGATCATCGGCTTCAAGCCCGGCACCGGCGGTTCCAGCGGGGTGGCGTTCCTGCGCAAGGCGCTGGAGCTGAGCTTCTTCCCGGAACTGTTCGAAGTCCGCACCGCGATCGGCCCGGGCCGCGATTACGGCGCTCCCGCCGGGCCCTGAGCCGCGCCGCTGCTGCATCGCAGCAGCTTGTCCTGAATGCGCGCGGTTTGACGTGGCTGCGCCCGGTCGGTGATCCTCCCCCGGTTCCGCGCCCGGCGCGGTGCGCGTTCCGACTTCCTTTCAACGAACCAGAGACGGGGGAAACCGCATGAGCGGTGCCGCAACTTCGACGCCGGGCCCGATCCCGGAATTCAAGCAGGTGATGGGCCATCCGCGTCCGTTGTGGATGCTGTTCATGACCGAGTTCTGGGAACGCTTCGCGTTCTACGGCATCCGCTGGGCGCTGACGCTGTACATCGTGCAGCAGTTCTACGCCGGCGGCGGCGAGGGCCAGGCGCCGGCCAGCCGCATCTACGGCGCCTACCTGGCGCTGGTGTACGCGGCGGCGATCTTCGGCGGCTACATCGCGGACCGGATCATCGGCTACCAGCGTTCGATCCTGCTCGGCGCGGTGGTGATGTCGGCCGGCCTGTTCATGATCGCGTGGCCGGACGAGACGATCTTCAAGATCGGCCTGGCCACGGTGATCGCGGGCAACGGCCTGTTCAAGCCGAACATCTCGACCATGGTCGGCAAGCTGTACGCACAGGGCGACGAGCGCCGCGATTCCGGCTTCACCCTGTTCTACATGGGCATCAACCTGGGCGCGATGTTCGCCCCGCTGCTGACCGGCTGGATGGCCGAGAACATGTTCGGCGGCACCCCGGACATGCCGACCTACAAGATCGTGTTCATCACCTCCGGCATCGGCATGCTGATCAGCCTGGTGTGGTTCTGGTTCGGCCGCCGCCAGCTGGGCGGCATCGGCCGCCCGCTCGAGGGCGACGGCGGCAAGCAGAAGGTGCTGTACGTGCTGCTGTTCTGCCTGGTCTCGGTGCCGGTCTACTACTTCCTGCTGGCGATCGACGCGGCCAAGCTGCAGGTGGTGCTGACCGCGCTGTTCCTGCTGCTGTGCGGGATGCTGTTGATGGAAGGCATCCGCGAGGGCCAGGTCGCGCGCGACCGCGCGATCGCGATGCTGATCATCTTCACCTTCAACATCCTGTTCTGGTGCTTCTTCGAGCAGGCCGGCAGCTCGTTCAACTTCCTCGCCGAGCAGATCGTCAACCGCGACTTCGGCGGCTGGATCTTCCCGGTGGGCTGGTTCCAGTCGGTCAACTCGCTGGCGATCATCACCCTGGCCCCGGTGGTGGCCTGGACCTGGATCAGGATGGGCCGCTACAACCCGTCGATCCCGCGCAAGTTCGGCATCGGCATCATCTTCAACGGCCTGGCCTTCCTGCTGCTGATGGCGGCGCTATCGGGCATGGTGGTGGCCGGCAAGATCCCGTTCTGGACGCTGTTCATGGTCTACGTGATCCAGTCGGTGGGCGAGCTGTGCCTGTCGCCGATCGGCCTGTCGATGACCACCAAGCTGGCCCCGGTGCGTCTGGTCGGTTTCGGCATGGGCGGCTGGTTCCTGTCCACCGGCATCGGCAACAACCTGTCCGGCATCTTCGCCAGCCACGCCAGCGGCGAGACCGGCATGACCACCGATTCGGCGCTGGCCAGCTATACCCAGGGTTTCTGGATCCTGATGGTCGGCGGCGTCGCGCTGTTCGTGATCGCGCCGCTGATCCAGCGCCTGATGCACGGCGTGAAATAAGCGGCTCGACGATGCGGAAACGGCGCCCGAGGGCGCCGTTTTCGTTTGCGGCGAACGCTAGCGATCCGAATGGCCGCGCACGAAGGCGGCGGCGAGCCGCAGCGTGTCATCGCCGTTGCGATCGCCGCGCAGGGCGCGCACCAATCGCGCCGGCGTGCTGCCGGTCCAGCGCAGCAGGTCGTGGGTGGCGTGGGCCTGGTCGCTGTAGCCGTGGCGGGCGGCGGCATCGGCGATGCCTGCATCTTCCGTGTCGAGCGTGGCCAACAGCGCCTGCAGGCGGCGCACGCGCGCGTACTCCTTCGGCGTCATTCCGACTGCAGCGAGGAATCGCGTCTGCAGCGTGCGCACGCCGATGCCGAGTCGTGTCGCCAGGTCGGCGATGCGCAAGTCGCCTTCGGCGGCATCGAGGGTTGCCGCCGCGCGTTCGATCAACGCATCGGGCGCGAACGCGGCGCAGCGCGGACGCAGCAGTCCCCACAACGGTTCCGGGGAATCCGTCGTCGCGCTTGCACGCGCCGCCTGTTCGAAGGCGCGGGCGAATGCGGGGTCCAGTGCGTGCAGGTCCGGCGCGTGGTCGCGCAGCCCGGGCAAGCGCGCGCCCGCGATCAAGCCGCTGCAGGCCGGCATCAACCGCAAGCCGATGCAGTGCACCGCGCCCGTCGCCTGCAGGCGGATCGGACCGCGTTGCTGCGCGGCGAAGCAGAACGCCTGGTCGGCGCGGATCGCGCCATCCGCGCCGTGGAAGCGCAGCGGCACGCCGAGTTCGGCCAGCAGTTCGCAACGGCCATCGGGGTACACGACCTGCACCTCGTCGCCGGGCGCGTCGTCGCGCAGCACCCACAGGCATTGCAGGTGCCGGCGCAGGTCTTGCGGGGCGGGATGCTCGACGTACTCCATGCGCGGCATCCAACCGCGCGCTGCGCGTTTTTACAAGCTTCGCCGCGCGACCCGCACTAGCGTGCCGGCATCCACCAACGGAGACGCGACATGCGACTGGAACAAGCATTGCTGGGCATCGGCCTGGGCCTGTGCGCGAATGCGGCCGTGGCCGCGGGGCCCGGGTTCGACTGGCTGGCGGGGCACTGGTGCAGCAGCGACGATGGCCGCCAGGTCGACGAGGTGTGGTTGCCGGAAGCCGGCGGTGCGCTGCTGGGCATGTCGCGCACGGTGCGTGGCGGCAAGACCGAGTCGTACGAGTTCATGCGGATCGTGCCGGCGGGCGCGGGCGCTGGCTTCCATGTGCAGCCCAATGGCGTGCCGCCGACGCTGTTCGCGATCGTCGAGCGCGGCGACGGCTGGGTGCGCTTCGCCAACGCCGCGCACGATTTCCCCAACCGGATCGAATACCGGCGCGAGGGCGAGGCGTTGAAGGCGTCGATCGCCGGCCCCGGCCGCGACGGCAGGGAGATGCGGATCCCCTTCGACTACCGCCGCTGCGGAGACTGAGCCGCGCGGCTCAGTCGTGCGCGGTATCCACTTCGGCGCGCAGTTCCAGTTCGTCCAGCCGGTCCAGCAGGCGGAACAGCAGGTCGCGTTCCTCCGCCGGCATGCCGCCCAGTACGTGGCGCTCGAAGTCGAGCGCCAAGGGCGCGACCTCGTCGTACACCGCGTAGCCGGCTTCGGACAGGCGCAGCACCGAGCGGCGGCGGTCGTCGTCGTCGAACTCGCGCTCGATCCGGCCCGCGTCCAGCAGGCGCGCCACCGCGCGGCTGACCGCCACCTTGTCCATCGCCGTGCGCAGCGCGACCTTGCTGGCGGACAGGCCGGGGTAGCGGCCCAGCACCGCCATCACCCGCCATTCGGTCACGCTCAGCGCGAAGCGCTGCGAATACTCGCGGGCGATCGCGCTACTGATCCGGTTGGACAGCACGCTGAGCCGGTACGGCAGGAAATGCTCGAGGTCGAGCTCGGCGTGGGGGTGTCCGGCGGGCCTGGGTTTGCGGGATCGGGTCATCGGTGCGCTGCCGCTTGAGATGGTTGCATTTGAAACTATAATGGGCGACCACCGGAGGAACCGCCCATGAGCGCCCAGCCCAATCTTGGCATGCAAGTCACCACGTTCGAGAACCCGATGGGGATCGACGGCTTCGAATTCGTCGAATTCGCCGCGCCCGCCGGCCAGGGCGAGGCCATGCACGCCTACCTGCGCAGCATGGGCTTCAGCGCGACCAAGCGCCACAAGACCCGCGCGATCACCCTGTACCGCCAGGGCGGGGTGAATTTCCTGCTCAACGAGCAGCCGGATTCGTTCGCCGCCGATTTCGCCGCCGCGCACGGCCCGTCCGCCTGCGGCTTCGCGATCCGCTTCCACACGCCGATCGCCGAAGTGCTGGCCACCGTGATCGGCAACGGCGGCGAGGCGATCGAGGCCAAGGCCGACACCCGCGCGATCGACGCGCCGGTGGTGAAGGGCATCGGCGACTGCATGCTGTACCTGGTCGACGCCAACGCGACCGACGTCTATGCCGACTACGTCGCCATCGAGGGCGCGCAGCAGGACCCGCAGGGCTTCGGCCTGACCTTCATCGACCACCTGACCCACAACCTGTACTTCGGCAACATGCAGAAGTGGTCGGACTACTACGAGAAGTTGTTCAACTTCCGCGAGATCCGCTACTTCGACATCAAGGGCGCCAAGACCGGCCTGGTGAGCAAGGCGATGACCGCGCCGGACGGCATCGTGCGCATCCCGCTCAACGAATCCAGCGACCCGAAGTCGCAGATCAACGAATACCTCGACGCCTACCGGGGCGAAGGCATCCAGCACATCGCGCTGTTCACCGACGACATCTATTCGACGGTGGAGGCGATGCGCGCGGCGGGCGTCGAATTCCTCGATACCCCGGACACCTACTTCGAGGTGATCGACCTGCGCGTGCCGGACCACGGCGAGGACGTGCCGCGCCTCGCGAAGAACAAGATCCTGATCGATGCAGACCCGGAAACGCACCAGCGCAAGCTGCTGCAGATCTTCACCCAGAACGCGTTCGGGCCGATCTTCTTCGAGATCATCCAGCGCAAGGGCAACGAAGGTTTCGGCGAAGGCAATTTCCAGGCGCTGTTCGAGAGCATCGAGCGCGACCAGATGAAGCGCGGCGTGCTCTGACCCAGGCGCGCCAACCGCCACCGCATAACCGGCGGGCGTGCCCGCCTCACGGACTTCCGATGCAATCGAACGGTTACCAGAGTGGTTTCGGCAACGAGTTCGCCAGCGAGGCGCTGCCCGGCACCCTGCCGGAAGGACGCAATTCGCCGCAGCGCGTGGCGCACGGCCTGTACGCGGAGCAGCTCAGCGGCACCGCGTTCACCGCGCCGCGCCACCAGAACCGGCGCAGCTGGCTGTACCGGATCCGCCCGGCGGCGATGCACGGACCGTTCGAACTGCTGCCGCAGGCGAACCTGCACAACGACTTCGACACCGGCCCAGTGACGCCCGACCAGCTGCGCTGGAGCCCGCTGCCGCTGCCGGAAGCGCCGACCGATTTCGTCGCTGGCCTGGTCACGATGGCGGGCAACGGCTCGCCGTCCGCGCAGTCCGGCATCGGCATCCACCTGTACGCGGCCAACCGCGACATGCAGGGCCGCTATTTCTACGATGCCGACGGCGAATTGCTGATCGTGCCGCAGCAGGGCCGCCTGCACATCGAGACCGAACTCGGCGTGCTCGACGTGGAACCGCAGGAGATCGCGGTGATCCCGCGCGGCATCCGCTTCCGCGTCGCGCTGCCGGACGGACCCTCGCGCGGCTATGTCTGCGAGAACTTCGGCGCGTTCATGCGCATCCCGGACCTGGGCCCGATCGGCAGCAACGGCCTGGCCAACCCGCGCGATTTCCTCACCCCGAATGCGGCGTATGAAGACATCGAAGGCGACTTCGAGCTGATCGCCAAGTTCCAGGGCCACCTGTGGCGCGCGGCGATCGGCCATTCGCCGCTCGATGTCGTCGCGTGGCACGGCAGCCACGTGCCGTACAAGTACGACCTGCGCCTGTTCAATACCATCGGTTCGATCAGCTACGACCATCCGGATCCGTCGATCTTCCTGGTGCTGACCTCGCCCAGCGACACCCCCGGCGTCGGCAACATGGATTTCGCGATCTTCCCGCCGCGGGTGCTGGTGGCGCAGGACACCTTCCGCCCGCCGTGGTTCCACCGCAACATCGCCAGCGAGTTCATGGGCCTGGTGCACGGCGCGTACGACGCCAAGGCCGAGGGCTTCGCGCCCGGCGGCTGCTCGCTGCACAACTGCATGACCGGGCACGGGCCGGATGCGGCCACGTTCGAGAAGGCCAGCGGCATCGACACCTCGAAACCGGACTACATCGCCGACACCATGGCCTTCATGTTCGAGACCCGCAACGTGATCCGGCCGACCCGCGCCGCGCTCGACGCCGCGTACCGCCAGCGCGATTACCAGGCCTGCTGGGCCGGGCTGCGCAAGCACTTCACGGCTTGATCGCGGGTGGCCGGCGGCTCAGCCGCCGACCACTTTCAGCTGTGGGGGCGAACTGCGCTCCGGCGCGATCAGCGGCGCGCGAAAGGCGGTCATCGCCGACTCCAGCTGCGGCAGCAGTTCCTCCGGCAGCACTTCGCCGAGGCGGGCGACGATGCGCTGGCCGTAGCTGTCGTTGGTCAGTTGCAGCAGCACGCGCATGCCGTCGAGGATCGCCTCGAACAATTCCGCTTCGCCGCTGGTGAACTGGATGCGCGCCTTCAGCTCGACCGCGTCCGGGTGCCGCTGCAATTGCAGCATGTCGACGATGTACATCTTCGCCGCGACCAGCGAGCGGCGCTGGCCGCCGCGCGTCGCAACAGGCGGCGCGGTAACGGGTTGCGCCGTGGCGGCAATGCGCGGTTGCGCTGCAACTGCGGGCTGTGCGGAGATCGGCGAGGCGCTGGCGCGGATCTGTTCGGTGCGCGCCTGCACGGATTCGGTGGCGGCGCGGATCAGGCCGCCAAGCGCGCCGCCCAGTCCTTGCACGGGCATGGCCTGCGGCACCGCGACGGGCGCGGGTGCGCGGCCATCATCGATGTAGCCGGCGCGGATCAGGCGGTCGATCGCCGGCAGGATGTCGGCGCCGAGCAAGGCCATCACTTCGTTCAGGCTGCGCTTGCCGTCGGTCATGATCAGGATGCGGCGGTCCTGCAGGCTCAGGCCCGCGCTGGAACCGGCCTGCAGGGCGTCGCGCGCGAGCGCGGTCTTGTTGAGCAGCATGAGGAGGCCTCCCGGAATGCGCGGCAGGTTAGGGCGCGCGCATGTCGCTGGGATGACCGCCACGCGACATCCGTTGGCGCAAGTCGCGTGCGTTCGCGAAACCTTCACCCGCATTGGCGAGACTGCAGGGCGACGCGAACGAAGGGAGTACGCCATGCGAGCCTTGCTTTCCCTCGGCCTGTTGGCTGCGCTCGGCGCCTGCACGGCCGAGCGCGCGCCACCGGCTCCACCCGAGGTGCCGGCGGATGTCGCGACCGACGCCGCGCCGGCATCGCCATCGCCATCGCCATCGCCCGCGGCGGAAACGCCCGCATCCGCGGCTGCCGGCAAATCCGCCGCCACGCCCGATGGCGACCTCGGCATGGCCACCTTCGCCGGCTATGGCGAGGTCAAGTTCGGCACCCTGGCCGCCGACATGGGCAAGGCCTGGGGCGGCGCGTTGAAGGAGGTCGGCAAGGACTTCAATGCAAGCTGTTACTTCATGACGCCGGCGTGGGTGAAGACGCCGGCCGAATTCAATTTCATGATCAGCGAAGGCAGGTTCGCCCGCTTCGGCACCGACAGCGCGAAGTACGCCGCCCCGGGCGGCGGCAAGGTCGGCATGCGCGAGTCCGAGCTGCAAAAGCTCTACAACAACGCCTTGCACGCATCGCCGCACAAGTACAGCGACGGCAAGTACCTGTCGCTCGCGGCGAGCGGGGTGGCGCCCACAAAGCTGGTGTTCGAGACCGATGCGCAGGGCGTGGTCACCGAATGGCGGGTCGGGGTGCTGCCGGAAGTCGATTACGTGGAGGGCTGTTCGTAATCGGCATGCAGGCGCGCGACGTGTCCTGATCGCGCGCTGCAGCTTCTTTATACTGCGGAGCGATGGAATCCCGGATCCCGATCCTCGCCCGCGCGCGCCGCGCCCTCTCCGAATTCTTCCGGCTGGAAGCGGCGGGCGGCATCCTGCTGATCGTCGCCGCGGTGCTGGCGATGCTGTGCGCGAACTCGCCGTTGGCGCATGCGTACGAGGGCCTGCTCGAACTGCAGGTACCGATCCACGCGTGGACGCTGGCGTTCTCCAAGTCGCTGCATTGGTGGGTGAATGACGGCCTGATGGCGGTGTTCTTCCTGCTGGTGGCGCTGGAGATCAAGCGCGAGGCCTTGAGCGGCCAGTTGTCCAGCAAGGAGCAGTTGATCCTGCCGATGGTCTGCGCCGCGGCGGGCGTGGCGGTGCCGGCCCTGCTGTTCTTCGCGCTCAACCGTGGCGATGCCGATGCGATGCGCGGCTGGGCGATCCCCACCGCCACCGACATCGCGTTCGCGCTGGGCGTGCTGGCCCTGCTCGGCTCGCGCGTGCCGCTCGGGATGAAATTGCTGCTGTCGACGATCGCGGTCGCCGACGACCTGATCGCGATCCTGATCATCGCCCTGTTCTACACGCAGGGGCTGTGGTGGCCGGCGTTGGCCGCGGCGGCAGCGGTGGTCGCGGCGATGGCCTTGCTCAACCGGATGAAGGTCAAGGCGCTGGCGCCGTACCTGCTGCTCGGCGTGGTGCTGTGGGCCTGCGTGCTGAAATCGGGCGTGCATGCGACCCTGGCCGGCGTGATCACCGGCCTGCTGATCCCGCACATCGACACGCGCGACGGCGTCGACGACGAAACCGAGCATTCGCCGCTGGAAACCCTGGAGCACGCGCTGCATCCGTGGGTGGCCTACGCGATCCTGCCGCTGTTCGCCTTCGTCAACGCGGGACTGGCACTCGACGGCATGCAGGCGTCCGACCTGCTGGCGCCGCTGCCCGCCGGCATCCTGCTCGGGCTGGTGGTGGGCAAGCCGGTCGGGATCGTGCTCGCCGCGCTGCTGATGCGTGCGGCCGGGCTGGCCCGCTTCCCGGAGGGCATGGACCTGCGCGCGATGCTTGGCCTGGGCCTGCTGTGCGGCATCGGCTTCACCATGAGCCTGTTCATCGGTGGCCTGGCGTTCGCGCAATCGCCGCTGCTCTATACCGACGGCGTGGTGGGCGTGCTTGCGGCGTCGGTGATCGCCGCGGTACTCGGCATGCTGTGGCTGCACCTGGTGTTGCCGAAGCACGCGACGCGATGAAGACGGCGCTGCTGTTCGGTGCCAGCGGGCAGATCGGCGCGCCGTTGCTGGAACGGTTGAACGATGCCGGCTGGCGCGTGTATGCGGTCTCGCGCCAGCCGCATTCGGATGCCCCGGGCCGGCACTGGCTGCAAGGCGACTTCGCCGGCGTGCGCGGCTTGCCGGACGGCGTGGACGCGATCTTCAGCTGCGGCCCGCTGGACCTGTTCGCACGCTGGTACGCCGACGCACCGATCCGCGCGGCGCGCATCGTCGCCTTCGGCTCCACCAGCGCGGCGACCAAGCACGGCTCCGATGACGACCACGAGCGCGAACTCGCGCGTCGGCTGCTCGGCGCGGAAGCGTCGTTGTTCGCGTCGTCGGAGCAACGCGGCGCCAACGCGACCATGTTGCGTCCGACGCTGGTGTACGGCGCCGGCCGCGATGCCACCCTGACCCGCATCGCCGCCATGGCGCAGCGCTGGGGCCGCTTCCTGCTGCCGCGGCGCAGCGATGGCCTGCGCCAGCCGGTGCACGTGCACGACCTGGCCGCGGCCGCGTTCGCCGCCTGCGCCGCAGCGGCGACGCATGGCCGCAGCTATGACCTGCCCGGCGGCGAGACGTTGCCGTATCGCGAGATGGTGCGGCGCGTGCTGGCCAGCCTGCAGCCGGCGCGACCGCTGCACGAACTGCCGATGCCGTTGTTCCGGCTGGCGGTGAAGACGGCGCAGGCGCGCGGCATCGCTGCCGATCTCACCGACGCCGCGGTCGCGCGCATGCGCGAGGACCTGGTGTTCAACCTGGCGCCGGCGCAGCGCGACTTCGGCTACGCGCCGCGTGCGTTCAGGCCGGAAGCGCGGATGTTCGAGCGCGCGGTGCCCGCGCGCGACTGAGGATCACCAGCGCACGCCCAGCTTGCGGTACAGCTTGGCCAGCACCCAGGCCGGGCCGATCAGCAGGTACTTGAGGTCGGTGAAGAAGCTCGGCTTCTTGCCTTCGTACAGCTTGCTGTGGCCGATGAACTGGGCGATCCAGGCGACGACGAACACGCCCAGCGCGAGCTTGAACAGGCCGGGCGTGCCGTAGGCGTCGTGCAGCCAGCGGGTCAGCCAGGCCATCGCCACGAAGATCGCCAGCATGCCGAAGCCGATCGCCCGCGAGGCGCGGTAATAGAACATCCAGGCCAGGAACATCGCCAGCGCCGCCCACAGGCCGGGACGGAAGTAATCGCCGACCACCGGGATGCACCACAGCAGGCCGATCACGCTCCACAGGATCAGCGGCACCGCGACCACGTGGATGCGCTGGTTCGTCGCGTTTTGGTGGTCGCCGGAATAGTGGGCGAACCACTGGTCGATGGGGCGTTCGGCAGCGGTGGCGTTCATGCGGGCATTCCGGTCGCGGCGGAATGCGCAGGGTAACCGAGCCGGACCCGGCGTGCGTTCAGCGGTAGGTGAAGGTCGCCGCCAGGAAGAACAGGAACATCGCCGCCGGCAGGCCGATCGGCTCCGGCATCTCCAGTGCGAACTTGCGCCGCCACAGCGAGAAGCCGGTGGTTTCGACGATGCGGCCGAGTTCGCGGCCCTGTGCGTCCTCCAGCGTGTAGCGCATCGACAGCCAGCGGTTGCGCCGCACCAGCCGGTAGCCGGCATCGCCGATGGTCACGTCGGTCGCGCGCACGCCGGGCTTGGCGGTGCAGGAGGCCAGCGTGCCGCCGGCAGCATCGACCAGCGCGTAGCGGAAATCGTTGAGCAGGACGTGGTTGCTGGCCACCGCATGCTCGATCCGGTACTCGCGTCCTTCGACCTCCAGCCGCGAAGGCTGCTTCGGCAGCGTGGGGCGGTGCAGGGTGGCCATCGTGCGGCCGGAGGGCGTGGCTGCAATGTAAGGCGACAGCCCCGAAGCGACCGAGACCTGCAACCGGATCGATGCCATGCTGCTGCTCCTGTCCCCTGCGATGGATTATTCGACCACGATCCCGGCCAGCTTCTCCAAGGCCTCGGCATACTTGGCGCGGGTCTTTTCGATGACCTCCGCCGGCAGCTTCGGACCGGGCGCGGTCTTGTTCCAGTCCAGCGTCTCCAAGTAATCGCGCACGAACTGCTTGTCGTAGCTCGGCGGACTGGTGCCGACTGCGTATTGATCCGCCGGCCAGTAGCGCGACGAATCCGGGGTGAACATCTCGTCCATCACGTACAGCCTGCCGTCGGCATCGGTGCCGAACTCGAACTTGGTGTCGGCGAGGATGATCCCGCGCTGCGCGGCGTAGTCGCGGGCGAAGGCGTACAGCGCCAGCGTCGCGTCGCGCACCTGCTCGGCGCGTTCGCGGCCGACCAGGTTCACGGCAGTCGCGAAATCGATGTTCTCGTCGTGGTCGCCCACGGCCGCCTTGGTCGACGGGGTGAAGATCGGCTCGGGCAGTTGCTGCGCCTGCTGCAGGCCTTCCGGCAACTTGATGCCGCTGACTTCGCCGCTGCGCCGGTAGTCCTTCCAGCCGCTGCCGATGATGTAGCCGCGGGCGATGCATTCCACCGGCACCGGGGTCAGCTTCTTCGTCACCACCGCGCGCTTCGCGTACAGCGCCGGGTCCACGCCGGCCGGCAGCACGCTGGCGACATCGATGCCGGTCAGGTGGTTGGCGATGATGTGCGCGGTCCGGTCGAACCAGAAATTGCTGATCTGGCAAAGCATTTCGCCCTTGCCCGGGATCGGGTCGGGCAGCACCACGTCGAACGCGCTCAGGCGGTCGGTGGCGACCATCAACAGGTGGCCATCGCCCAGGTCGAACACGTCGCGGACCTTGCCGCGGTGGATCAGGTTCAGGCCGGGCAGGTCGGATTGCAGCAGCGTGGTGGCCATGCGCGTGGGGGAAATCGAGGGGCGCCTAGTTTAAGGCCGGGCGGGCGGTGGCGCCCTGTAAACTTGGCGGCATGACCCGACGCTGGTACGGCAAATTCTTCGGACTGATCGCCGGCTGGCTGCTGCTGCGCCACCCGGCCGGCGGCCTGCTGGGCCTGCTGATCGGCCATGCCTTCGACGCCGACTGGCTGAAGACCACCCGCGACAACCCCTACCGCGTGTTCGGCCTGACCGACGAGGCCAGCGACGCCGAGATCGACCAGGCCTACCGCCGGCTGATCAGCCAATACCACCCCGACAAGCTGGCCGGCGCCGCGCCGGAGCTGCAGAAACAGGCGCAGGACAAGGCCAGCCAGATCAACGCGGCCTACGACCGCATCAAGGAACTCCGCCGCACATGAGCACGCAAAGCACGGTCATCGCCCCGTCCATCCTCTCGGCCAACTTCGCCAATCTCGGCGAGGAAGTGGACAACGTGCTGGCCGCCGGCGCCGACTGGGTGCACTTCGACGTGATGGACAACCATTACGTGCCGAACCTCACCATCGGCCCGCTGGTCTGCGAAGCGCTGCGCAAGCACGGCGTGACCGCGCCGATCGACGTGCACCTGATGGTCGAGCCGGTGGACCGGATCATCCCGGACTTCGCCGCCGCCGGCGCTACCCACATCAGCTTCCATCCGGAAGCCAGCAAGCACGTGCACCGCAGCGTGCAGCTGATCAAGTCGCTGGGCTGCCAGGCCGGGCTGGTGTTCAACCCGGCCACGCCGCTGGACGTGCTGGACTACATGCTGGGCGAGATCGACTACGTGCTGCTGATGTCCGTGAACCCGGGTTTCGGCGGGCAGGCGTTCATTCCCTCTGCGCTCGACAAGCTGCGCCAGGTGCGGGCGATGATCGATGCCAGCGGCCGTCCGATCCGGCTGGAAATCGACGGCGGGGTGAAGCCGGACAACATCGCCGAGATCGCCAGGGCCGGCGCCGACACCTTCGTCGCCGGCAGCGCGATCTTCGGCAAGCCGGACTATGCGGGGATCGTGTCGCAGATGAAGGCTGCGGTCGCCGCGGTGCGCTGAGCCGCAAAAGACGAAGCCGACGCCGCGGGAGGGGAGTGCGGCATCGGCTTCCGGGGAAAGGTTGGGCGTCCTGCCCGTCAATCGTCCCTGCGATGGCCTTCCATGTTCCGGGCCGGTGGTGACGATCGTGTGACAGCCGGCGGCCTGTTTGCGGAGCGCCGCGTCCTCCGGCTACAGTGGGCCCCATGAACCGGGCGATCCCGTCTTTCGAGCATGGCTGGCGATGGTGGCGTGATACCGCCGCCCCGATCGCCCATTCGCTCTTGAAGGACGCCCCGCTTGACCACGCCTGCCCAGTTCGCCCAGCACGCCGCTGACGGCTTCACCCTTGTTCCGGTCGTCCGCGAGGTCCTCTCCGACCTCGACACGCCGCTGTCCGTCTACCTGAAGCTGGCCGACGGCCCGCATACCTACCTGTTCGAGTCGGTCGAGGGCGGCGAGCGCTTCGGTCGCTATTCGATCATCGGCCTG
Organism: Thermomonas aquatica; assembly: GCF_006337105.1. NCBI lineage: Bacteria > Pseudomonadati > Pseudomonadota > Gammaproteobacteria > Lysobacterales > Lysobacteraceae > Thermomonas > Thermomonas aquatica. The sequence continues at coordinate 1,399,094 of NZ_CP040871.1, read as the reverse complement.
CCGGTGCGCCGGGTGTACGAATTCCGCGGCCATGCGCTGCAGGTGCGCGAGGACGGCGAGATCGTGGAAACCCGCGAGGTCGCCGATCCGCTGGCCGAAGTCGAACGCCTGCGCGCCGAGCACCGCGTGCCGAAGCTCGACGGCCTGCCCGGTTTCACCGGCGGCCTGGTCGGCTGGTTCGGCTTCGAGTGCATCGAATACATCGAGCCGAAGCTGCGCGGCAACGCGGACGCATCGGATCAGAGCCGGGACGAACTCGGCACGCCCGACATCCTGCTGATGCTCAGCGACGAGCTGGCGGTGTTCGACAACCTCAAGGGCCGGCTGTACCTGATCGTGCATGCCGATCCGCGCCAGGCGCAGGCATTGGCGCGCGCCAATCGCCGGCTCGACGCGCTCAGCCATCGCCTGCGCCATGGCGGCGCGCCGTACCCGGAAACCCTGCATGGCAGCGCACTGGACGAGGCCGATTTCGTCAGCGGTTTCACCCGCGAGGGCTTCCTCGAGGCCGTGCACCGCAGCAAGGAGTACATCGCGTCCGGCGATGCGTTCCAGGTGGTGCTGAGCCAGCGCCTGAGCGTGCCGTTCCGCGCCCGCCCGGTCGACGTGTACCGCGCGCTGCGGGCGATGAATCCCTCGCCCTACATGTATTTCCTCGATACCGGCGCGACGCAAGTCGTCGGTTCCTCGCCGGAAATCCTGGTGCGTTTGCAGGACGGCGAAGTCACCGTGCGCCCGATCGCCGGCACCCGGCCGCGCGGCAAGACGCAGGAAGAAGACATCGCGCTGGAAGCCGAACTGCTTGCCGATCCGAAGGAACGCGCCGAGCACCTGATGCTGATCGACCTCGGCCGCAACGATGCCGGCCGCGTGTCCGAACCGGGCACGGTGGACGTGGGCGAGCAGTTCGTGATCGAACGCTACAGCCACGTCATGCACATCGTCAGCGAAGTCACCGGCAAGCTGCGCGACGGACTGAGCTACATGGACGTGCTGCGCGCCACTTTCCCCGCCGGCACCGTCAGCGGCGCGCCGAAGATCCGCGCGCTGCAGATCATCCGCGAGCTGGAGCCGGTCAAGCGCAACATCTATTCCGGCGCGGTCGGCTACATCGGCTGGCACGGCGACGCCGACACCGCGATCGCCATCCGCACCGCGGTGATCCAGGACGGCAGGCTGCACGTGCAGGCCGGCGCCGGCATCGTCTACGACTCCGACCCGCAGTCCGAGTGGGACGAGACCATGAACAAGGGGCGCGCGCTGTTTCGCGCGGTGGCGGAAGCGGCGAGGGGATTGTGATGGATCTTCAAGGAGGAAGGGTGATGAAGCGAATCGTGTTCGTCTCGATGCTGTTGCTGGCTACGGTCAACGTCCAGGCGCAATCCATTGGCGGTTCGCCGTTCATTGCGGTGCATGGCAAGGCCAAGGCTGAAGTCGTGCCGGATGTATTCCCGTTGGAAATCACGCTGAAGGACACCAGCTTGGATGCGGCGCGTTCGCAGGCACTTATCGAAGGACATGCGCAAAGCATCCTGCGGGCCGTCAAGCAGATGAAACTGCCGGATGCCGATGTAACGGTATCCAACCTGAGCATCTCGCCCGAATACCGCTATGACCGCGAGGCCGAGAAGCAGGTCTTCGTCGGCAACGTCTATCAGCGCCGGATCAAGCTCCGTTTCCACAAGCTTCCCGATCTGGCAAAGATGATCGAAGCGCTTCCGGATGCGAAGGAAGTGCAGATCAATACCGGCGAATTCGAGACATCGCGTGCCGATGATGTGCGACGCAGCCTGATGGCGAAGGCCGTGGAGGATGCCAAGTCAACCGGTCAAGTGATGGCCAAGGCCGTTGGCAAGCGATTGGGGGATGTCCATAACGTCTCCAACCAAGGCTTCAATGTGCGATATGTGGAAGGTGGCGACGATGGCGCGCCGGTCGTATTCGATACGCCTCGCGCAATCGACGTGGTTTCTGTGTCGGGTTCACGTGCGTCTGCGCCGGTGGCGTTGCGTGAGGGGCGCATCGAACTCCAGCAAGACGTCTACATCATTTACACACTGGTCGACTGAGGTAATACCGTGCTGTTGATGATCGATAATTAACATCGGCGTCCTAGGCAGTCCATAGTTGTCCAAACAAACGATTAAAACTCAATAAAAACAACGATATAAAGACCAGCCTTGACCATGGACGTCCATGGCAAGCCAGCGAAAATGCGGGTATCGTTGCGGGTATCGAAAGGCCGATACCCGCGTATGCCGTTGACCGATGCCCGAATCCGATCCACAAAGCCAGAAGCCAAGCCCGTCAAGCTGACGGACGGTGGCGGCCTCTATCTGGAAGTTCGCCCCAGCGGCAAGAAGCTGTGGCGATACCGGTACCGCATCGTCGACAAGGAAAATCTCTTTGCCATCGGCGAGTACCCTGAGATCTCGCTAGCGGAGGCGCGGTCTGAGCATGACAAGGCGCGTGGCCTGGTCAAGCAGGGTTTGCATCCCTCACATAACCGGCAGGCAGAGCGCCTAACGACTCAAATGGCCAATGCCAATACTTTCGAGGCGGTCGCCACTGAGTGGATCTCCAAGAAGTCTGGCCGTTGGACGCCTTACTACCGTCGGCAAGTGGAAAACTTCTTGGGAGCAGACGTCTTCCCCTATGTCGGCAAGCTCCCCATCCGCAATGTGACGGCCGCGCACCTCCTCGAGATCATCCGAAGAATCGAAGATCGAGGTGCGTCAACAGTCGCGTTGCTGGTTCGCCAGTGGTCATCGGCGATCTTCCGTTACGCAGTGGCTACCTTGCGCGCCGATAGTGATCCCGCGGCAGCACTACGTGGTGCCATTCATCGTCCGAAGGTGAAGCATCGCAAGCCCCTGGCCAAGGGGCAGATCAAGGAATTTATGGCAGCGTTGGAGAATTACGGCGGATACCGCACCACGGTAATTGCGCTGCGATTGATCCTCCTCACTTTCGTCAGAACCGGCGAGCTCCGCAAAGCACTTTGGGGTGAGTTCGATCTAGACAATGCGGAATGGCGTATTCCCGCAGAGCGGATGAAGATGCGTGAGCCGCACATCGTGCCGCTGTCTAAGCAAGCCGTCATCTTGTTGAGAGAGTTGCAAACGTATACGGGAGGAAGGGGCATGCTATTCCCGAACTACCGACGGCCAAAAGACTGCATGACCCCCACTACCTTGAATCGCGCGCTCGAGCGGATGGGATTCAACGGCAAAGACAGCATGGGATTCTCCGCGCATGGGTTCCGAGCCACTGCATCTACATTGTTGAATGAGATGGGTTACCGCTCTGATGTCATTGAGCGACAGCTGGCACATGCGGAGCGCGACAAGGTACGGGCTAGCTACAACCAGGCGGAGTACATGGTTGAGCGCAAGGCGATGATGCAGGAGTGGGCAGATTTGATTGATCTCATCTGCTCAAAACCAAAAGCGGGAACGCCTGCATAAGGTCGCTCAGTAGGAAATTTGTCGAATGCTTCCGAGGCGGGTTGTATGTACTCAATAATGAATTCGCACGTCGATATGCTCCTCGATCGAAAGGTGCTCGGAGCGCATGTATCGAAGTACATTGAGATTCGTAGGGGATACGAGGACGAATCGCAGGCCGACGATTTTCAGAAGAAATACAGAAAATTCTTCTCAATGAACCAAGCGCGACTTCCCGAACCTTTTCTTGAGAGGTATTTCGAGATTTTGGCTCGCTGCCACGCCACTCGAACCGTGGACTTGTTCGGCACACTGCAGGATCTGCATAAAATTCCGATCAACAAGAGAGGGGACACTCGTCTTCACTTTTCATTTGTAACAAAGCTTGTGCATACGGCTGTCCCCACGACCCCAATCTACGATAGCCGAGTCGCATTTTTCTACTTCATGAAACCAGTAGACGGCTCAGCCGCACAGAGGATTCACGAGTACAAGGTGCGGTACCAATTTCTCCAAGAAGAATATGCCAGGATCTTGGAATACGATCTCTTGTCCAACCTAATTGCTGAGTTTCGTAGTCGTTTCGATGAGGAAAAGCAGATCAGCTCGGCAAAGGTGATCGATGCTCTCATTTGGCGTTTCACGTCTCTGCTGAGAGATGGAGCTCTGGAGAATCGCAGAGTGATTTTTAGGTAGAGTCCAGGGAGGCGTTGTTAGCGCTCCTTTAGGTACAAGTCTCCGGGATAAGCGCCAGAAGAGGCGGCGCCAAGCAATAAAAGGAAGCTTTTGAATCGAAGCCAGAACCGATTGCCTAACAGATTTATCGCGGCATCCGCCGCTGGTCATTCGGGATCGTAGTAATTTCGGAAAACCCGGTATGCTCATTGGCTAGGTGACTTCTAAAGACGCTAATGAGGTACGACAGGACGCGCGCTCTAGAGCTTCTCCGCATGGCTTGTGGGGACCCCAGCGCCACGTTTCGCGAGGGGCAGGAAGAGGCTATTAGCGGACTAGTTGAAGGCAATGGCCGCCTGCTTGTTGTCCAAAAAACAGGGTGGGGGAAGAGTGCCGTCTACTTCATTGCAACGAAGCTACTTCGTGAAGCGAACCGGGGTCCTGCGCTGCTGATCTCGCCGCTTCTCGCGCTGATGCGGAATCAAATTTCCGATGCGCAACGTATGGGCTTGAAAGCCGTAACGATCAACTCCAGCAATTCCAATCAGTGGTCGACAATCGACACCGAGATAGCGGCAGGCAGGGTTGACATACTTCTCATCTCACCTGAGCGGCTTGCAAATAAGAAGTTTCAGGATGGAGTTTTCGCTAACATTGCCGCTAATACCCCATTGCTTATTGTCGACGAGGCCCATTGCATCTCAGACTGGGGCCACGATTTCCGACCGCATTATCGTCAGATTGAACGAATAATTCGCTCGCTACCTGGCAACGTGCGCGTATTAGCAACCACAGCGACGGCAAACAATCGGGTCATGGAGGATTTGACAGCAGTCCTTGGCCCCAATCTGAAAGTCTCCCGCGGAGATCTCGGTCGACGGTCTCTAACATTACAGACCATCACGCTACCTAGCTACGGAGAACGTCTCGCTTGGCTGGCGCAGCAAATGGGGCGGATCGAGGGCCATGGCATCATTTATACGCTGACCACTCGGGATGCCGAGAGCGTAGCTGAGTGGCTGCGGCGTCAGGGATTTGCCGCAGAATCCTATACAGGCTCGACGGGGCCGACACGCGAGTACCTAGAGCAGGCGCTGCTCGAAAATAAAGTCAAGGCGTTGGTGGCAACGAGCGCGTTGGGCATGGGCTTCAACAAGCCGGATCTTTCGTTCGTCATTCATTTCCAATCGCCTGGCTCCGTAGTTGCGTATTACCAGCAAGTAGGCCGTGCCGGTCGGGCTGTCGATGATGCCTATGGAATTATGCTCGGCGGCGACGGCGACGACACCATTAACGAGTGGTTCGTTCAGAGCGCGTTCCCCACTCAGGGAGAGGTCTCCCTTGTTCTGGAAAGGCTCTCACAAGCAAGCGGAGGAATGACCTCTGATGAGCTTCTAGAGACGGCGAACATTAGCCCGATTCGGCTAGAAAAGACCGTCGAACTTCTGTCGTTGGAGTCACCAGCTCCGCTCGTTGAAGAGAACGGTCGCTTGTATAGGACGGCATCCGATGTGCCAAACACCTTTTGGGAGCGGGCACGCCGTCTGACCGAGCTCAGGCTCCGCGAGTGCGAGGAGATGCGCGAGTATCAGGCGCTCCCCTTCGGTACGCACATGGCATTCCTTGTCAGGTCCTTGGACGGTGATCCCGGAGGGGTCGCAGCCCCAAGGCTCCCTGAACTAGCGGACGCAATTGACTCTAAACTCTTGGATGAAGCCACTTCTTACGTTCGGGCGAACCAGCACACGATCCAGCCGCGCAAGGAATGGCCGAGAGGCGGTTTACCAAAGTACGGGATTCATGCGCGGCTTGGGCCCCGAGCCATCGGTGCGCCCCATCGAGCAAACCCGGGACTCGTCCTGAGTGAATGGGGTGATTTTGGGTGGGCTCCCATGGTGAAGAAAGGAAAGTACGAGGCAGGCGAATTCGGCGATGATTTGGTCGATGCGTCGGCAGACCTCATCGCCGACTGGGCTCCGGAGCCGCCGCTTCAATGGGTGACGTGCGTCCCTTCACTGCGCCACCCGAGGCTGGTTCCCTCTTTCGCCTCCCGCTTGGCCAAGCGGTTAGGGCTCCCCTTCATTCCGCTGATCGAAAAAACTGAAGATCGTCCTCCGCAGAAATCATTGAAGAACAGTCCACTTCAAGTGAAGAATGTCGATGGATCATTTCGTTTGAATTCTGGGGTATCCCAGGGGGCGGTACTTTTGGTTGATGACATGGTGGACTCTCGTTGGACTATGACCGTCTGCGCATGGCTGCTGCGCTCTGAGGGTAGCGGCGAGGTATTTCCGTTTGCACTGGCGCGGACGGGGCGCGGCTAATGTCTGGCACAGTGAGCCCGGACACCAAGGCGGTACTGTTGCTGACCTCTTCACTTGGATCTAACCGAGTTGCGGGTGCAGGCCTGCCCCTGAGTCCGAGTGAATACCGCAAGGTTGCACGTCGGTTGCACGATCTAAAGTGCAGCCCCGCAGACCTGATTACTGGAGATGTGAGCTCAGAGGCGGCAATCGAAGGATGTGCGGTTGCAATCGATCCTGACCGATTGCGACAGCTCATCGCTCGCGGACTTCTACTTAGCCAAGCGCTCGAGCGCTGGGCAGCTCGAGCAATATGGGTGGCCAGCAAACGCGACGCGGCCTATCCCCAGAGGCTCCGATCCGTCATGCGCGGCGATGCCCCGCCGGTTGTGTTCGGGAGCGGTGACCCAACGTTGCTGGAGACTACAGCGCTGGCAGTGGTGGGATCGCGCGACGCCCAGCCTAGCGTCATCTCTGCCGCCAAACAGGTGGCCCAATTTGCGGCAGAAAACGACATTGTGTTGGTCTCAGGCGGCGCCAAAGGGATTGATCGAGCCGCGATGCTGGCAGCGCTGCACTATGGTGGACGCGTGGTGGGTGTGCTCGCGGATGGTCTGGAACGTGCGGTGGTGGAGCCTGTTTACCGCGATGCATTGCGTACCGGGCGAGTTCTGCTGCTTTCGCCTTTTGAGCCCTCCTCACGGTTCCAGATCTGGACGGCCATGCAGCGCAACAAGATGATCTATGCCGCTGCCGACGCAGGATTAGTGGTGGAGTCAGCGGTCTCCGAGGGCGGGACATGGGCCGGCGCGACCGAACAGCTTTCCAAGTACAAGTATGTGCCCGTCTTTGTTCGGGCCGACGGACCGCCCTCTGCAGGGTTGGATGCGCTTCAAAAATTGGGGGCTACTCATTGGCCGATGCCGAGTGATCGGGCGTCCTTCATGGAAGCAGTGTCGCGAATGCGTAGTACCCAAGCATTGGCCTCCGCTGCTGATCAAATGGATCTAGTTAGAGCCGTAGATGGTGGAAGCTTGTTCGAGACCGGGATAGGCGAAACGGACAAGGCCCAATCTCATGTGCTCGACGGCAGTGAGAGTGACACGCAGCAGGAAGAGGCGTTTCGGGAGTCCGTGTCTCTCGAGCACCTGATCAACCAGCGGGCCAACCATGGCACTAGTCTTGGAGAGCATGGACTCACGCCTGCGGATGTGCTTTTTGCCCACGCTAGAACCCTCATCCTGGGTCTGCTCAGCGAACCGCGGTCACTTGCCGAGGTCGCGTGCACGCTCGACATCGCGAGACCGCAAGCAAAGGCATGGCTCGATCGAATGGTTCAAGCGGAGGAGCTCGATCCACCCAAACGCGCGCGGTATGCGCGGCGGCGTCCTTCCCTGCTGTAGGGCCTCAACCGTAGCCGGGTCGGAACCGAATATGTCCCTTAGGTATCGTGCATTCGCCGCTGAAATTGTTTTTGGACTCTCACGAAACGGAACCGGGCGTCGTCCATCAATCAGGGTGCCTGGCAAACAGCGGAATCAACGCCGAAGTTCCTTTGATGGTGTGGCCAAGCCGGCTCCGCTTGAGCGAATTGTTAGTACAGGCCCTGGTCAAACTTCATTTGTCCTCTGAGGTACTTGCCGGCAGATCCCTTCAACTCACTTCTTTCAAAGAGCTTGCCTTGGAACTGGAAGTTCTGATCAATGCGAATGATGAGAAGTTGCTCAAAGTCTCCCTGGCGTTTGACGAACACACGGTCGCCGGCCCTCTCGGGGGAGATTGTTTTGACTTCAACGAGTTTTCCAGCAATCGTGCCATCAGAGCCAGCACGATGAGTCCCGTGGCGGCAAAGACCGAACTTGATCTCGGCGTAGATCTCTCCGAGCTCGCCCCAGACCTGTAAATACCTGCCCGTGTTCTCGAAGTGGCGTGCCGCACAATCCACCAAACTTTGAAAAATTTCTATATGTTCATCAGGACAATATGGGAATCCATCTCTGCTTTGAAACTTTTCATCTGGCTCAAAGGAATTCAGGTCGTCTTCTAGTACAACCTCAAGCTCGGAATCGACCCACTCCCTATCGATATCTTTCCACTGCCAAGGTGCTACACCACAGCTGGCGGCATCAGCTATTTCCTCGGGGCTATAGCCACGCTCTCTCATCTCATAAAGAAAGTCCCAGTCGCCCATTGTGTCTCCCTACCTAAAGACTGAGTTAAGCCGGACCGTTACGGCCTTTGGCAAGTAATAATAACCAGAGCTTTGACGATGCCGAGAACTGGGTGCGGCCTGACTGATTGTTAGCCCGGGAAACAGCCGTAAGTTCTCGTGTTCACGCTTCCCGCGTAATGGTTGCAGTACCCCTGAGCACGGACAAAAAATCTCTCCCACTCGCGATCCATTGCTTGATATGTACTAAGCATCCTGTGATATGCCTGATGCTGCGCCTCATCACGACGCCTGACTAGCCCGCCATACTCAATGCAGGCAGCGCCGTACTCAGTCAGATGGTAAGACAAGCTGTCTCTGTGCTTCTGCACAGTGACAACCGCATCCGAGATGAATGAGACCGCATCAACATATCTAGAATCTTGCCAACCGTAGTGGCAATCCAAGCAACGCCTTGTAGGATTGTTGTTGTCCACTACGCAGCCACCGAGTTCGACTAACCCTCTTGATGCGGCTCTTTCTAGTTCTGGGCCGGGTTTCCCATAGGAGATTGGAATCGTCGAGAGGCTGCGGCAGTCAGGACATGCAATCATTTTCGAAGTCTCCTGTGAAGTATTCCTGGCGCCTGAATTAAGCTGACTCAGAAGCGGCTTCGGCCTGAATGAACTGTTGAGACTGAGGAGCAGTGTCGCTTGAACGGGCTGTTAGCCCGCCGCTGGCGTCGCGCATCCCAAGGCCGTCCATAGTTGGCTAGCTCAGAAGCTGAGCAAACCACCGTTAGGCAGCAACCCGATCGTCACGCTTGAGCCTAATGATCGCTGCATAAGCGCACGCCATGCTGTCCTGACTTGTGGCGCAGGACGTCTGTACGACAAATGCTTTGTCTTCTCGGCCTTTGAAGCAGTGGTGCAGAGCATCACGCGGTCCTTTGCGTCAGGAGGTCTAAAAGCCGAATCCAGGAGGAGCCGATGATTGAGGGACGCGCACAGTCGAGTCTTCGGATTCATGAGCCGACAGCCACCGGGTCAGGCGACTTAGTTCAGTGCTCTGGCCCTCTAAGTCGTGGATGTCTCGCTTAAGTCGAGACCTCTCCTGGTCCCGTTCTGCAATGTTTCTAGCACGGACAGATGCAATTGCCAGAGTAGCGGGTACCGTGCGCTTGTAATTCGGACCCCCAATCTTGAATAGCGCCCAAGCTCCGAGCGCGGCCCAACCGACGGGTCCGGTAACGGTCGCTATGACACTGCTCATGCCGGTATATGCAGCAAAGGGGAGGGTCAGCCCAACCGCGCCTGTTATTGCGGCCAATGACGAAGAGGCGGCCGTGTACAGCGCGAAACCGCTCAGATGCGCGACTGCAAGGCCGCCAGCAGCTGTTCCCACGCTCCGTGCAGTGGCGTTGTTCTGCTTCGCAATTTCTTGTTCAATCTGGTGGCGCTGTTCTGGACTGGCAGCGCTTACCATCTTCTCAAAAGCGGCTTCTACCACGGCGCGTTCCAAACTAAAGTCGGTAGCACCCGGCGCCGGGTGGTGACCGACCTTGATGGCAACGTCGGTTAGGACCTCTGTGTATGGCACGTGCTTTCCACCGCGCAGCAAAGAGGCGAGGCTGTGACTGCCGTATCGACGAATCTCTCCGACGATTGCATGCTCAGAGCTAGAGGGGTCCATCGCTAGAATGGCAGTTAGATTCTTGCGTTCTTCAGAGCTAGCTCGTCTGACCGCGCTCTCAGGCGATTCGTGCTCGAGGTCGAGTCTTTCAAGACTGCTCAGGCGTGTACTGACGTTAGCGCGTCGTGCGTTCAGTTGACGCAGTCGTTCGTTGTGAAAGGCACGGATGGCACCAAGCGAGATGGATGGCACTTCGTCGGAAGCTTCCGATCGATTATTTGGTGCTTGTTCCCCTTCGGCGATCGAAGGTCCCGGTGAAGAGGTGTGATCCATTCGCTGTCGTCGCACGAGAAGCAAGACAACGAGCAGCCCCACCGAAATGGAGAGCCATAGGCTGGTCGAACCTGATGTATCCCATTCCATCATCAGCTGAATCTACGTCGCCCCTACGATTGAGTTTACGACAGAAGTCTGTATCCGGCTCAGATGCTCCCGAGGCTGTTGCTTTGCTGCATCGCTGCGCTCATTCGCCTTCAGTGAGTTGCAACGGCGAGATGAAACCGCTGATCAAATAGCCCCGCGTCTGTAGAGAAAGGTCAGCCACACCAGGACTGTTTGTAGCCGATCCAGCGGTGAGCTAAGCCCCGGCTAACGAGGTCATCTCCAAAAGATCGATCGCCTCGCTTGATGACGTACAGCTCGCGACCGTATCGATCCTGGTGGCGACCGGTGGTCCGGTGGAGATCAAACGTGCCCTCGTTAAGAAACTCGACGAGGTAGTTTGTAGCAAGAATCCCTAGCTCACGCTCTTGGACGCAACGAGGCCTGCCGATTTCAGGGGCATCGACGTCGGACACTCGGATTTTGACGCCTTGGTACCAGAAAGTATCTCCATCAACGACGCAGTTTGTTCTGATTTTTTCGCAGCGTTCGAACCTAGTGCCAGCGCTTGAGGCGACTGGTTCGACTCGACCGGTCTCGTCGGGTAGGTCGACTGATGTGCCGAGTTCTCGTTGCCGGACATCAGGTCGACGTGACGATGGAGTCGGCTGATACGAATCGGAAGTGCCGAGACTTGATCGCTGCGCAAAAGCAACCCACAGTGCAAGGCAAACAAGCGCCGCAAATACCACGAGCCCAAGCATTTGTGCTGGCGAAAGTAGCGTCGGTTCTCGCAGTGGTCCGGTGACCCGCCGTGTTCGACGCTGCACTCTATTCCGCATGATTCTTGGACCTATGCGTCATCGGAACAACACGTTTGATCCACGCCCAGATTCGCCTATGAAGCGATACCGGCTCCACTGCAAGATAAGTTGAAGGAGGATTAGGTAAATGCGAACTAACGTCCTGCGGTATCAGTCCGGTCCTCCGAGGTATCTGGGTCGTTTGTCCAATCCCGGGTCCAGGTGACAGGCCGGGAGTTCCTGCGCCTTCCGAGGCGGTCGTGCTCGGTGGTAACACGGCCGCCAAGTCGTCCCCGGGCACGACGCCGATACGGCGTCGGAGTGCGGAGTCAACCGATTGGCGGATCCGCGCGAGGTTCTGATCGATAGCGTCCATTAAGGGGATTGCGGCGCCGCGATCTGCTCAGTCGACCTGCGCAAGCGCATCTCAATTCGCCGACGGGATTGGTCGCCCATGGTGGATGATCCGTCAGCGGCACGATCAATAGGAACGATCAGCTGCGCCCCGGAGAGTGGGAGCACGGTGATTCCCTTCATTCGCGGATCGGCTCGGAGCACACGGACGACCGCTACCGCCCTGGCGATGGCCAACCCGGCATTGTCTGTAGACCGAAGATATTCGATGGGATAGCTGTTCGCAGAAGCCGCGATGAGCTTCGCGTCCAGATTGCTCAACCCGGCCATGGGGACTTCGTCTGTATGGCCGATGACCTCCACAACGTCGACGTCGTAGTCGTCCACGTACTTGCGCAAGGAGGGAATCACAGAGGTCCGAAGCTTGTCGACGAACTCGGGGCGCAGGGTGGCCTTACCACTTTCGAAGTAGTAGCCGCCGGCCTCGCTTAAGTTGAAAAACGGTGGCCACTCACCCTTTTTTCCCAGGCTTGCCTTCTTCAGGGCAGCGTCGGCGAACTTGTACGGATCTTGGCTGCCGGCGTTCTCCGCTGCTTTACGCAGTTTGCGTCCGAGCTCGGCGTCCTCAAGGAGGTTTGCCTTTGCGTTGTCCTGCCCGACGGACTCTAGGGTCTTCCGTGCTTCGATGGCGCGGACCAACTCCTTGAAGTATTCATCAGGTGTTGATGCCTTTGGATAGGCTTCCTGCAGCATCTCCACGAGTTTGCGGCCGACCCCGTCGTTCATTGCTGCCAGCACTTTGTCCCGCTTGGCCAGTGCTGCGCCAAGGGCCATCAGCAGCACGAAGATGAGCAGAATCATGACCTCAGCCATCGTCAGGCCGAGGACCAGCCCTCGCCTGTAGGGTTTGTCCTGACGAATGTCGAACTGCGGCATTAGTCGATCCGTTCGAGCGACGTGGCCAAACGATCCGTCATATCAACCAGTGACGTATGGACTTTAGTGACCAGCTCTCGGGAATGAGCGAGCTCGGCCGCCAAAGCACGATTGTGTACCTCAACCAGTTCGGCTGACTGTTTTGCGGAGGCAGCCATTGATGAATGCGTTTCGAGGTGGGTCGAGGCCAGTTGGGTCAGATGCGACTCCAGTGCCTTCGACGCGAGTCCCAACCCCTGCATGGCCGCCTCAGCTGCAGCGGTAGGCGCGACGCTAAGCTCATGAAGCCTCTTTTCATACGCGGCATTCGTTGCGGCAACCTGCGCCTGAAGTGAGTTGACAGTCAGAAGCAGCTGCTCAGCCAATGCCGTTGCTGCCGTCACGCTGCTTTGGGTCTCAACTGCTGCTGCCCGCCCGGCGTTGCTTGCCATCAGCAGTGCTTCCATTGCCGATTTGGTCTCGTTAGCAACCAAGCCAACGGATACCGACGACGTGGTCAGGTGCTCCTGGGTTTGTGCGATGTCGTCTAGGAGACCGCCATGCCGCTCAACCTTCGCGAGCAGGTTGTCGAACGTTGTGGAGTATTTTTTGGATCGCAAAGCGAAGTCATTGGCCTCATCGCGGATGGCAGTTGAAGCAGCGCTGCTGACTTCCTGCATGCCAGCCACGGAGGCTTTTGTGAATGTTTCAATGTTGTTGACCGCCGAAGTGTGAACCTCGCCAAGCACCTGCTGAATCCGCTGACTGAAATCGTACATGTCGCGGACCGCAGTGTTCAGCTGGCCCTTCAATCTTGCGACGGCATCCGTCATCTCCAGACGGATCTCCTCTTCGGTGTTCTCCAGGTCAGGACGTCCCTGATTGAAGAACACCCTCAAGATCAATCCAACGATGGTGGTTGCCAAAGCTATGCCGAAACCTTGGACCACGGTAGCAGCGGTGCCATCCGGATCAAATGTAAAGATCGCGTAGGACAGGCTGGAGAGCGTGTAGATGAGACCGAGGTAGTAGCAGTTGTCACCGGCCTGATCAGCCCGGAGTCGACCTGTTCCGGCGCGCCCGATCACGAGCGCATAGATGAACATCAAGAGGACAGCACCGATGGCGACCCAGACCGTTTCGATGCCGAGCGCCTTTGACGTAACGATGCCGGCGAACCCGGCTCCCGCGAAGACCATGAGCCCCCATTGGTCGATGAAGCCGCGGTCGCGCAGTCGATCGGACCATCCGGTTGCTTTTGCCATGGTTATCCACTCACTGTGTAGACACGCATCAAACGCCCACCTTGGGCGTCGATAATTTCAGTCCAGAGTTCCGGCAACGCTCGGGGTTGTGAACTTGAAGAATCGCCCCTCTGCAGCATCCAGAGATCAACCTCAACGCCACGCAGGTCAGTGCGTACACGGCTAAAGGCTTGGCTGCGAAGCAGGGATTCTGACTCCGGAAGCTGCTTATAGAAGCTCAACGCATTCGTGTGTTGAAGGAGATCCGACGCCACGACGAGGCGTTTGCGTACATCTGATCCTGGGCCGCCAGCGAACTCAGTCAGATTGATGGATTGAATCGACTCAAGAATTGGCGATCGAGATGCTTCAGATGTAGAGAGGATCTGATCGTAAGCATCCTGGATCGGCGCGATGAATTGCTCTCGGTGAAGTTTGTCGAGTTTCGCTGGGTTGCCATCTAGGTCGCTGGTATCCGCTCCGACCCCTGGATTACAGCGAGTCACGACGGGCACGAGGAGTTTCTCGGAGACGGGGTCTACTTTTGCAATAACGAGCTTCCCGTATCTCGGAATCTCCGCAGTCAAACGATCCAGCTGATTGCGGAAATCCTGCTTTTGAGGGAGCGTCATTGGGTCGGTCACGTCGACCAGCAATACCGTGACGCTGTCTGGTATTGCAGGACAGAGAGTGACGTCATCCAGCGCGCGACGGCCCAAGACTGATCTCGCGTAAAGAAATGCGATCAAAGACAAGACTGTCACGAACGCAGCGACTTTCCAGATTGCCTTGTTGCGCTCCTGATGCATGCGCTTGGACGCCGCCGAGGTTCTCCTACGCATCGCCTAGTGTCTCCCTGATCCTATCCAGATGCTCAAAGCGCTGGATCGCGTTTGTGTACTCATTAGCCACAGTCTGGATTGACGTTTCTAATGACTGTTGGGCCTGAAGGACTTCTTTCTCAGCAGTGGGCTCGTCCGGATTCGCCGCCAGCTCCGACGAATTTAAGCGCCACGGAGTGCTGAAATGCAGTGGGCGCAACCCGTCTTGGCGAGCGTTGATGTTTGCAGCTCTATATTCGGCAATCAGTGCGTCAGCGATTGACTGCAAGTAGTCTTGATGTTCGCGATACCTGTTCCGATGGGAGCTGCGGGCTTCAAGGATCCGTCCGCGCTCTCTAAACTGCTTTTGAAGCTCGTCGCGCGTGTTTTGTGCCTCGGCGATAGCTTCATCGCGCGTGGCTCGCAGTTCTTCAAGCGAGAGCTCGATCTCGTCGGCGTAGTCTTCACACCTGTCTTTGTGCCGCTTGTAGACGTCGCCGTAACCGGGATAAGGATCCTGCATCCTGAAGGCAGTTCCTGCCGAAACCAGGGAGAACACGATACCGATAGCCAAGATTCCGTATGAGTAAATGCTATCGAACGCAAGCGGGTGGTTGGCCAGGAGTGAAAGCGAGGCCTCCTCCGGATTCGCAAGCCCGGACGCCTTCGCGTCGCGAAAGTGCCCTGCAAGTAAATTCCAGGCGATTGCGGCGACTAGCCAAGTCGTCGTCGCCAGCGCTGCCGTAACCTTCCAATGCCAGCGCCGATGAATGAGATAAGGCCAGACATAGCGTCCGACGAAGCCGGATACTGCGATATTGACTCCTGCGACGACTGCCGCCGCGATGAATCCCCCAGCAGGCCGTAATCATCATTTACACGAAGGAAGGCAGTATTGCAGAGGCTTTCAATCAACCAGGCGAGTGCGAAGGTGGCCCACGCATAGATTGGTTGGATGCCAGGATGGGCGGGCCGATGCAACCCATGCTCTTGCTTGAAGTTTGCTAGATCCTTGAAAGACTCCCGGATTGCGGTCTTGGCAAGGGCAAGCCGGCCCTCTCGATTGATGATTGTTGCTTGGTAGTCCCCCAAGGCTTGCGAACTCGCTCCAGTAATAGCTGATAGCTCTCTTAACAGCGCAAGTTCGGAGAGGCGCTCCCCATAAATCCTGTGATTGTTGGAGCCATCGATCTGGGCGCGGTGCAGATTATCGCTAATCTCAGCAATGATCTCTCGCTCGACTTCATCGAAATCGGTCGAGTCGACAGGCGGGTGATTTTGTCTCCCGTTCTGCTCAGCCCGTTCTTTCAGCCGCAACTTCTTTGCGGCTTTTTCGCGATCGATCTTCAGGAATGGATCGGATGGCAGTGCCACGGTGATGTCCAGCGGGACAAATAAGTCTCGCAGGCGTTGGTACGCTGTCATCTTGAGAGCCCCCTCTCCGGCTTAAGCCTGATTAATTGTTAGTGTCGTGGCGTTACCCGAGCATCTGCCGGACTCTACCATCGCAACGATGTGGCTTGAAAAAGCATGGGCACGAAAACTTTTCTCGAACGTCCGCCTCGTGCCTAGTGTTTGCTCCGCAGGTGCTGGTACCGGTGGCCCAAAGTCATGATGTTGCCTCGATCACCGATCACCGCGTAGACGTCCAACTTGGACGAGATCGAGGCGTAGATCTTGCGGGGAAGGTCGCGGCGAAGTCGTTCCCTTGCCCGTTTGGGAAAGCTCAGTACTGTGGCTCCGTGACCGACATGGCGTTCCTGTCCGAAGTCCAGCAAGAGATCGACAAGGTTGAGCGATATCCCTCGTTGCTGCGAGCGAGCCTCCGCGTGGCGGCTGAGGGGGCGATTCGGTAGCGACTTGCCTGGAACGTCCATGGGTTGCCTCGTCTGATCGATTCGCGTTTGGCCCCTCGTAGGCCCTGGGATATTCGTCAGCTCGACCATTGTCTCCGGCCGTGAGCGCAGAACCGGTAGCCGTTTGGGGCGGGTTGACTTGCCGCGAAAAGTAACAGACACTATTTGAGACAGTCAAGGTGTCCGATATGAGATTGAGTCTGCAGCAATTGAGCGAACAGGCGCACGTGCCGGTTCGTACGGTTCGCTACTACATCCAGAAGGGGCTGCTGCCGGGTCCCGAAGGTGAGAAGCGCGGGGCTTTCTACACAGAAGCTCATCTTGCGGAGCTGCTCAGGATCAGGACATGGCAGAGCGCCGGGCTATCGCTGGAGGCCATTGCGAGCCTGCTTCAGGCACGCAGCCAGCCCCCGCTGGCGCCCGCAAGGCCGGGAGTCGTGGAAGTCCGGTCGCATCTGACGATCGCGGATGGCCTAGAGCTGGTGGTGGCGCCAGATCGGGCTGGGCTGACGCAGGCACAGCTTCGGACGCTGTTCCGACGCGTGCAGGAGATCTATGAGGAGTGCGTGGGACAACAGGTCGCCGGCGACCATGATCAGGATTCGAACAACACAGGGGCTTCGGAATGAACACATCGCAGGGCATGGAATCCGGGAGTACGCCACTGGCGCGCACGTCACTGAAGGTTGTCATCACGGACTTGCTGGCGGAGTACGAGCTTCGCCACTCCTTCAGTAATAAGGGGCGTTCCTCGATCGAAGCCATCTACAGCTTCCCGGTGCCACTGGATGCGGCATTCCTCGGTATGGAGGCGACGCTCGCAGGGGAGACCTTGGTGGCGCAGGTCATAGCAAAGCAGGCGGCTAGCGCGAACTACGACGATGCAATTGCCGGGGGCGACAGTGCAGTCCTGCTCGAGCGCTTGGAGCCGGGGATGCTCTCGGTGAACCTCGGCAACCTGAAGCCAGGTGAGACAGGTGAAATCGTGCTGCGATTTGCCGCGACACTCGGTGTAGCGGATCGCCAGGCCCGTTTCAGTCTGCCACTGGTCCATCGACCGCGCTATGGCCGCTACCGGATGGAGGAATGGGCCGTGCCAGAGGTGGATTTTGCAGTTGAGCACCCGTTGACTGCAGAAATCAGAATCCGCGGCATGTTGGTAGGCAGGCCCGTCCAGTGTGCAACTCAAGGCGTGTCGTTCGAATCCGATCCCGAGGAAACAACCTTGCGAATTCCGGATGCGATGCTCGACCGGGATTTGGTCTTGGTGTTTGACTTGGGCGATGCCTCGCTATCCGGCTGTCGGTGGGTCAGTGACGGCGATGGCAGCATTGCCATCCTGACGATCGCGCCGGGGTCGAGCGCCAGCATGGGTATGCAGCGTGAGCGCGGCATGGATCTGTGCCTGGTGCTCGATTGTTCCGGCTCCATGAGCGGGGACGCCATTGGCCAGTCGCGAGCTGCTCTACACGCGGTATCTCGAGTGCTTGGTCTAGGCGATCGCGTGCAGGTGTTGCGATTCGGCTCCCACTTTGAGCGCTTGTTTAGAAGGCCACTGCGGGCAAGTTCGCAGGTGAGCGGTGCGATGACGGAGCTCGCTGACCTTATTCAAGCCGATATGGGGGGCACGCAGATGGGAGCTGCCCTGGAGGCGGCAGTCAAGGATCTCAAGGGCCTCGATGGAGATGTATCCAGCAAGGTCATCCTGTTGGTCACCGATGGCGCAGTTCAGCCGGAAGAGTTGCAGCGCGCCCGCGAGCGTGCCACCGCTAAGGGGATTCGCATCTTTGTTGTCGCTGTGGGTAGTAGTGCCGGAGTCGATGCGCTAACGCCTCTGGCGGCAGGCACAGGTGGTGTCCTGGAGCGTGCCGTGCCCACGGAGTCCATCGATGCGGGTGTGATGCGCCATGTCCGGCGCGCTTGCCAAGCGCATCCGATTGAGTTCAAGGTCAATTGGAACGGGCCGGTAATGGCCTCGAACCTACTCGGTCCCGTCTATCAAGGTGACGTCGCCATGATGGTTGCGTCTTTTCCTGACCAAGCGCCAAGGACGGTAGGTCTTTTCGTCACCGGCGCTTGCGCTGAAAATCGCCATGTACTTTCAGAGCTCGAATCCGCCAGCGTGTGGCGTGCGTGGGCCGGTCAGCAGCTCTACCTAAATGCCCAGCCAGACCTGCGAGCGAGCATTGCTCTGCGTTACCGGCTAATCACCGAAATGACATCGGCGGTGCTCGTCAAACGCAGGGCGGAAGGCGACAAGGGAATGGCGCTTCCGACAGTCGTACCTGTTAGACACATGGTGTCGGATGGAATGGTAGCGGCATCAAAAATGTCAATGTCAATGTCGATCCCGAGCCCCCGTCAATCCAAGCGCATTACAGCCGCCGCAAGGCCTCAGGTAAATATGGCCTGTTTCCACGATATCCAATTCGATGACCTGCGGGGAGATGACTTCGTCCCGGTCAGTGACGTTAGCCGGAGCACATTGTCGCCCTCCGAAGAATCACGCGCGAAGGCTGCTCTTCGCGATGCATTGGAGAGACTGATTTTTGGACAGATGAATCCACGTGATTTCGATCTCGAACATGTGCTCGCAGCGGTTGACGCGGAGCTCCTTGAGCTGGTCAGCCGATATGTGGAGGCAACGTGTCTTCGTATCGAGGATTTGCGAACTGCGGTGCAGGTGCTCCAGGACTTGGCGGACAATGGCACTGGGGCGAACCTGACTGATGATCAGGAAGCACGACTCTCGGTTCTTTGTCAGGTTGCGAGCGAGACAACGAAGCGGCGCCGGACGCGCTGATCCTCGAGGATCGAGCCACAAGTAATCTGGCCCTAAGAACCCATTGGACACTCCGCCGCTGTGCTTTTCGCCCGCGTGGTCAGTTGCTGACACGCGGAAGCCAACGCGCTTGACTGCGCTTGCCGTCATGGATGAGATCACTGCACACGTTTCCGAGCAGCTGGAGATGCTGGAATGCCGGCATGAAATCATCTTCATCTACTGCGGCGATTCCAGGGATGGTCGTCCACTGGTGGCAAGCCAAATCTCTTCCGAGGCCTTGGAAGTTTGCTTGATCGAAGACGTGAATGGGCAAGGCTGGGTGGTATGTGGCAGACCAGGGTCAGAGCGGCAATCGATTCGCCGAGTCGCCTCTGACGACCGGCCCTTGAACATCGCCAGTGCTTGTGTGCAGGCCTTCTGCTTGTCGCATGAGTAAGTTCAAGGCAATAGCTGCGACAGCAGCGTAGCCATACGCGGCAACCTATCCGAGCAGAGCGTGGGGCGCTCTGACGAAGCGTAAGATTTGTCCTCTTGGACGGCGCTGCCTCAGGGTCTACGGAATAGCGACGCGGTGAATTCGACCAACTGCCTCAAGGTTCCGCGATACAGCCATACGAGTCCGCACATTCCGTACAGGGCAAGGGACGCCATTGCGTTCGCGGGCCGCAATATCAGCGCAGCGGGATCAACAAAAAACCAGTAGATGGTGTACGTGCCGTCCACTGAAACCCACGTCCAAAACAATGCTTGTGGGAATTGCTTCCGTCGGCGCTCCAAAAAGACGCGAAGGCTGCATGGTGCGGTTAAATACGTGACGATAGCCATGATGAAACTGATGGGCACGTCCCAGTCGGGCAATCCGGAAGACCACGCACCAATCAGTAGGAAGATGATCCCGCAGAACAGGCTGAACAATTTCCACGGGCGTACGTATTCGATTGGGGGTAGAAGAAGGGCATAGCTGCTCCGTTGTTGAAATGCAGAAGTTAAAACGGAGTCATTCCTTGCATTCTGATGATCTGAGAGATGAAGGCAGGGTCGCTATATATAGATACCGTCACCGAGGTAGATCCTTCCATAGGAGTCTGCGCAGTTCTCGAGACCATGCCGCAGACTATTTTCGGGTGGATCGTCATCAACGGCCTGATAGTCTTCATCATCGGATAGCGCAAAGGGCCGAATTGATACTTCCTTGGGCGGAATCAAAACTGCCCAACCGCCAGGAGTTCGCATTAGGCCCGTTTGTATTCGATGCTGCACTGCCAAGTCGCGAGCCCTCTCTGCCGCGATCTTAAAAAAGAGATGTTCTTCAAGTAGTTTCAACTCAGCCATGATGTTTCCTTGGCGGCCACCGCTTGGATGACGTTGACTCGCGAAGCGGAATCGGCTTGCACATATTGATATTTCTACCGGCTCCGGTCATGAAGCGAGCCATCGACGCTTAGCCATAGGCCGCCACCGAGACACAGGTCATTGCCTGGATCGCCTGTTGCAAGAGATGCATAGAGTTGGCGCATCTCGTTACCCGATCTTGAATTGATTGGGAGGTGCTCGTCGTAAATCTTGAAGAATCTAGTGAGGAGTCTCAACAGCTTCTGGTTCACCGATTCTCGCTCTTCCCCAGGCAATTGATTCACAACACAAATCCTGATGAACTCACGCCCTTTCCAGTCCACATCGAAGTTTGGATAGGTTCCAAGCTCTACTCCAAGGCGTAGCGCGGATTCAACCAATCGAGGTGTGTCCTTACATACTTCGATACGATCGTGATCTTCGCTTGCCGTGGCGGTAATGAGACTCCACTGAGGCTCGCTACCAAGTAAACGTAGGTAACCGATCCCTTCTCGTGCTACGACATAGCTTTCTGGGCCGTACAATCCATTCTTATCAGATCGCAGAACGTCGAAATCGACACTCATATTTCTTGACGTTCCTTTTGG
Source organism: Thermomonas aquatica (assembly GCF_006337105.1). Classification (NCBI taxonomy): domain Bacteria; kingdom Pseudomonadati; phylum Pseudomonadota; class Gammaproteobacteria; order Lysobacterales; family Lysobacteraceae; genus Thermomonas; species Thermomonas aquatica. The sequence goes on along the minus strand of NZ_CP040871.1, from coordinate 1,377,790 downwards.
TCCGTGCTGCAGCCAGAGAAGAAGATCTTAGATGCGACACGCATGCGTTCCTCGTAATTGAATCGCTCGGCGACAGTTTCCGCCACGGCCAACTGCTGTTCGGCAAATGTGGCTTTGCGATGCTCAAGAGCCCCTGCAAAGCGAATCAGTTGGCCAAAGACGTGCTCGGTTGCAAGCGTCTCCAGAATTTTGCGATGTGGAACCCCTTTACGTAAGGCCAGTCTTTGAGCTCCGAACAAGAACGCCGAGAGCCTTTCTTCATTTTGTATCCAGGAAGGCAAATCCGCGGAGCCGCATTGGAGGGAAACCCAGGCGGCCTTCTTGCTTTCTTCAAACCGCTGGGCTCTAGATTTTAGATGAATTAGCGCACGCCAGAGGGCAGCGGTTGCTAGTGCAAAAAGAAGCACCGCTACTGAAAGGGTATCCATGTGCGGTCATTCTTCGACAAAGGTATGTGCAGTTCCTTCGCCATCCGACTCGTCTTTGATCGCGCCCTTTTTTTCCAGCAAAGACAGCACAGATCCGGCCTGAAGTGGCTCGTCGAGGAACTCCTCGATGATCGATTGATTGTCTTTGCTTTCGAGAAGGAGATCACAAAGTTTTTTCGAAACTTCGTCGACGAACAATGTGGAGACCGGGAGACGGAGCAGTTCGTTCAATGCGCTGATCATTGCCCCAACGTCTTCATTCGGACGCAGCGTAATCGTTTCGAAAGCGTCCGAGTCTGCTTCGGATAGGCTGTCATTCAACGAGAGCTTGATCTTGCTGGCGAGAGTTTTTTTCATTTCTTCAGTGCCTGTATCCGTCGCGTAATTTCCCAGTACTCTTCGCTAGGCTCGTAGTTATCGTCATCGTGTCGGAGCCAATAGCTCTTTGCGAAATACGATTCCAGGCCAAAGAGTGCCGCTGACCACCCGTCGGTTGACGATTCACTCTTTCCGAGCTTTTGGTCCGCGTAGAGGGCGAGCAGCGCTGCGGAATCTTCGTCTTCCTCGTACCGTTCGTGAAGCATGTCCATCAGGATGTTTTGCACCAAAGCGTTCAGGATGAACGCGCGTGACTTCCCAGTCAGCTCCGCCAAACGGTCGATCAAACGCAAATCGGTCTTGCGAACTTTTATGTTGAATTTCGAGTTGCCGAGTTCTCGGGGCTTGAACCGTTCAACGAGCGAACGCCCATCCCCATATTTCGTTGAATCAAAGTGGTATGTCATTGGTTCCTCGTGCGTGAGCGCTTGAATTTCTTGTGGCGGTGGAAGCAGGTGATCAGTGTGTCGTTAATGACGGCAATCCCGACACCGCCGTGAGCAAGCATCTTTTCAAGGATCCGCAGTTCTTCCTTCTTGGATTGGATTTCCTGCTTGAGATCCCTTCTACCAGTGAGAACCAGGTCGCCTTTGCCGTTTGATCGACCCAGGTTGAGGATCACCTCAGTCATCCCCGGGGTTATCGCCCTTTGTTGCGCGCGGGCTTGGAAGTGGACTGTGGCGTTCATGGGTAGACTGCGATCCTGCGTTGACGATGACTAGAGAATAAGCGAAAAACGACTATTGGAAAGGTCATGAACAGACAAACGGGTATGCGTTCACTATACGTTCAGCTTCTAGATCTTTGGGGTGTTCATATCGCTTTGATTTGTATGAGAAAAGCTTCAAGTCCTGGACTTGGCTTCAATCTTTTAATGTGTGCTCAGTCGGAATGGGCTTCTGCTTATTCCTCGATGGTGGCTCCTGAACGCGGGTGCCCGTTGATAAAGCGGGCAATGAGGCACTTGGAAGGCTTCTGCTCTTATGAAGGGAGTCGCTTGCGACATAGTCATAAGCGCATGCGAAGTTGCCTCGCCTTCATCGCGGTTCTATAGGACGCCTTGGGGCGAGTTGGCCCCGCACAACATCCCTAAAACCGGCGATAGCTACAGCGACAATTCCGACTGACAACCGACCGTTGCTAAGCACCTGACCGAGGTTCGGCTACAGTGATCCAAGGCGCCATTACTGTGGAGAGAAGATGAGTGGCGATATCGCCGGGGCTCACCTCGACCGTCTTGCGGGCAGTCTGACTGGACTCCTTGTCGGCGACGCCCTTGGCGTGCCGTATGAATTTCATTCTGCTGACTCACTGCCGCCCGTAGAGCTGATCGAATTCCAACCACCGGCAGGGTTTCGTAGGTCGCATGGTTCGGTTTTGCCTGGCACCTGGAGCGACGATGGCGCCCAAGCGCTGGTGTTGCTGGACAGCCTCTTGGTTCAGGAGGGGCTCGACTTGGAGCACTTCTCCAAAGGCCTGCTTCGCTGGATGGCAGAAGGGTTCTGCGCAGTCGATGGAAAAGTCTTCGATGTGGGTATCCAGACTAGCCGGGCATTAGGGCGCTTGGCGGCTGGGATCCCGCCTCGACAAGCCGGCCCCGCCGGAGAGCGGGATAACGGGAATGGCTCATTGATGCGGGTGTTGCCGGTCGCCCTTTGGCACCAGGGCAGCGACCCGGAACTCGCCTTGTTGAGTGCGGAGCAGTCTCTGCCCACGCATGGGCACATGCGGTCGAGAATCGCGTGTGCGTTGTACTCGCTCTGGGTGCGTTGCGTCCTTGCAGGTCATCCTCACCCCTGGGAGGAGGCGGTTGCTCGACTGAGGTTGATAGCACCTGCGTTGGAGCTGGACGCCCAGGAGATGGAACGGGTGTTGGACCCGGCGAACGCCGAGCGTGTCCAGGGCAGTGGTTACGTCGTGGATTCGCTGTGGTCGGCGCGCGCCGCAGTCTTGGAGACTTCCAGTTTCGATGCTTGCGTGCGGCGCGCAGTGGCTCTTGGGAACGACACTGACACGACCGCTGCTATCGCAGGAGGCGTAGCCGGGGCCATGTATGGGCTCGTGGGGATTCCCCCCAAATGGCAGGCGGATCTGCGAGGCAATGACATCCTCGCGCCTTTGTTGGCTGCCCTACTTTCCCATGGCAAGTTAGTCCGGTGACAGTAAAAGCTGCAAGGACGAGTCTGACGCATCCAATCCTGATAGCGACGCTACAGGTGGGTGATGGAAAGATCGGGATCACGTTCTGCCCCGGCAAGAAACAGCCGAACGCGATGACGGGGGCGTGGGATCGCGATCTCCGCATGGATCTCGAAACCATTCGCAAGTGGGGAGCTTGTGACGTGGTGTCCCTAATCGAATCCCACGAAATGACAAGCCTCTGCGTTGACGGTCTTCCGCATATTGCGAAGGAAATTGGCTTGCGTTGGCATCACCTGCCCATCGTGGATCAGTGCGCTCCAGACCATTCCTTCGAGAGGATGTGGAGGACAACACGCCCAGGCTTGGTGAGCACGTTGCACGCGGGTGGTGGAGTCCTCGTGCATTGCAAGGGTGGGCTCGGGCGGGCAGGAACCGTGGCAGCAATGCTCCTGTTAGATTGCGAATCTGCACTGATGGCAGCCGACGCAATTGCGAGAGTCAGGGAAGTGAGGCGAGACGCGGTCGAGACATATGAGCAGGAGTCCTACTTGAATGCGTGGGCAAGTAAGCGGCGAGATCATCCCTAGGTCACGATTACGAGAAGGGCGAGCTTAAAATTGCGGGGAGTGCGTTAGTGGGCATCAACAACGATGCTAGGCAAGAGAACGTATTCACAACGCCAGGCGCCTACAGGTTTGTCGCGAACACTGCAGAAGGAATTGATCTGCATAAGCGTCAATGCGAGGTTGAATTTCCGGCAGCCACGTAACTCTAGCGGCATCTAACGCCTGAGTTAAACCGGACCGCTGCGCGGAACGACGGAGTGGTACGCGTCACCATGCAGCCGAGCCGCGAAGTGGTCTCGGCTTGAACGAATTGTTAGGCCCGACGCGCGTTGATTCGCTCTTTTGCACGCTCAACCGTTTCTGCCTTGAACAAGTCAGGGTATTTAATGACTACTGATTCAAATGTAAATTCATCCAAGCCAAGCTCCACGAGATCGTTATAAGCATCAGTAGCTTTAGCTCGACTTACAACCCGCTCGACGGTCGGTAATATTCCGTATCGCGTAATGCTCTGCCAAGTACGCGACGCTTTCGTTTTGCGCCCATTCCGTTGAGTGGCAATTTCCTCAACGGCATATATTGCCTCAAGAGCTTCACGCTCGGCGTCAGACTCAGCTCCATGTTCGAGAGCTCTCAGTTCTACCGCACGTCTTTTTGCTGCCTTCGCTAACTCGGGTTCGTTCAATGCATCAGCGTTCTTAGCGAAACGCTCGCAATCCTGAGGAGTCTTCAAACGTGCAACTCGTGGATCCATGTCGCTGACTCCTAAGGGCCTAACGCCTGAGTTAAGCAGTACAGGTTTGCGGCCTTCGACAAGTGAGACTCAATGGGTACTTGCACGAGGCCGCGAAGCGGGCTTGGCTTGAACGAATTGTTAGGCGCGGCCACTACTTGCGCTTCTTCATTCGGGTGCAATAAGTAATGTCGGATGGTGGCGTTTGGCCTGGAATGTCATTCAAAGTTCTAATGGGGTCATTTCCCCGAGACCTACTTATATTGATAGCGTGACGAAGATGGTCGCCTGTTGAAGTGATCACATGCCTTGTAAGAAGTGGTGATAGTGGTTCTTCGTTTTTAGCTACGCGGATCAAATGCTCTGTCAAGTAAATCCATCCTTTTGATGCACCTGGCGAGTAAACCTCGAAAAGGTAGCGATGAAATTTTGACGTATGCGACATCCCATAGAGAACGTCGTCGTCTATTGGCGAATGACACAACGGGCACTTGAGATCAGTCATGACGAGAGCGCCTAACGCCTGAGTTAAGCCGGACCGCTGCTCGGAACGGCGGAGTGGTACACGTCACCATGCAGCCGAGCCGCGAAGCGGCCTCGGCTTGAACGAATTGTTAGACCACGGGCTATTTGGCCCGCTCTGCGCATTTTGCAATTTCCTGATTTGTTTTCAGGGACAAGCAATGACGAAAATCTGAAGTGACATGATTCTTTCGGTCAATTCGTTTTGAAGCTTGGTTGTTGCGCGAGGCTGCCGTCGGCTTGGTTTTGACGGCTGCTGAATCGGCTTGCACTTCAACCGGTGCCACAGGTGCCATCTGGACGGCGAGTGTAGGGGCTGCCTGTTTCGCTTGGCCACCAAAATGGTAGACGAGCCAAAGAATTCCACCAACCATGAGCACGTTCATTAGCGTTTGATATCCACTAGACCCGGGCTCTTCGGTCTTTGGGGGTACCACGACGGTTTGAACTTCAGGTTGCGTTGCACTGCGGCCTGCTGCTGCGCTCCCGACGGTATAGGAAACCGCAATTGTAAGAAGCTGCAGAAGTAGTAGCCCAGCAGTGAAAATGCTTCCGAAGAGTGTAAAGGCGACCCATCCGGCCGTAACCAGCCACAGCTTTCCGCGCCCAATCGCTCCCGCACCGACGATAGTGATGAAGATGAGGACTTGGAACCCAAGAACGCCCGCCGTGAGAAGGTAGCCCATACGTGGTCTAACGCCTGAGTTAAGCCGGGCCGCTTTGCGGCCTTGGGCAAGTGAGACGCAATGTTACTTGCACGAGGCCGCGAAGCGGGCCATGCTTGATTGCGTTGTTATTTCACTGCGTGAAGTTTCGTAGACCAGTCAGGATGTGCTCGCCGGCTCTACCCAAGCCCGATAACGATCCCCTCGGACGACTCGTTCGGCATTTTTCTCACGCGAAACACCTGAGTGCGGCGGAGCACAGCATCGACGCGCTCGCCAAAATGCTGCTGAAGGGAGCTGTCTTCGAACAGGGCCAGGCAAGTAGCCAGTAGGTGGCGTGGGGCCACACCTCGACCCGCATGGGCATTCTGCCCCCTCAGGTTTGGCCCCAACGCATATCCTGGCACTAGCTCAATATTTCCATCTCTAACGCGTCCGCCACTTCAGATAGTCATACAAAGGAACCGATCTACCATCATCTGGCGTGATCCCGAGACTTTCCAACCACGGCCGAATATCTGAAGCCAAGTTCTTGCGATCCTCAGACCCGAAGGTATAACCAAGTACTCGGTCCTCACTGAGCTGAACGCTGAAGTCCAGGGATACCTCACCATCATCCGAGACGTAATGGCTCTGGAGCTCGGGCAATGGACGCTGCGGCTTCTCCACAGTGATCTTGCCACGTGCGCCCCAGTAAACCGGAATGAGGATGTCCTCACGATCCAAAGGCAGAGTCCCTGCTTCCCATTCTTCATAGATATCCAGCTTGTCGTGGGGAATCTCGCTCGACGTTCCTTGGAGTCGCGCCTTCTGGAAGCGGAGGGCCTCTGCTGCCTTTTGGCTAATGCTGCTCCTGTAAACGACAAGAAAGACCGCTCGGTCCCTCAAACTGTTCGGCGGCTGATCAAGAAGCAACCTCGAGCGATTCTTCGCCAGAATTGGCCGGGTTTGCCGACGCCGCTTCCATGCATCCGCGGCCTTACGCAGATCGCTGTCGCTAATCTCTTGGGCCTTTGGCCATAGCGCATCGAACCAGTGCTGGCCCTCCTTGAGCAGGGCTACCTCTTTGGTCAGGACGCCAACTTCGTGAAACTTAGCGGCTTCATCATCTTCCAAGCCCAAGCCGTTACTCGAGATGTTGGCGGAACCAACGATTAGGGCGTTGTCGGTCAAGATCACCTTTGCATGCAGCTCATCGCACTGCCGTACCTCGACGTTCGGGATCGCCATGATCTCCTTGACGGCCTTTGGATTGGTGCCCCCCAATGCCAGGTTGCAGATGATGCGAAGTTTGTCGCCGCGCCACTCCTTGAATACCGATTCAGCGCCGCGCCCCCAAAAGGCCACGGCGATTGACGCAACGGTTGCTTCTCCAATCCTTTCGCGAAATGTCGACAGGTACTGTTTGCCGTGGATCAGCATGGATATGCTCTCCGTGAGGGTTCAGGATCAGCCAGTAGGGGTGTGACGCGGACACGGCCGGTGAGGAGGTCTTCCAACAGACCGGCCTTTAGCACTCTCGATTTAGTGACCTCCACCGGTTCTTTTGGGTAAGACGATTGCAACGGTTGTGCTGCCGATGGCATCCATCAAGCATGCGAATTCTTTCATCAGGCTAACGCCTGAGTTAAGCCGGGCCGCTTTGCGGCCTTGGGCAAGTGAAACTCTATGGTACTTGCACGATGCCGCGAAGCGGGCTCGGCTTTAACGAATTGTTAGGCGCGCTTGTGGTCCTTGCATATGGATGGAGCCTTTCTGTTGAGCGATGGCTTGAACTTGTCATATAGCTCAATTTCTGCACAACGAAAGCAAGGCGACTTAATTACCCAAGATATGTAGAGGTCGAGGGGATTCATAAGTTGACTCTGACACCAAGCGTGCAGTGCCTTTCCGCCAGAGTGGTGTCCGGTACCTCCGCCGTAGAAGCCAAGCATGTCTGCAATAAGATCGCCGACTCTTGTTCTAAAGCGATCTGTATTTTTGGAATTTCCACCGGCATACAAAGGAAAGGAATCTGCCACAGGCTGACCTTTGAATTTATTCAACGTAACGATATACGCACTTGTGGAAATAGGCGGTAGCAGACTCGGATTCTCAACACAATTGTTAAGTAATGTCCGCAGTTGAATCGGGTCGCTTAGCTTGTTCATACAGCTCCCTCCGCCCATTCCACGCCGGGAGATAAAGCGCCAAGCACCGAAGGGATGTCCCCAACTGGGAATGCATCGTAGACGCTGCGCACATCAAGATCGCTGTTCATAGAAACTCCAGTTTTGAATGAGGGCAGGCCCGGCTCAACGCCTGAGCTAAGCCCGGCCATTTTGCGACCTTGGGCAAGTGAATATTAGCTTGAAGCTTGGGGTGCCGCGAAGGGGCTCGAATTGGACGAGTCGTTAGGTCGAAATATGCCTTATCCATCTGAAGGCAATTGAACGATGGGCCCGCGCCCGCCATGACGCGGTCCGCTAGGACAGCGACGCATGATGTCGCTTGCTTGACTAGCCTGGCAAAGACTGGAATCAGTGATGGAGCAAGCATGCAACGCGAGCTGTTCGATCGCCTCGGGAGCGAGTTGGCCTCGTCCGAACATGTATGTGCGGCGGAAACGGTCAGCTACCACGATCTGCTGGAAAGTGCTGAAACTGTCTTACGAGGCGAGAGTCGCCAGGGAGCTTTTGGCTGCATCGCGCATGTCAGGCAACGTCGGAAGCTTGCGGTCGATTTGATGCAGAGAGACGCAACGGAGGGCGTGCCTCATCACTGGTTGGCACGCTTCCACGCTTTTAGCAGCCATCCAGCGGAGTGTCTGTGGCGTCTTGATTTCGTGGAAGCGGTCTATCTTGGAGACGAAGCAGCGTTAGTGCGCTGCCGCTGCGGTCTGTTGTCAAACCAACATGCTGCCGAGCATGCGCACATGGAAGAGGCCTTTGTGCCGCTGTGTTGGCATGACTACTTACACTCTGAGGCCGTGGCTGAGGAGATTCGACGCAGGCGTGTTCAGGCTGTTGGCAATTTCCCTCCTGCGATGTTCGTAGCCGTTTGGGCGGCCTATTCGGATGGCCCGGAAACTCGGGTCAACTCGGCTTGGCGAGTTCTCGATGCAGTCGATGGCGGTCACAAGATCATCGCCCCACTGGCGCGCTTTCTGCGGATCAATCGCAAGGCAGTTCGCTCAAGTTCCCGGTACAGTGAGATCCGGCCCGCTGATTGGGTGAGCTACAGCAAGACGCGCCGCACGTTGCGTGCATTGCCAGCAATGCCTGGTCACATCCTCGCTGCAGGGCTTCTCCGGCCAGAGGAGTTGCAGGCGTGGTTGCCAACTATCGATCTCATTGCCCGCGCAGCGTCCATCGAGCCCGCGGCTTTGTTCCATGCTCCCCGTGATCTCTTTGAGGACGTGGCTTCTCTGCCACAGACGGTCAGCTCTCTCGAAAGGAAAAAGTTGCTACGGACCGCTATTCGCGTGGTTCGCAGGAATCCTGTTCGGGGCGTGCCGGTACTGTTGTCAGGAATATTGTTCAGGCCCTATTTGAGACCGGAACCGGTTTCGACGCCGCTGCCACGCCTTGCAATTGAGCTTTCCCGGGGTGGTGCGCGCATTCGCTATTGGACACCGAAGAGATTGAGCGCGAGGGGCGCCAGATGGCGCATTGCGTCGGGACATACGCTCGCCGTGCGGCGCGTGGAGAAGTCCAGATCTTTGGACTTCAGCGTAGCGATGGTGTGGAGCGTGCCACGGTTGTGATCAGACCGCCGCCCTACACCTGCGAATCGCACGATCCCGTTGACGTAGAGGTCGCTGCATCGCACAACGGGCCGCTACGCCCCTCGATGCTGATAGCGCTTGGGGAACTATTGCAGGAGATAGGTGGGCCTGATTTGGAAGTTCATCTCGGGACGATCTGAGCACAGCTGATGTCATTTCTTCATAGAGAGCCTCCTTGCCGGGCGGCAAAAGATCAGTCACTAACCGTCAGCTCAAGATTATCGAGAGCATAGCCAGGGTCGGCTTTGCGATAGCGTGGATCACCTCTGCAAAGGTGCCTGGCCGGGGCGATAACGCAGCGGCGAAAAAAGGTTTGTCTGGTCTTGCGCGGCGATCTGACGACACATTACGTCGCATGTTGAGCGCATGCTGAGCCTCGATTTGAGGTGAACCAATGAAGACAATGACTGATTTTCGGGCAATGCTGGAAGAGGATGCTTTTCCCGATGTTGGCGAGAGCGGGATGGCATCGGAGCAGCCCAGGTTTCGTCCAGTGGCCCTTGATGGCCCTCTTCAACTCGCCGGGGCGATCTATGCCCTTAGGATGATTCGGGGCGCCAAGCTCCACACCAAAATAGTCAAGCGAGGAACCATTCGCGAGCCTGACTTGCTGAGCTTGGTCGGCCTGGAGCTGCTCCCTTCTTCTCGTCGTGAGACGCTGACGCCGAGCCAGCTCCTGCTCGTGATGAGTCAGCAGGAGGCGCGCCTCACAAGGCGTGGAATGCCATCCCTGCGGAACTTGGACCGCAATATCGCGCAGATCGGGGGCATCCTGAAGTTAAGCAGGGCAGAGGTGAGCGTTCTGCGTCTGGCGGTCATCGTGTCCCGGGTCGAAGCATTCCAGGAATTGTTCAAGGTGCGGGCGGGCTTGCTGCAGAGCTTTTTCAGCATGGTCCAACATGGGGTGGGGATAAAGCCCAGGGACATTCAAAAAGCACTGGCTTCTGGCGGTGCCCTACGGCGCGCGGGCATCTTGCAGCCTGGCCTGAGCTACGTGTATGGCAACCATCCTCTGGAGATGGATGATGAAATCGCAACGCTGCTTCTGGCGCCGTGTTTCGACGAGAAGGTACTGCTCCGCCACGTCCTGTGCGTGTCACCATCACCCAGCTTGACGATGCAGGACTACCCTGAGCGCCTCGATATTTCCATGCTCCGTCGTTACCTGCGCGTCGCGATCAAAGCCCGGCGCGAGGGCGTCAATATTCTGATCCATGGCGCGACGGGTACCGGCAAAACGGAGTTCGTCCGAGCGCTCGCGCATGACCTTGGGTCAGAGTTGAGCGAGGTGCCCACCGAGGACTCGTCAGGAGACCCAATCTCCGGGGAGAAGCGCTTTCGCTCCTTTAGCCTTGCGCAGAACCTGTTGGCCTCGAAGCGGGGGCAGCTGTTGCTTTTCGACGAGGTGGAGGATGTCTTTGGCAGTGAGGCGAGCCTGTCGCCGTTTGGACTTACGTTGCGATCGGGAGGAGACCGGATCGGGAAAGGCTGGCTCAATCAGACACTTGAGTCCAATCCAATTCCGACCATTTGGGTATGCAACAGCATCTCTTCGTTCGACGCGGCGTACTTGCGTCGCTTTGCTCTCTCACTGGAATTTCGCGGCCCAACAGGTGCGTTTCGGCGACGCGTTGTCGACCGTCACTTGGACGAAGATCTGATTTCTCAGGAGAGTCGCGCGAAACTGGTGGCAATGGAGCAGCTACCCCCCGCGTCCATCCAGCGCATCGCAGGTGTGTTGCGAGCACTAAAGAGCCCCCATCAAGCTGACCGTGATCGGGAGGCCGAAGAGGTGGCCAGGCTTGCACTCCAGGTCATGGGACGAAGTGCGCAGTCTGCAAGTGCCCCTCTCCCTTCGCACTACGACCCAGCATTTCTCAACACGAATCCAGACATCACAGGGTTAGCAACAGGCTTGAGTGGACGACGAGCCGCCAGAATCTGCCTATATGGGCCGCCCGGTACGGGAAAAACTGCGTTCGCACACCATCTAGCCAAGGTCCTAGACGTCCCGCTGCACCTCAAGCGTGCATCCGACGTTCAGAGCATGTGGGTGGGCCAAACCGAGAAGAATATTGCGCGAGCGTTCCAGGCGGCACGAGAGGAGGGCGCCCTCCTTCTGATCGACGAGGCGGACAGCTTTCTCCAGGATCGCGGCAACGCTCATCGGAGCTGGGAAGTGAGCCAGGTTAACGAGATGCTGACCCAGATGGAGTCCTTTGAGGGCATCTTCATTGCGTCCACCAACTTGATGGACAGCCTGGATGCCGCGTCTCTGCGGCGTTTCGACTTCAAGGTGCATTTTGACTACCTAACGCGCGAACAGCGCCGTTCGCTATTTGCGCGTGTCGCTGTCGACGCTGAAAGCCATGGCGGCGCGAACCATGGGCGTGATCGGCTGGATCGCATGGGCTCTTTGGTCCCCGGAGACTTCACCAATGCATTGCGGCAGCTGAAAGTGCTGGATCAACCGCCGACGCAAGCAAGACTGCTGGAGTTGCTCGAGGCAGAGCTGCGCTTCAAGCCGGGTGCAAACCAGCGCCGTATCGGCTTCTGATCCGGGTTCGCTCCCGCGTCATTCTGGCCGCGAGGTATTGCGATGCGTGGCGAGAGATGAAGCACGTTGACCTCTCTGAGGGGAATACATCCGTGGGTCAAGCAGAAGTCCTGTTCTACGAGCTGCTCGAATGTGCCCAGAACGTCCTCAGTGGACGCGGTGATCTCGGCATACTGGGGCGTATCGCGGACACAGAGGATAGGAAGCGCGTCGCCTCGGCACTGTGGATCGAGGGCGCGGATGAAGCGGCCTTCGACTTCTGGTGTCACATCCTTTCCAACATGCTGCTCGACAACGGCATTGATCCATCGTGCGTGAAGATCCACAGGAGCTCCATCTGTCCGTGCGGTCAGCCTTTGGCACACCATGCCGAGGACGACTATTTGGCGCTATCTGGGGTGAGCCGAGCCTGGCACATCTACAGCACCGACCGCCGCCTCGACGCGAACATATGCAGCTACCGTGTCCAAGCGGTCGCTCAGCATCCGCTTCTGCTGGACTGTGTCATCGAGACGGCCTACGGCTGGCGCGGGCCAGCGTCCCGGCGCGTTGCGGCGTGGCGTGTGCTCCACGCCATTGATCATCGCGAGCCACTTATCGAGGCGCTATGTCGGTTCTTTCGGGTTGGGCCGGCAGCTATTCGTGCCATGCGGCAATGGCGCCCATCTTCTCGCCAGTATTGGATCACGTACCCAATGGCGCGGCGGGTCGCAAGCCTGCTCGCGGACTTGCCTCATGAAAAGCTGATTGACCTTGATTCCCGTGCATTCTGGCGCTGGCTTGCAGTGGCGCACGTGATCCGCCGATGCACCGGTGTTACCTCCGCATACTTGATGCGGAGCGAATGCCTCGACGGAATCGAGCGGCTGCGTTCCAACAAGCAGGTTAAAGCGCAGGAGCTGCTAAGCAAGCTTCGGCAGGCTATCCGCTGGTTGCGATGCGAACGATACGTTCACGATGGACTCCCGCGTCCAGATCGGATGTTTGCCGCTATCGGCATTCCGCCTCCTGCAAGAATGACGCTGGATTACTGCTTCGCACTTCCCCTCGCTTGGACGGCCGCCCGCCTAAATACGTCGGAGGCCATTCGGGAAGAGGCAATCACAATGCGCCATTGCATCCAAAAATACACGAATGAGCTTGCTCAAGGCCAAATTCAGGCGTACTCGCTCCGGTCCCGGGAAGGGCGCGAACGGGTGACATTGGTGGTTAGGCCGTTTATTGGCCTCGATGATTACGAGGAGACTCACCTGACGATCTCGGGGCCGGGAAATGAATCATTTTCCCATGATGCTCTGGAAGCAGTGCTGGCGATGATGCGGATCGTTTCACCAACGGGGACGCGCATGCGCGTCGGATCGAATTTTCGTTAACAACCAGCTTTTGTGCGTTTCAAAAGCGATTCCTTGACCCTGCGGAGGACCGCCTCCTTAAGAACCCATGTCTCTGCTTGAGCGTGGTAAGCAGAGCTGTTTGATATTTCGTTGGACAGCTGCGCCTTTCCGGACGCTGGATCAATATGCAGCAGCCGCTTGTCAAAGAGCCTATGGACATCAGATCTGAGCAGGAAGCCGTTGTGTACGTCGTAGCTGCCTTCGTCTTGAACCTCAACGAGGTGGGCGGCTTCCAGAACACTTTGCTCGCTTTCGCCGGTGAGCGCGCAACAGCGCTCAATTCTCAACAGTCTGCTTTTGAATAGGCCTTGTTTCCTCTTTCTACGGAGTGACGTGGTGAACCCCAAGAACTCGGGACCTCCCGCCGTAATTATCTTTACGCTTTTGGCTGCCCCATCGTAGTCTGCATTTGGTGGGTCGTTCGCCCACGTTGCCTTGTTTTTCGTCTTGCCTGACGTGTCGTATTGGATAGTGGCGCAGCCGAAGCAATCCGTAAGTTCGCGTATGCTGAGGTTATTCTCAGGTCGATACTCGAGTTTCAAGTGGTGCACTGATCCATCAATCTCGTGATGCAAGACGTTAGTTACGTAGTCCACTTGAAATGGTTGCTCTGGCCAAACCTCTGAAGTAGTAAATTCAGCTCCAGAGATGGGCGATTTTCGTTCTTCAATCAAAATCGTTTCGGTTGTCCACGACCAACGAATTTGAATCAGAATTGGATAGCGCACGCAGTTCTCCATTTCTTCGGCACGACCGTGGGAATCTAAGTATCAAGAGCGATGATCTGCAACGGTTGCATTTTGCTCAACGCCACGATCGAGGCTGGGAGTTCCGTTCGGCCGGTCTCCATTCTAGATTTTAGCCTTGGGAAACAGAGACGAGGTTGATCGATTATCAATACGTCCGCCCCTGTGCTGCGCAAGGCCTCCTCAACCTGCGTAATAAACGTAGTTGTGCGGCGCCTCCCTCTGATGATAATCGATACGTCAGCGGCTCGTATAAGCTGGATGTGGGCGGAAATTTTGCTCCAATCGCCAACAGCCAGGGTGCCCGCTCTGAAGCTTGCGTCAGGAATGGTCATCGACAGAAGGCCATGGCCGAGTTGGCTGGGCGCATTCCGTCCGGCGGTTATAACTAGGGTTTTGCGATTTCGTTTCAGTGCGCTCGCCTCGAGGAGACACATAAGCAAAAAGGCTCTTGTGAGGGGCGAATCAGCGGTGATCACAGAGATACGGCTGCTTTGAGTCGGTGGTGCAAAGCTACTAGCCTTTGTGAGGCTTTCAGCGAGCATGTCGTTCTCTTCAGATCGTTGCAGATCTTCAAAGGCGTTGAACAGTAATTCGCGAAGTTGTATCTGTATTGCCACGGCGGTACGTCCTGACCCCTCGGGTGAAATTCATCAATGACGATGCTCACGCCGGCTGTGACATTTTGTATCGCATTGAGGGGGCGTCGAAGAAGGCTCGGACTCGGGCTATTGGGTGCGCGGAGCATGGCGGGCCTGGGTCTACATGAGGTTGTGCGAGTGGTGCATGGTCCTAGGTTCTCCGAGCGGTCTGGGCGGTTGACGGCAGGCTCGTCTCAGAGTGGGAGGGGGGGCATGGCCCGGATCACCAGCGTCGTGCGTAGTGGCGGGTGCGCGCTATTGGGCGGTCACAAAACTGGGTAGAGCGCGTCACCGTAATCCTGCGCAGGGTGCTCCATCATGACCACAAGCATCAAGGGCACCAACGTCCCCAGGATAGCCACCGCGTCTGAGAGCTGGGCGCGATTGACCTGGCTGTTCCAGGTGGCGCCCCATGGACCAGCTGGTTGCGTAAGACATAGAGTCGGTCGAATACGATTCCCAGCACCTTCGTCGTGTCGCCTTGCATTACGGCCGCGAAGGCCGCTTTCTTGCTGTTTGCAAACCCGTCCTCCCAACGGTTGCTGGCATCGTGCGTCCGCATCGCCGTCCAGAACGGCTCGAAGGTGAACTTGTTGTCGATCAGGGTGCGAATGGGCCCCGTGAACTGCTTGAACAGGGCCTGGTGCAGACGATTCTCGCGATCCAGAGTTACCAATGTGTCCAGGAAAGCTTTCCCACGAGCACGTTCCGTCTCCTCGCGCCCGAACTCTCGAGCATAGGCGGCATTCATCGCAATCCACTGGAGGACGAACTGCAAGTCCAAGTCATCTACTTCTTGCTCCGATCGCACAAGCCAGCTCAGCGCCCGGTGGATGCGCAGGCGCAGGGCCTCCGGCTGCTGATCCCGAATTTCGCGGTGATGTGCCTTTAGGCTGGAAGCGGTAAGTGTCACGTCCTATTCCCCCGATCTTGAGGTGGAGTATGCATCGGCTGCCTTTCACGCGGGCTAGAGCGGGGTGGCATCGTGAGCGACACATCGTGTCGCAGGCGTTGGCAGCATAGGAGGAGCCGAGGTGATATCGCAGTGCTGCGGATGCAGGGCGCAGGTAAGGTGAATATGGCTCCGAAGCATGCTAGCGTCGGAATAGCGGCCAAACAGGGGGGCTGTATGGGACGCGTGCTTTCGAAGTCCAAGCTGGTGGCATACAGGCAGTGCCCCAAGCGGCTCTGGCTGGAGGTGCATCGTCCAGATCTGCGCGAGGACTCGGCTCAGGCGCAGGCCAAGTTCAAGGCCGGCAATCAGGTGGGTGATATCGCTCGCCAGCAGTACGACCCGCGAAATAGCGGCGTGCTGCTTGACGCGCAAGCCGAAGGATTCGATGCCGTTTTTGACCGGACCAAGCGGCTGCTGGACGCCAACCAACCAATCTTCGAGGCGGCCTTCCGTACGCCGGACGCCCTGGCATTTGCCGACGTGCTCTTGCCCGTCAGGAAGGGTGGCAAGCGCGGCTGGAAGATGGTTGAGGTCAAGTCCGCCACCACTGTCAAGGACTATCACCGTGACGATGCGGCCATCCAGGTATTCATTGCCCGGGCCACGGGTGTGCCCTTGTTGGAAGCGGCCGTGGCCTGCATCGACAGCAGTTGGGTTTACCAGGGGGACGGCGACTACGCCGGGCTTCTCGCCGAAACCGATGTGACCGTCGAGGCACTGTCACGGGGCGATGAAGTCAAGGCTTGGATCGCTGACGCCCACCGCGTCGTCGCCGGCAAAAAAGAGCCCGACCTCAAAATGGGGCGGCATTGCAATGACCCCTTCGAGTGCAGTTTCAGCGCGCATTGCATGAGTCTTTGCCCGGCCGTCGCGCATCCGATCAGCCTTCTACCAGGCGCCCTCCGCAAGCCGTTGCAAGCCTTCGTCAAAGAGAAAGGGCTTACCGAGCTGGGCCAAGTGCCTGACGAGTTGCTCAATGACAAGCAACAGCGCGTCAAGCAAGTGACGTTGTCAGGAAGGCCCTACTTCAACAGGGTCGGGGCCGCAGCCGCGTTGCAGCCCCACAAGCTGCCGGCGTACTTCATGGACTTCGAGACCATCCAGTTCGCCGTGCCGATCTGGAAGGGCACGCGGCCCTACCAGCAAATCCCCTTTCAGTTCAGTGTGCATCGGCTTTCCCGCACAGGGCTGCTCGCACACGAATCGTTCCTGGATCTTTCGGGGAAAGATCCGTCCGTGGGATTTGCCAAGGCACTGATCGAAGCGTGCGGCAGCCAAGGTCCCGTGTTCTCGTACAACGCCGGTTTTGAGGTATCCCGGATACGGGACTTGGCAGCGCGCTTCCCACGCCTTGCCAAGCCATTGAATGCGTTGGCGACACGTGTCGTTGACCTCTTGCCGGTGGCACGAGACCACTATTACCACCCCGCACAGGAGGGCAGTTGGAGTATCAAGGCCGTGCTACCTGCGCTGTGCCCCGATCTGGACTACGCCAAACTTGAAGGTGTGAAGGATGGCGGGATGGCCATGGAGGCGTTCGTGGAGGCGGTGGGCCCTTCGACGACCAAGGAGCGGAAGGACGAGATTGAGCGCCAGCTCATCGCCTATTGCGCGCTGGATACGCTGGCGTTGGTTCGGCTATGGTCGGCGTTCAGTGGATCGAAGGTCGCCATTCGGTAGTCATGGGAAAACGCTCAGGCACTCTGGAAACCACGCTTCTGGCGATCGAGCTGCTGCGTCGCATTCCACGCAATCGCAAAGTCACCGCGGAAGAGCTTCATGCGCAGGTGAAGGAAGCCGGATTTGACCGGGATCTACGCACGATCCAGCGCCAGCTCGATCTGTTGAGCGAACACTTTCACATTGAACGGGATACCAGGACGAAGCCATACGGGTACTCCTGGCAGAAAAACGCTAGCGGCCTCTCTGTTCCGGGTCTAACCCTCCAAGAGTCGTTGCTGCTACGTCTGGCCGAAGAGCACCTGCGCAACCTCCTCCCTGCGCACCTGTTGAAATCGATGGACGGCTTCTTCGCCCAAGCGCGTCAAAACTTGGATCCGCTCGGTCCACCTTCGCTGGAGCGCGATTGGCCGGCCAAGGTACGTGTGGTGGCGACCTCGCAGCCGCTATTGCCGCCAAAAATTGATCCGACCGTGTTCGAGACTGTGTGCGAGGCCTTGTACGGCAATCGCTATTTGACCGTGACCTACAAGAATGCCGGGGGAGGCGTGACCACCAGTCGGGTCACGCCTCTCGGCCTCGCCCAGCAAGGCCCGCGGATGTACCTCATTTGTCGTTTCGATGGGTATGACGACAATCGCGCGCTGGCCATCCATCGCGTACAGGCAGCTGAGGGCTCGACTCTGACATTCAAACGCCCAAAGGGATTCGATCTTAAGCAGTACGACGACGAGGGACGGTTTGGTTTCGGGGATGGGAAGAAGGTCCGCCTGACGTTTCGCATTGACAAGGACCATGGGCATTTCCTGCTCGAGTCCAGGCTCTCCGAAGACCAGTCGGTAAAGGACCTCGGAGACGACTACGAGATCTCCGCCACCGTCGTGGACTCGGCGATGCTCGAGTGGTGGCTACGGGGATTTGGGGATGCCGTATCCCGGGTAAGGCGGCTAAAGATTCGGCCGTAAGGTGCGAGTGAGTCTGGCGCCGTGGATTGGCTTAATCATGCGCATGCTTGGCCTACCTCAGGGTTTTAGTAGCGCCTTGCAGTATTGACTTAGAGGATCCCGACTGTTCGTAAAGCAGTTTGGGCAGACATGAATTCGAGCGTGCGGCCTGGGCGCCGCCCGATAAACGGGGCGTGTATACATGAGACTGGGTGTCGATTTTGGAACCAGCTACTCGGCGGCAGGAGCGGTCGTGAGAGACGGCGTTCAATTGCTTAAATTTGGTAAAGAGAAGCAGTTTCGTACAACGGCCTATTTTCAGCATCGAGTCCCAGATCCAAGTCAGTTCGCTTTGACTTCCAGCCTCAAAGCGGAAGTCGAAAACCTGGTTCGCAGGAGTCGGAACGAACAGACACGTCAGGTCAATCGGGCAAACGCGTTGCGAGCGCTAGCCATGCAAATAGACGAGCCGAAAAGGAGAGAGCAGGAACTGCTCTTCATACCGAATGTTGCCCTCCGCTCCGAGTCGCAGATGGAACGAGAAGCCGTCAGCGCTGTTCGCAGAGCATGGCTTGAGAATCAGGTGCGACGGTCCAAGAAGTCAGCGGCGTCGCTTCAGCACGCGGTCTACGGTGACCAAGCGATCGTGGCCTATCTCACGGAAGGTGGCGGGCATCTGGTGGATTCCCCCAAGTCGATGCTGGGCTTTTCGCTGTTGCCCCACGCGCGCGTCGTGTTAGTGCGCATTGCCACCTATGTGCTTGAGCACATCCGCCTTTCAGCGGTTCAGCAACTCCGCAGCGAGGTTCGAAGTGCGCTGATAGGTCGACCCGTTCGATTTCGTAGCTCACTTGGGGATGCGGGAGAAATTCAGGCACTCGAGATCCTCCGCGAGGCCGCCACTGCGGCAGGTTTCGATCAGGTGGAATTCCTGGAGGAACCGGCCGCGGCCGCGATGGGTTATCACGCGATCCAAGAAAAGCCCAAGCGCTGTCTGGTCGTCGATGTCGGTGGCGGTACCACTGACATCGCGATGGCGAACGTGGGGGGACGAAGGCCCCACCCCGAAATCCTCGGCTCATGGGGTCAACCCGTGGGGGGCAGGACGTGGATCTGGCACTCAGTTTGGCAACCTTCATGCCGTTGCTCGGCAAAGGTCAGTCGAGCATTCCAGTCCACGTATTTTCAGCCGCGGCGAGGGTAAACGAGGTGGACCGTCAATCCGAATTTCGCGCTTACAACTTCAGCCGCTATGAGGAGCCGTACGCCAACCGCCTCACCCGTCTGCAGGAGTTCGGAAACACGGTTCGAATGAACATGCAGGTTGAGCTCACCAAGAAGATGTTGAGTGACTCGAATAAGATTGGTGCGCCGCTGGACTTCATTGAGGAGAAACTGAGTGCGACGACGACGCAACAAGATTCGGCAATGGCCGCAGAGCGATATCTCAGCGTGCTAACGAAGTTGCTCGAGACAGCGCGCGGGGAAATAACCCGGGAGCCAGAGGTCATACTCCTCACTGGCGGTATGTCTCGCGCCCCGTACGTTCAAGATGTTATCCAATCGGTCTTTCCAGGCATTGCGGTCACGAAAGGTGATCCTTCTCTCGGTGTCGTCACTGGACTGGCTGTTGCAGCGAATCGCCTGCGACCACAGCGCAGGTGAGAACGGCGTGTTTGGTCCTTGCGCGTGTCGATGAAGCTTTCGTCGAATCGCAGCGAGCCCGCGGCGAACCGAGATATCGACCTAACGCAGACATTGAACTCCTCAGTTAAGCCAGACCGCTTTTCGGTCTTGGACAACCCAATATAGCCGGCGACTGAGCGGAGCCAGCTTGAGTTAGGCCGCTCTAAGTATGCAGAAACGCAGACATAAATCATTCGTCGTCAGTTTGCAATTCATCAACGTACCCCCACATTTCTTGCTCAATCTCTCGGGAGCTGAGGGCACGCTCGTCGGATGCCCTATAGATGTCCTCTTGTTCCATCTCCTCACACTTTGCAATTTCGCGTGCTTCCTCTTCCGGCGTCTTTTTATACCAGTAGTGCTCGTGAATGTATTGGTCTATGAGATCCTGATACTCGTGGTTCGCAAGCACAAACCAGTGGTCATCATCTCTTTTCACGATCAACTCAACAGCGCAATTCTTTGATACTTCGAATGCTAACGACGCTGCTTCTTGAAACGAAGCATGACCGTCGAGGGGCTGTTCGTACGGGGTGTGAACAATTATTAGGTTGGCGTCCTTGACGCCGATTCGCTCTTTCAAGTTGGAAAGAGCAGCTAGAGCAGCTTCGGCTCTCAACTTCGGTTGCCGCTCAAGTTCGGCGCGAGCAGTCGCTCTGGCCGTTGCCATCGATTCGGCCCTAGCTATGAGTGATGGATCTAGTGAAATCCACGTCTTGTCATTATCGAAGCTTTGCACCGTCCAAGTCTTCAATGCATTTGCGAACCGGAGAGTGATTAGCGGGGTGTAATTGAGCCTTTGCTCAACCGCAACTATTTCCCCTGCGCCATAGTCCGCGTGGGTTACCTTTGCCCCGATTACCTCTGACCAAAGCACTGGGTCACCCGATGCGAGAGCGGAAAAGTGCCTTGCGCCCAGTCTTACGAAATGCTCAGTCATGGCCTAACGTCTCGGGTCAAGCCGGGCCGATTGGCGGCCATGGCGGGGGTTCCATCCGAACGCCAGCGCCGAGGCCGCGAATTGGTCTGGGCTGGGCGCATTGTTAGTCGACTTGCGGAGAGCGCACCTTGTAACTTCGAGGGTGATGGCTGAGCGTTTGAAAGAAGCTGATTAATGACCCGCTATAGCCTATGCGGCGTCAGGTAGCTGCCTAGCGACCGGAAGAATACGTTCCAAGCCGACGAGCTGATCGGTATCTAGATCAAAGGGAAGTACATGTAAGGCGAGCTCATCGCTGAACTGGAAAGCAGGCAGCGGAGATCGAAACAGCGTTGTCTTGGGGAAGATGAGTGCGAGAGTACCAGTACCGTTGAGATAGCGGTGCCCATAGGCATGCATCTGGTAGAAGTCGGTTTGCCGTAAGGAGTATTTGTCGGTCGCATTGGAAAGAGATTCGTCGATTTGCTTCCACTTGGTGTCCAGTAGCGCGAGCATCTGATCGGATTTCAGGATTGCGAAGTCGGGCTTCAGCTTGAACATGTTGTCGCCTTCATGGCGACAAAGAAACTTGCTTGAGGGCGTTGGGTGGAGCCGCGCGAGAACTCCGATCTGCCTCACAAGCTGTGCCGAAACGTAACGTTCAAAGAGGACTTCCATCGGGAACAGAAGACTCGGACCAACCCAGGTTCCAACCATGCTTAAAGGAACCAATCGGTGGAGGATCAGAACGCACCAGGGCTTGATCGATCGGTAAGCCTCCAGCAGGCGCCCATCGCTCCATTTGGCGAGGTCTTCACGTACGTTGGGGCTGGGCGGTACTTCGTGCATCATGGCGGCGAGCTGGTGCGACCATCGCCACGTATCTGAATCACGCGTCAGGCGGCAGACCTCCAGGAGCGCGGACTTTAGCAGGCGGTTCTCCGGGCGGTCTGCGCTGAAGATGTCGTGCTCAATCTGAAAGAAGTGTTGGCGCCCAGGGGGCTGCCTCACTTGCTTCGCAAGGTTGAGTCGCCCCCGGAGAAACCTCTGTTCCTCCTGAACGCGCTGGTAGTCGAATCTCAAGCCGTGCTTCAATAGCCAGTCAAGTTCTGTCACAAATTGCTGAAAGATCCATTCGTTTACCGGCGCGCTTCCGGTCTGCAGTGTCGTAACCGATGACTCCCGAGGGCGCACATTAATGCAGATCTGCAGCATCTTCCGAAGCAATCGTCTGGCAGCCGGTGCATCGCCCGCCTGATCGAACGCCTTCGGGAGGATCTCGATGCGCGTTCCGTCAGGCGCTTCCAGCACACCGACATAGTTATCAAGTCGCAGTGATTGTCGGTCTTCGAGCTCAAGGATGACCGCTCCGCTCGGGCGAAGCCGCGCGCTCTCCTTGCACAGCCAATCAAACGCCGCCGGCGATACCGTTGCCTCGTCCAGGCTGAGAGGGTGTGTCTGCGCAGTGGACAATCGCGCAAATTCGCGGACGGTAATGAGGCTCATGCTGGGATCGAGCCAAGCTTGATTCCCTGGTAGGCACCGATACGATCGAATGCCTTGGTGTTGATCGACCAAAGTGTTTTCTCAGGCATGTTGTCCTGCCCCTCAAGCCCGGCCATGACAGCTGTCCGGCGCTTCAGAAACTGATCCTCTGGCGACTTCAGCTCATCGCTCAGCACCCAGGCGATTTTTTGCCAGTCTTCAAAGAAGTATTCCTGCAAAAGAGGAAGCACCTGTTGCCGGAAGATGCTAGACAACGCCGCGATCGTGGCGGAGTCCTTGAGCTTGAGAAAGTAGGCGTGGCCGATCTGGAAGTCGCGGCCATGCAGACATTCGATGCGATCGTTGATGCCCTGCAACATGGCATCGATCTTTACACCATCGACCGATATACCGCGCAGAACTCCAACGTCAGGCAGCATGGGGATGAATTGGAAACGTCGACGCAGGGCGATATCGATTGCGGCGAGTGACCGGTCCGCCGTGTTCATCGTGCCAATGAGGTAGATGTTTGACGGGACCGAGAACGGGTTCTTCGAGTAGGGTAGGGTCACCTCTAGCGTTTCGACTTCCCCAGCTCGCTTGCTTGGCTCGATGAGAGTGATCAACTCGCCAAAGATTCGTGAAACGCTGCCTCGATTGATCTCGTCGATTATCAAGACGTAAGGCTGACCTTTGTTAGGAAGTCTGCGCGCCATCGAACTCTCGGCCCGGCTTGTCAGCGCGACACCAGCCTTCTCCAGCGCTTGAGCGAGTTCTGGCCAGCTTACGCGTGTCAGCTCATACAGCGTCTTGAGCGTGAATCGAACGCCTCCGTTGACGTTCTTGATGTTGAGATTCAGACCTGTGGCCAGCCAGCGAACGGGAAGAACGTTGTTGTAGTCGCTGAGTACCCCCGCAGGTACGGTTGGCTCGTATCGGTATTCACCCTGGACGACGCCGACAGCCTGGATCTCTTCGGCTGATCGGATACAAAGGATGATGTCCCCCACCTCCACCTCATTGGCGAAGCTGTGGACTGTGTTCTGGTTGTGGGTTCCTAGGGCGTCGTACCCAGCGTGACTGCCCCGCGTGACCTTCGCAAGGTCGCCCACGAGGCCCCATCCGATCCGCGCCTCATTGTGCGTGAAGCAGTAGTCGCGCGTCTTGCTGGCATGGGTACTGTCGATTGAAAGCTTCCAGATCCGGGGGGCGTCACTGATGCCGATCTCCCGAGCAGCTTCAGTCACGCCACTTGCTGTTTCGCATAGGCGTTTGAAGACGCCAGGCTCGACCTTGTAAACAAGGTTGTCGTCTCGGTCGGTCTCGGCACGCAATCCTTCGACGAAGTCCTCGTAACTGAAGCTCTGGTGGAAGGTGACGAACCGAATCCGCTCCTCTGCTACCAACTCTCTGAATCTCTCGGTCAAGGCCGCGCGATCGAGTGCGTTCGCTGCCAGGAACGCCGGATCAACGATCTCGAGGGAATGGTTGATGGTGTAGTACGTCTTGCCAGTTCCAGGGGGGCCGAACAGAATCTGGTTAAGTGGGGGCGGTGACATGTCAGTGGGTTCCGCAATCCGTGATGTGGTGTCGGCAGATGGTTGAGCGGCGCCGTCGGCGTACCAATCGCAGAGCTTCTGCAAATCGGCAAGGGTGGCGAGCGTCGCGAGATAAGCTTGCTTGCCGGCGGCAAGCGCTGGCGCGTGAGCGCCGAGATGGTGGTTGCGCGGACGTTCTGCAGGATAGGGTTCAATCGCCTCTTGATCGAGGAACGGGGGAGCCATTTCGATGAAGATCGCAACCCGCTTGGGAGAGGGGTCTGTAGCAAGGGCACGGCCTTCAGGGGTGTGCCAAGCAGCGATGTGCGACGTCCCAGTTCGGGTTCCCGGAAACCGCGCGTCGAGATAGACGATTGCCGATTCTTTGGTAAATGCAGCTGCCTGATTCGTTACCCATGCCTCATGCGACAGTGAGGCGAAGCTCTGGTTGCTCGCTTGCATCAGTCTCGGCAAAAACGCCTGATAAGATTCCCAACTGCTTTCAGGCAGGCTGATCTTGCGGGCTGCCAGCCAAGGCTTTGTCTGACCATCGACAGGGAAGTATTTCTCCGGCGCGATGTAGAACAGACACTCGGTCAGCTTGGCAAAGCCCGTGTTCTTGATGGTCAGGCAACGATTGAACGTCTCACCCTTGACCTCACCGCGAAGCGCTTGCTCGAACAGATCCCACAGGGTGGACACCATCCAAGGCTCTCTCTGTGCCTTGAATGGAAACATCCACACCTTCATTGCATTGGCACTTGGGACGCCGTCAAAGTCCGTCGGCAGTGTGGCAGAAATGCCCGCCGTTTCGATCAACCTCGCGACGAGCTTGAGTCTTTGGTCAACGCCGTACTTGGTGAAAAGGCAGTAGAAGGTAAAGGGATCGATTTCATCCAAGGGGATGCTGTTTTCGTTTTCGTCCCGATCTTCTAGGCCCGATGTGATGCCGACCTTGTGCAGGACCGTGATCAGATCAGGCTGTCGAGTTCTGTAGGTGCGTAACCATTCCGCGATTGCGCGAAAGGTGGGTATCCATGTGAATTGTGTCATTAGTAAGGGCGCGTTGATGGAAGTGGATTAGCTGAGTTCGTTGTCGAGATGCTCTGGCATCGAGCCAATGACCATGCATTGATCTCGCTCATGCCAGTGGAAGTAGATCCTGAAGCCGAACCGGGGGTCGCGATCATTGCTTCCTGTTACATGAAGCTCCAGCGTTACGCGCTCATTTTTGTAGTCGGTTTGATACGTGTTCTTGCTGCGATGCTGATGGGCACTTCGGCCTGTAGGTGTTATCTCCAGGCCCATTTTCTTGAGGCTTTCCTTGTAGGATTCGCCACCACTTCGACGCGCCGGCACATATTCTTCGGCCAGTAACCAAAGAACGCGATATGCGTACTCAATGTCCTCAAAATGAGAGTCCTGTGCTGCGCGCACTGCTTTTCTCGTTAGAACGATGCGGTCGCCGAGATACTCATTGCACCAATCCTCAAGGTCTTCCCAGTTGTCCGGGAATTCGGGTTCGACCGCTCCGGTCTTTTCCCGCAGCTGCCCCATCAGCTTCTGTACTCGGCTTTCTAGGAACATGACGCGGCCTCGCAGCGTATCTCGCTCGTCACGGGATGCGTTGCGTTCTGATCGAGCCTCTTCCAAGTCTGCGTGCAGGTTCGTATTGTCTTCCTCAAACAGCTTGCGAAGATCGATCTCTGACGCGAGTTCATCTTGAAGCGACGCGACCTCGTCACCGCTAGCTCGATGTGATGCGGCGATTTCGGCCTTACGTCTGGCTTCTTCAATTTGGCGCCTGAGCACCATCTCGCGAACCTGATCGAAGGCAGGAGTCGCATCGTCGCGTTCGAGCGCACGAAGGGATTGGTAAGCAGCTTCCTGCAGCAAGATGCCGCTCAGGCCAAGCAAATTCAGGCCTTGGGTATTGAGTTCTGTTGGTGACCAAACCGGGTGGCGTCCAGGTTCATCGTCAGACGTAAAGCCAGGTCGGAAGAATCGAATCGTAGCGCCCGAGACGGCGGCCTTACGGCCTACCTCTTCATTGAAGGACCAGACCATTTCCCTGTCGAGAACGAACACTTGAGCGAGGCCGCCTAGCTTGTCTGCCAAGCCCTTCGGATCCATGAACGTTTTGAGCTGTTCGTCCTTCAGGTATGTCGACAATACGAGTATCGGACGATTGCGCTTAGGCGATCGCAGCGCGACAAGTGCTCGCCCCAACGATGCGAAGTCGCTGATACGCGTTGGGCCCGCAGTAAAAAGAGCGCCATCGTCGGTATCGCGTAGACCAATCTCCTGGGCCAAGCGTGTGACGAGCGTGGGAATGCTCGTTGGTGGCTGAGGTGACCCACCAGGTGAGATGGCAGTCAGCGTCACCGATACGGCGGGTGTGGGCTGTGCGTTCAGCAGTACCATCTCTACTCGCCACCGGCGACCTTCCAGGGCGCTGTCGGCAGTCTCAGCCTGGATTGCCCAAAGGCCTAGATCAGGAAGGGTAACGGCGTTCGCCGTATGCCCCTTCTTTGTTCGCAGCTCGAAGTCTGTAGTCCTGTCAGGCGGAGGCTCGAAGCCATGTTTAGTCAGCCAGGCCAGTGCAATCGACCGTGCAGCTTCGAAGCTATCTGGCTTGGCTAGGCGACCCTCTACCGCGATGATCGGATCAGTTCGACGCGATAGACTTGGATGTGTTGGAACGAAGGGGGCGCGCTTTTTTTGTGGCGGAGGCGTCGAAGGGTCAGCCGAGTGGATCGATGTGGGTCGCTCTTCGGTAGCGACCGGATTGGGAGGCTGCTTAGCCTCTGATGAGTCGATCGGGATCGGTAACGCAGTCGGAGGCTCAATTGTCGGCGAGGGTGCGACAGGGTCTGTTTGATCTTGTCGCAGCTGAGTGGCGGTGTATTCCGCTTCGCTCAATGCCTCAAGAATGCTTGCGCTG
Source organism: Thermomonas aquatica (assembly GCF_006337105.1). NCBI lineage: Bacteria > Pseudomonadati > Pseudomonadota > Gammaproteobacteria > Lysobacterales > Lysobacteraceae > Thermomonas > Thermomonas aquatica. The sequence continues at coordinate 1,351,101 of NZ_CP040871.1, read as the reverse complement.
AGTTGCTGCCGTGCGAAGGTGGCTGGCAGGGGGGATAGGGAAAGCGTCGGCTCGTATGTGGCTGCCTGATTGATATCCTTACGTCGCGCGAGGTACCGTGCTTTTCTCTCTCTTAGCTCTTCAAGCGAAGACAGGAAGCGTTCGGCTTTTCGAACAAGGCGATTCCGGCCCGGTATTGTTGTTTCGTGCAGGGATGCAAGCAACTGTTCTGCTTGCCTCTGCCAACGGCCGATGGTGCTATCGCTCGGCGGAGCAGCAACTGTTCCGCGCTCAACTTCCCGCTCCAGCTGTAGCAGGGCGCTGTCGTAATCAGTGGGTCGTGTCGCCCCGTCACCCATGGCGGCGCTCGCGCACGGGTCGGGGGGCGGGTGCACGAATACCTGGGCAAGCGACCTGTTGGCTGCTTAGACGCATCCTCCAACCTGCCGCGTTGAACAAGTCAAAATTGACGACTAGGCGTCCGAAACCCGCAAGAGAGCCCACCGAGATCCCCCTAGATCAGTGCTTGGCTCGAAATCTACCAGATATCTCATGCGGTCCTGGGTTCTCTGAGGCCCTTGAATCTCGTCTGGCGCATTCGCTTCGATGGGCGAACGATTCAAAGAATTTTCAGCCCTATAACACCCGAGTGGAGTGGGACAATCCTGCTTCACGTCCAGGTGCTGCGTTCCTTGCGCCTATTGGGGTCTAGCCGATGCGCGACGACACCAAGGAGACGATCTACTACGTGATGCTTGTAGCAGCGGCGGTCCTGGCCACGCTGCTCAAGAAGCCGCCGTTTGATCGCTTCCCCTAGCCATCCACTGGCGCTCACAGAAGGCCCGCCCTCACCGGCGGGCCTTCTGCGTTTATGCCGCCCAACAAGAGGATTCAACATGCACTTGGTCGAAACGATGGCCTATGCCGGCGACAAGCCTTGGCATGGTCTTGGCAACAAACTCGCTACCCCGCAGCCCATCGAGATCTGGAAGCGTCAGGCCGGCATGGACTGGATGATCGAGGAGTCCGAGGTTCGCTACATCACCGGCAACCACACGGTCGGGGCGATCCACTCCTTCCCGGAACAGAAAGTGCTCTACCGCTCTGACACCAAGCGCCCGCTGGCGGTCGTGTCCAAGCGTTTCCAGGTCGTGCAGCCGGAGGAAGTGCTGGAGTTCTACCGTGACCTGACCGAGCACACCGGCTTCGAGCTTGAGACTGCAGGCGTGCTTAAGGAAGGCAGGAAGTTCTGGGCGCTCGCGCGAACGGGCCAGAGCGCCACGCTCAAGGGCAAGGACCAGGTGAATGGGTATCTGCTGCTGGCCACCGCCTGCGATGGGTCCTTGGCGACCACGGCTCAGTTCACGTCGGTGCGGGTGGTATGCAACAACACCCTGCAGATTGCATTGGGTGACAACCGTGGCGCGGTGAAGGTGCCGCATCGCTCCGAGTTCAATCCCGAAGCGGTGAAGCAGCAGCTTGGAATTACCGTCGCCCCGTGGAATCGATTCGTGTCCAAGATGAAGGACCTGGTGGCATGCCCGGTGGACCCGGATTCGGTCGATGGTTTGCTGCGTCGAATGCTGACCTATCCCGGGCAGCCCGGTCAGGCTCCTGTGGTCAACGAGCAGGCAATGCGTTCGGTCCGCGCCCTTTACGACGGTGGCGGCCGTGGCGCGCAGCTGGCGTCGAGCCGCGGTACGGCGTGGGGCTTGCTCAATAGCGTGACCGAGTATGTCGACCACCATCGGCGCGCGCGCAGTGATGACCATCGTCGTGAGGCTGCCTGGTTCGGCCAGGGCGCGCAGTTCAAGCAACGCGCCTGGGACGAGCTGGTCCAGCTGACCGCCTGACCCCAACCCTTGTTGTTCCCTCAACGCCCGGCCCTGTGCCGGGCGTTTTCATTTGGAGAAGCCCATGAAGAAGAACACCGCATTGCGGCTGGTCGACACGCGCACGCTCGACCGACACCAGTGGTTGTCCGTGCGCCAGGGAGGGATCGGCAGTTCGGATGCCGCTGCCGCCGTAGGCCTGTGCCCGTACAAGGGCCCGCTGGAACTGTGGATGGAAAAGACGGGGCGGACGCCAGCGGAAACCGAACCGCCCGGCATGGACGATCCACGCTATTGGGGCACGTTGCTGGAACCTTATGTGGCCGTGGCTTACATGCAGCAAACCGGGCGCAAGATCCGCAAGGTCAATGCGGTCCTGCAGCACCCGACCTTCCCCTACATGCTGGCGAACATCGACCGCGAGATCGTGGGCGGTTCCGATGTGCAGATCCTGGAGTGCAAAACGGCGGGGGAATGGGGGGCAAAGCTCTGGCAGGGCGGGGTGCCCGAGTACATCCAGTTACAAGTCCAGCACCAGTTGGCGGTGACCAACCAGCAGGCCGCCGATGTGGCGGTGCTGTTGTGCGGCCAACGGCTGGAGATCCATCGAATCGAGCGCGACGAGGAAGTTATCGCTCGCCTAATGGTGCTGGAGGCCCGGTTCTGGAAGCACGTCGAGACCGACATAGCCCCTCCGGCGGATGGCAGCGAGTCCTCGGGCAAGGCCCTGCGCCAGCTGTATCCCGGTGGCGGCAACACCTTGGACTTCTGCGAGGACCGGGCGCTGTCGGACACCTTCGCCGAGTTGGTGGCCCTCCGGAACGAGCTCGATACGCGCGGCAAGGATGCCGAACAGCTCAAGCAGACCCTGCAGCAGGCGATGGGCGATGCCGCCCGAGCGGTCTTCGCCACTGGCGAGGTGACCTACAAGCGGGCTCAGGACGGCACCAGCCTGGACACCAAGCGCCTGGCGCAGGACCACCCGGATCTCATGGCCCGGTACGCAGTGCCTCGACCCGGCAGCCGCCGGTTCCTCATCTCGGCCCACGCCGATCAATCCTAGGAGAACTCCCATGCTGAAAGGCTTTGCAATCACCCCGCCGGTCGTGGGGCGGATCTCCATCGGGCGCGTGGTCGAGCGCAACGGCAAGCGCCTGCCGGAGAAGGACGACCAGTTCACCCTGACCAGTCAGGTCCAGAACCGCGAGGGCTGGCTGTTGCATCCCCTCGACGAAGTCCTGCGCCAGCAGACCGGCGGCAAGCTGCGGAGTTTGCCCGTGAGACTCCTGTTCAACGATCCCAGCCTGAACCTGCGTGCCGACTACAACCTGTTCGACCGCACCACCGGCCGCCCGGTGTGCGTGGGCAATGGCGAGAGCTGCAGGCGATCAGGCCAGGACGGCATCGAAACGTTGCCGTGTCCAGGGTCGGATACCTGCCGCTTCGCGGAAGGCCAGTGCAAGCCGTACGCCCGCTTCAACGTGCGCATCGGGGATGAGGATGAGACCGGCACCTTCGTGCTGCGTACCACGTCGTTCAACACGATCCGTACCTTGGCCGCTCGCCTGCAGTACTTCCATGCGGTCTCCGGAGGATTGTTGGCTTGCCTGCCGCTGGAGCTGAAGCTCAGGGGCAAGTCCACGACCCAAAGCCATCGTGCGCCGATTTTCTACGTTGACCTGGTGATCAGATCCGGCATAACGCTGGAAGAGGGCATCACCGAAGCACGGCGTTGGGATGCAGTTCGACGAGACTCTGGTTTCGATCAGGACGCGTTGGACACGGCCGCACGCCTCGGGTTTGCCAATGGGGCATTCGAGGAGTTGGAAGAGGATGTTCCAGCGGTCGTGGCGGAGTTCTTTCCGGAAGACGAGCTTGAGGTGAGCGTGACACCGGCCGCAGGCCCACTTCGGAGAGGTCTCAAGGACCGGCTCGAGACCCGAATGCCTCAGGCGGCGCAGCGCTGAGGAGGCCAAGCGATGTTCAAGATGATTGGAGCGTTTGTGGTCTACGGACTTGCACTCTTGGGCGCGATTGAATGCCTGAAGAACTTGGACGAACTGATTTCAGCGGCGCAACGGAAAGAGACTGGCGCCAAGGGCTTGTGACAAATCACCTTGGGCTGAGGCAGACAACCGCCGGGACATTACGTCCCGGCGTCTTTACATTTAGAGGGGGATCACTCATGGCAGAGCAACAGAACGACAGCAACACCCTTTACGTAAAGGGTCCGAGACGTCGCTATACACCGGCCTGTGCTGACACGATCCATGCTGCGGCGCGCTTGCTGGTGGAGGCCAGGGTGCAGCGTGGTGAATCATTCGTGGAGCCTGCCACTGCGCAAGCGTACTTTCGGGACAAGCTTGGTGGAGCGGAGCGGGAGATATTTGCAACCGCGTTTCTTGATACCCGCCATAGGCTGATTACCTATGCAGAGATCTTCATGGGATCGATCGACGGGGCTGAAGTGCACCCCCGCGAGATCGTCAAGGCAGCTTTACGGCACAACGCGGCAGCCGTCATCGTGGCGCACAACCACCCATCTGGTGACGTCACTCCCTCTGCCGCAGATCGGGTCGTGACTGCTCGGGTGAAACAGGCGTTGGCTTTAGTCGACGTCCGCATGATTGACCACGTCATCGTCGGTGGAAATCAGACGCTCAGCATGGCGGCGGCGGGGCAGGTCTGACCCGCACCACGTTTGGGGCGGAAATTCACGTTGGCCCGAAGACACTCGCTTGCGACCGGTGAATGCTGTGGGATGGACGCTGAAGTGACGAGCACCGGATCATGGCGTGACTAACCGCGCTTGTTGCCTTCAGGAGGCTTGCCAACCCCCTGTAGGGGAAGTTGGCAGGTCCTCTCTTTTTTCGTTTCGCAGGCTCTGAAAGCGCGCTATTTGTGCGATTAGTTGCACGAATAGCGCGGTTCGCTTGTGCGTGGGTGCGGAAAACTCAGACTCATGGGACTTCAAGCCTGGGTATTGATCTCTGGCTGCGGGGGTACCCCTCGGCGGCGAACACGCCGTTTCTGGATGTAGGTTGCCCGGTCTGCATCCGACATCAATCGTATCTTGGTCGGCCCGAGATACCGCTCAGGTGGACTGTCGACTCCGCGTTCCTTGTGTGTCCTATGCTCGATCCGGAGGTCATGGCCGTATCGTTCTAGTGTGCGATTGATATTGTTCGCCGCTGCCTCTCGCATCGCGCGCATCGCCTTACGCAGTTCCGAGGGTGGAAGTCCACCTGTATCCTTCTTGCAGCCGCCGCGCTCAGGCTGTTGAGCGTTGTACCGTCGGAACATCTGTTCAGGGGCTCGTTCGATCCCGTCGGGAAGCCGGTCGCAAATCACGATGTGCACGTGCGGATTCGGTTCGTTCTCGAGTGAAGAAGAGGGCAGATGCAAGGCGAACTGGAATGGCTTAATGCCCGCCAGCCGCTGCGCCTCATCCCGTGCCAGCTCTCTCAGCTGCTCGATCGTGAGGACATTGGGCAGGGAAATGATGAATGAGCGAAAGGTCGAGCCGTTTTTCCGCTCGTAAGTGTCTGACGCCTTCCACAGCAAGCTGGGGTTGTCTTGGGCCCAGCTAGGCATGTTGCCGTAACCCGTGTCCACCAAGTCGCCACGTTTCGCGTGGCGACCTCCTCTGGTGACATAGGACAGGTGCGTGGAAGCGGTGCCTCGTTTTCCACTTCGGATGCCAAAGTGCAGTGCGTTCATAGGGTTACCCTTTCTTAAGTCAATAAAAATGCCGGTGAAGTTGCCTTCACCGGCGTTAGAGAGAGTTTGATGCTGCGAGCGAAGCAAGCGGAATAAAACGGTTAGTGCACGTGCTTGCTCTTGTTGTGCTGCTGACGTGTCATTGGCTTGTTTCGTAAGTCAATTACCTGTCTGACTGCATCTCGTCTCACAAGTATCTGTATTGGCGTAAGAAAAAACTTACTCGGCTTTCTGTCGCAGGGTCATGAGCGGCGCTAGTCCACGCCAAGAGCCTTGAACACCGCATCTATTGGATCCGAGTAGAAGCTCGTCTGGAACTTCGCAAACAGTTCCCCAGGTACCGAAGGAATGTCCCCAACGCTGCTCATGGGCAGCAGGATCCGTTTAGCGCCCGCGTCGAATGCAACTTGCATCGACTCTGCCAGGTTGCGTGCGGGGCTTATGGTTCCTCCTAGCGACATGTCACCCAGGATCACCATCTGGCTCTGCACGGATCGCCCAAGCCCTGTTGAACACAGGGCAACGAAGCTGGATAACGTCATCGCTTGCGGTGCACCAATGTTCTGAAGTTCGACCAAGTGAAAATGGAAGTCTTGTTCACTGGGCTTGATGGAGGCGCTCACCCGACTGGCATTGGCCTTGAAATAGTCGAATCCCACACGAACCGATTCTTTGGCTGCTGATCCAGAGATGGATAGCTTTCCATTCCCTGCCATCGTCTGGATTTCCAAACGGTATACACCTGGCATTCCGGATTGCCCCATTGTGATGGTGTGCAACGTACCGGGAGCGCTGCCTCCTTCAGGGATCAGTCCGCCGCCACCTTGCTCTGGGACGGCGATGAATCGTTCTTCGTGGCTCTCCAGGTCGATATAGGAGAAGTGGACGTCATAGAACTCCATCCCGCCTATCTTCTTCAGCTGCTCCTTGATCCGGCGTCGGGTCTCTAGTGCGTATTCCAGGCACTGACGGACTTGCTCCTTGTCGTATTCACCATGCGGGCATAGCAGCTTTAGCAGACCGGATACGGTCCGCCGAACGGCAATCGTGTCTCGCTGGTTGAGGTTGTTACCCAGCTTGAAGTAGCGGTCAATGGCATCTGAGAAGCTGTGCTTGCGCATCTCCCGCAAGTACTCGGCCAGGTAGTCGACGATCAAACCGAATTGATTGGTGAAGAACTCCGGTCGCATCTTCGGGATCTCCCAGCCAGGTACATAGGCATGGAAGCGATCGAAGAAGGCCGAATCGATCATCACATCCGGGAACGGCGCGAGCAGGTGCGAGGTCTTGACCAGCGACTCGACACTCTGGTTGATGTTGCCGATGAACACCATCGACGCATTGGCATTGATCGACTCACGGCCCCGGCTGAATGAGCCGGATGCCATGTAGTCCTTCATGATCTGAACCCCGTCCTGGTCCTTGAAACGGATTCCTGCGACCTCGTCAAAGGCCACGACATCCCATAGACCCACCAATCCCACTGTCCGCGCAGCCATGTTGTAGAACAGGTTGGCGACGGTCGTCTGTCCACCTGATACCAGGATGCTGTTCGGGCTGATTTCCTTGAAGATGTGGCTCTTGCCGGTGCCGCGTGGTCCAAGCTCGCAATAGTTGTAGTTGTTCTCGACCAACGGAATCATGCGTGCCAGCAGGTGCCATTTGGCTCTGCGTTCAAACGTCGTCGGTTCCATACCCGTGGAACGCAGCAGGACATCGATCCATTGTTCGTCAGTAAACGCTTTGCGTCCCTCGAACAGCGCCTGCATGTCCATGTTCGGCATCTGGATCGGCTTGAGATCCTCAACGACGAAGGGCGATCCTTTCTGGTTCTCTTCGTAGACGTAGCGCAGCGTCACGATGCACCAAATGCCACCGGCCAATAGCTTCTCGAATTCACGTACGAAGCGATGCGAAATCTCGGCGTTCTTCACCCCAAGATTGGATAGAAGAGCCTCGTAGACGTCGCGCTTATCATTGAGCTTGACCGTGACCTTGTCGATGATCCGGTACGTGCCGCTCTCGCGGATTTTCGACTTGACCTTCTCCGCTTCATCCGGCCTGACGTAGTTCTCGCTCAGCACGCGTTTGACGGTCGTCATGCCCGCTTGGATAGTGGCTTCGTCATCCGAGGCGCAATACATGCCAAGCAGGTACTCCAGCACGTAGACCGGGACGTTCGCGCCTTCCTTGACCAGCTTGGTCAAGTCTTTGCGTACCACCTTGCCGGCGAAGTG